>VFKB01000017.1 GCA_009885755.1 Parachlamydiales bacterium | reverse complement strand
CTTCGCAAGTTGATCCGTATTAAGCTAATACGAATCAACTTGCGATCGTCGATTTGAGCGGCTTTGACGCCGAAATTACTCCAAGAATTTTTGTTAAGGACTACTAGTATTTATCCTGAAAATCTTTTCCGGCTAGCTTCTTAACAGAGCGAGTATTAAACATGCCGGCTGTATAGGCTCCGATAGGCATGTTCCCATGGGTTGCGTGGAAGATAGCCATCGTCTTAAAGTCAGGATTAGAGGGAGATCGAGGGAGCTGACCGACTGTTCTTTTTTCTGTGCTTCTAAGGAATTGAAATAAAGAAACCCGTTCTCCCTGGACTGGTAGTGGTGTTCCTGTTACAGGTGGTATGGCTCCGGAGGCTGGTGCTGGGAGTTGTTTTCGCGCTGGGGGGGGTGTCATAAAGATGTTTTCTTCTGAGGCCATTGTTGCGCTTCTTTCATCTTCAATGGGGTCCATTTGTGAATGAGATCCCTGGTTTTGAAGACCTCCTATAGTGGGTGAGGTCAGCACGCCGTGAGAAGCCGCTCTGCGTCGTGCCGGCTTAGGATCGGATTTGTCTAGATGTTTACCCAATCCACCTAGGATGCCATCTAATTCTTCATTTGCTCTGTCGGTTAATGCAAAAGGCGATCTTTCTAGCGACACTGTTTCCGTTTCATTAGGTCTTGCCAGCAAATGCCCAAGCGGATTTTGCTCAGTGTCTGCGATTACAGCGCTTCTTGCTCGGAATACTGGTCTTGGCATCAGCGCATCGCTCAAAATGCGGGTTTGATCAAAAGCGTTAGATGGCGGCTGAACATCGGACTGTGTTCTTCGATGTTTAGATTCTGTGGAAGAGAAACTATCGGAAGAACCAACACTTAATGTGTCAGAAGAGTCAGTGCTCATTAAATTGGCGGGCTGACGAAGCTTGGGCGTTAGCGGATCGAATTTAGCGGTTTTTGTTACAACTCTAGTTTGTTGATCGGGCGAGCGCCTACGTAGGAAAGACCCTTCATCAGGATTTACTGCAGAAGGATTTGCTAACGAAATTGGGGGAAGCAATGAACTAGATGCCTGAACTGTTATTCGTTGCATTGAAGAAGTTTCCTCTGAGGTTGGCAATGCAGGCTGAGCGGAAGAGGTTGCAGTTGTAGCGGATTTCGATATCTCTTCTTGCTCTTCTACAGATCCCCTAGAAGAGAATAGGTTATCCTCAGTTACAGAGGTCGTCGATGAAGATGTAGAACGTGTCAATTCACCTGAAGGTAGAGTTTGCGGTGCAGAGGTTATGCCTCCTATAGCGGTAGGTTGTGTGGTGAGTGTTGTTTGAAGTGTTGCGCTAGAGCTTATCAAAGCATTCGTCGCCGTTGGTTGAGTGACAACAGGAACAACAGGCGCCGTCGGTGTTGGAACGGCTGCAGTATTTTCTCCTTGCATGAAGGCGTATAGGATGCTGAGGCCGGCGGCGGCGCTTAAAGCTGCGATTAAATACTCAGATCCAATGAAAGCGAAAATCGCCAAAGCAACGGCGGCCACAGCGCAAGCGATTGCGGCCACTTGTTCTAAATTACTACGGATCAATAGGGGTGGATTTACACCCTGAGCTTGTGAAGAGATTCTTCCAGTTTCTGTAGCCATATTGCCTCCTGTAATAGGTGTCGGTAAGATGCGTTTGGGTATCTGTTTTATTGAAGGCTGCCCTTTAATTATTTTTTGCCTGCCAAGGGCAATGAGGTGTATCTCCCTCAGGATCAATAAAACAGACATTAAATTTTCTAGTGAGCAAAAGATACATCAACTATGAAAATTTTTACTAGTGAATTTGATCAAAACTATTTCTATATAGTGATAAAATCTTTAATAAGAGGTTTGTTGCCTCGATTGAGTGCATCTTTTTTTAACAGAGCGCTATTCATTCTCATCGAGCAGAGTAGCGATTCTCTCTCTTTCAAGCTTTCTACTCGCGACAATATCTGGTCGCCCTTGATCGTCTTCGGAGCCGCTATCGTTATCAAAATTTAGAGAGTAAACTCCTAATTCTTCATTTTCACTCCCCGATGTCCTCTCTCCTTCTTCGCTGCTAGACTTATTTGCGAAAGGCGTCTGAGAAAAGGGTCGGGTTCTAGTGGGTTGATAAGGACTGTCGCTATAGCTATTTTGTCTGACAAGAGGATGACCCAACGCTCTCTGTCCCTCTGTACGGTGATTTTCAATCAAAGGACTTACCGCCTGTCGAATAGGCTGGGCAGATCGAGGTTCATCTTCCCCATCAAAGGAGCTATACTCTCCATCATCACTCTCTGATCCGGCAACTGTACTGGCTGCTGAGGGGTCCAAAGGATTTCCTAAGCTGGGTGGTGTTTGTGTCGAAGTAACTGCAGAAAGTAGCGGCTGATTTTGTGGTATAGGCTCTCTATTAAAGCAGGAATTGATCGCAAAGGCAGAAAGTGTGAGCGCACAGGCAGCGACGAGATACTGCGCTTCCAGGATCGCAAAGACAGCGATGGCAACTCCGCTCACGATTGTGACCAGTTTGTAAAGTGTTCCAAAATCAACACTGAATCTTCCCGTGCATAGGGTAGAAATAGGCGGTACGGATGGCGTAGCGGAATGAGAAAGTGCCGTAGCTGACATAGAATCTCCTTGTTTTGGGGTGTGTTGCACAACTGTTTTCCATGATCTTTGTGAAAAAACAACTCATCTTTAAGCGCATACGGTTTTGCTATTTACTGCGAGTGATAAACGCTAAAATCTGAGCGTTTTGCCATCAAATCCGATTCGAAGAAGTTATGCAACACTCCCCATGTTTTGCGGAGACGATATATTAACTATAAAATTTTTTCCTACTGAAAAACTTATCCTGACAAATACTGGCCGGCTGCGGTTAGCGATTCGCCGATAAATGAGACGAGCTGTCCCATTTTGATTTGGGTGAGCTTGAAGAGATTGAGCTGATCCATTCCCGTTGAGGTGGGAGGATTCAGGATGATTTGGATTTCCTGATAAGAGCGGAAAATCATCCCTGTTCCGGCAATGCTTAAGTAAGCAAAGATGTTTTGGGAAGAGGCGGCAAAAAGAATCGCTAACGCGATGCTGCAGATCAAACCCACGCAAGTGATCACTCGAAGATCGCAGCTAATCCTTTGATGAATATCCTGTCTCGCTGTTTCAGCAGGTGCTGGTGCACTAACCGGGGTAGTTGTTGGAGTCACTGCATTCATAATGCCGCCTTTTGTTGCGCAACAGGATACTTAATAAATAAAATTTTTTCCTATCTATTTTTTTTTCCTCTGAATTCTTTTTTCGCACTCTTTGAGAATGGAATCTAGGCGTATTTTTCTCGCGTTTAATTCTCGGACAAAAGTTTCCCTAGAGCTAGGTCCTAATAAATTGGCCGATTTCATGGCATCTATTGCTCTTCCAATTTCAATTTGTTGAGTTCTAAGGACTCCCTTTTTTTCGGCGATCCATCGCATGGCTTGTCGAAATTCCTCGCCCGGGACCATTGCATTGGGATGCGCGTCATCAAAATCTAGAATTTCGGTAATGAGAGTACCGTGAACTTCATAGACTTGCACAATCTTGCGCCGATATTCAATCCCTTGCTGGATGTGCCGTGGAGGTTTTGTAGTACTAGAGGCCGGAGAAGGGTACTTCGCAACAATGGTTTGAGTGACGGTTGTTGTTTCTCGTGTACTTTTCACCCTTTCCGGTGTCTGTGGCTTAGGCGGGGGGCTATCATCATTAGAACCGAATAATACTGTTCTCAATGTGGCGCCGGTACTGCTATCTGATACGCCTAGATTGAAAATTTCAGGAGTTCCTCCCGTTCCATGTGTTTGAAAGCCCGTAGCTAATGGAGAAAGTGGCGCAGGACTGTTCGCGAGGGCGCCGAAGATCTGCGCCGTTTGCAACACACGATTAACGCCTGGAGGGGGTGTACGAAATTCATCTGATTTAGGTACAGCAGATGATCTCGGTAGGGAAGCGTTTTCGTCGCTAACCTCAGAATTTTCCTGGGAATCATCATCATCGCTTTCAGCGCGCTGAGCGCTCAAAGTTTGAGGTGTTCCATCGGCTTCCTCAACATCATTCTGCTCAAGGCTGTCTGCCTCTCGCTGGATCCGTTGCGGCGAGCTGATCACTTCTGCCAACATTTGGTCGCGAAAAGTTACAGTTGCAGTTGTGACCGCAGCTCTGAGTGGTGTCCTTACAACGAGCTGCTGAGACAGGGACTCTTGCCGTAGCGCGGGCGTAGTCTGGGGCAAATCTGATAGCAGTAGCTCAGTCATTGTGGAAATTGTTTGCGCTGGAGTAGAAATCAGTACCTCAGTGGGTGCAGTAGAAATGGGTGTCATTTGTATCGGAGCCGGAGGTGGGGTCGAAGGTCTAGGCAGCAGCGTTTGCATAGCAGCGGTAGCTGTTGTCGGCCCCGCGGGCTCTCTTGGAGCGACTACCTGTATGTAGCGCGAAACTAAATAGCAGACGACTACAGCGGACGCAACGCTTGCGAGAGCGAGCCAAGAAATCAATTCGAATACGGCTAGCGCGACCCCTGCAACCAAAGCGGTTGTTGCGGCAAGCGCCGTAGAATTAATAGAGAAGCTATCGCTAATGCATGATGAAAATGTAGAAGGTGGCGTTATCGGTTGGATCGACATGAAAATCTCCTGGTGTCGGATGAAAAAAAACTTTAGCTCAACTCAGAAGATTTTTTCTACCTCTAAATAATCCCGCTATTCCTATAGAATACGAATTACAATGATTGAAGCGTGGACTGAGGAAGGATATTTAGAACCGATCGATCGCTACTTTGCCGAGCGGATCACCGCTTGCAAAGAAGAGCAGCCTTTGGTGGCTGCCTTGATGGCGGTATCGCGCCAAGGGCATTTGTGCCTCTCTTTGGACACTCCCAATTTTATGGCACCTGGCTGCGGTGCAGCCTTGCGCGCAGTGGTTTTGCCCGAAGAGATTGTGGGCGAAGGCAAGCCGCTCTATCGATTTGGAGAGCGGGTCTATCTGCAAAAAAATTGGCAGTTCGAAACCCGTTTCATCGAGCATGTGCAGCGACTGATGAATACGCCGCTTGAGAAATTAGCGCTGCCTTTGAGCGGCCATTTGAATACAGAGCAGAAAAAAGCGGTGGAGCTCGCGCTAACATTTCCTCTTACTCTTCTTGCCGGCGGCCCAGGAACGGGAAAGACGCATACAGCGGCTGAGCTCGCAGCAGCTTTTGCAGGAAAGAAGATCATGGTGGGAGCGCCCACGGGAAAAGCAGCGGCAAATCTCGAAGCGAAAATTCAGGGGCGCGTGAAGTGCGGAACGCTGCATGCGCTTTTAGGACTGCGCGGCGGGGCCGATCTGCAAAAAGCGGGTCCTGATCTTGACGCAGAGTTGATTTTGATCGATGAGTGTTCGATGCTCGATGCGGAGCTATTCGTCCATTTTCTTCGACGGGTGAGAGCGGGGACAAGGGTTGTTTTGATGGGAGATCCCGAGCAGCTGCCGCCGGTGGAAGCGGGCAGTTTGTTCGCCGATCTCGTAGAATCCAAAGCGGTGCCGACAACGCTGTTAACGCAGTGCCTCCGCTCGGAGCGGGAAGAGGTATTAAATCTGGCGGCGGCGATTCGGCATCACAGAGTTGAAGAAGTTGTCGCGAGTTCTCGCCGTGATCTTTTGGAGGCTGGCAGTTTAGAGCGCCTTTTTCAAGCGGTCAAAGGAGAAGATTTTTCTCAGTTTAGAATTTTATCGACCGTGCGCAAGGGGACTTTTGGCGTCGATGCGATCAACCAACTCCTCGCCGCGCGGCTGCGCTCACCCCAAATTCCTATCATGATCACCCGTAACGATTACCGCTTGGGGCTCTCCAACGGCGAGACCGGGATGCTGCAGGGTGAGTGGGCCCATTTTCTGGGCAAGGAACCCATTGCGCGAGCGGCGCTCCCGGCGTTTGAATATGCCTATGCCCTTTCGGTGCATAAAAGCCAGGGAAGCGAGTACAAGCGCGTTCTTTTTCTTCTTCCTCCTGGTTCTGAAGTGTTCGGTAGGGAAGTTTTGTACACTGGCGTGACGCGCGCTCGCGACCAGATCGAGCTGCAAGCGAGCGAAGAGACGCTCCGCAGCACCCTGAAAAATGGGTCGAGAAAATTGTCCAGCGTGCGCGAACGAATCTCTCCCTTTTCGTGATGACACAATTCGGTGTTTTACCTACAATAGTAACCCTTTAAAAGGAGAAAGTATGGATGCTCAAACAAGCGCGCCGCCCGTCTCGCATTACGAATATGCGATCCCCCATCAACCTCAAAATGTACAGCTCAAACGGCAATCCTTTGCTTACATGTCCCAGCTTGAGGGGTGGTGTTCGGAAGATAAGGCCGCCGTTCTCATCGATCTCGTCGTGAAATACAAACCTCAAGTGATTG
Source organism: Parachlamydiales bacterium (assembly GCA_009885755.1). Taxonomy (GTDB): domain Bacteria; phylum Chlamydiota; class Chlamydiia; order Chlamydiales; family Rhabdochlamydiaceae; genus VFKB01. The sequence continues at coordinate 49,485 of VFKB01000017.1, read as the reverse complement.
TCGAGATCGGCGTGTGGGGCGGAAAATCGCTCGTTCCCATGGCTAATGCCCTGCGGGCTAATGGCTCAGGAAAAATTTATGGGATCGATCCTTGGGACAATCAGGAATCGATCAAAGAGATCATGAGCGAAGAAAATCTAGAGTTCTGGAACCGGGCGGACCACAGCTCGATCTTGGATAGACTCAACAAATGGATCCGCCGGTATGGACTTAAAGAACAAATCGATCTGTTGCGCTGCACCTCGGAACAAGCGCCTCTCATTTACTCTATCGATATGCTGCATATCGACGGAAATCATTCCGAGAAAACTTCCTTCTTCGATGTGACCAAATGGGCGCCGCTTGTCAAAAGCGGGGGCTTCATCATTTTTGACGATATCAACTGGTGTGAAAATGGGACGCTGACAACGAGCAGAGCGGTCCAGTGGCTCGATGAGCAGTGCATCAGGGTGGGTGAGTTCACCGATAGTTGTGTTTGGGGGGTTTGGGTGAAGCCATGAAGAAATTCGTCTTGGTTTTTATGATGTTCTGTTTTGCCCTTCAAGCAGATCCTAGGGAGGACGCCTTAAAAAGGAATATCTCCCAGCTGTTGCCTACGCTGGATGGGTGGTGCAGTAGAGAAAAAGCGCTTGAATTTGTGGACCTCGTGTTGGAGGTGAAGCCCCAAGTGTACGTGGAGATTGGAGTTTTTGGAGGAGCTTCTTTGATCCCCGTCGCCTCAGCCTTAAAATTTTTGCAACAGGGAATTTTCATTGGCATTGATCCCTGGGATAAAGGGGAATGCGTTAAGTATTTCGATCCTGTCCGAGACCCTATCAACTACCAATGGTGGAGCAGCCTCAACTTCAACCAGATCCACCTCAAATTTTTAAAAGCCATAAAGGCGAACAAATTAACGCCTCATTGCAAAATTATTAGAGACACTTCGGAGCGGGCCGCGCCTCAAATTGCGGCGATCGACATCCTCTATATCGATGGCAACTTTAGCGATGAGGGTTCGCTTCAGGACGTCCGTTTATATCTGCCTAAGGTGTGCTCCGGAGGCTATATTTGGATGAATGATACGCTGTGCGATCCCAAGCAAAATGCCATCGATCTTCTTTTTGACGACTGCGAGCTGATCAAGATCATCGATCAGGGAAATTGTATGCTGTTTCAAAAGAGGTAAAGATGAACGTCCTTATTGTATTATTGTTAAGCTTGTGGGCTGCTCAAAAAGTACAGGCTGAGCCTGTAAAAACTCCTCAGCATGTGTATTCTTCCATTTCTCCGATTATCCATGGCCACTCCGGCGATTATCCCCTGCCTACGGATATGACCTTTAAGGCCTATGCCGATCATACGATTGATGCAGGTACAGAATATTTTGACCCGGACGTTGTACAGCGGGGCGATACGATCTATCTCGCCGATTGGTATATTTCTTGGTTTGTGAAATACATTCATCCAAAAATCAAGCACCCCTACATCCTGATATCCAATGATTCAGATGGATCGCATCCTGATTTTGGAAGTTTTGACTACAACGAGAACAATGGCGCTCCTCCCGATGTGCAAGCCGTCCGAACGCTGTTGTACGATCAGAAAGTTGCCGTCTGGTTTTGTAAAAACATGCTGCTTTCGCGGCATCCAAAAATTGTGCAGATCCCGATCGGTCAAAATATTATCTATTGGGGTACGTGCCCCGAGTTGTTGTTCTCCCTGATCCAAAGCGAAGGATTTAACAAAAATACTCTCCTGTATATGAACATCCAGATTGGCACCCATCCTTCGAGGCGCCCTATCGCTGAATTTTTCCAAGACAAGCCATATTGTTTCAGCAGGATTAACAATCTGCAGCAAGCTGTGGTTCCGAAAGCGCAGTTTTATGAAGAGCTGTCTCAATCGGTCTTTACGATCGCTCCGCCCGGGTATGGCCCCGATACCGTCCGTTTTTGGGAAGCCATTGTGCTCGGCAGTATCCCCATTGTTAAACATAGCGAGTTGGATGACCTATACGCGGATTTGCCCGTTCTGCTCGTGAATGAATGGGAGGAAGTGAATGAAGCATTGCTGCACAGAAAAAGAGAAGAAATTGCCGATAAAAAAGTGGGAAAAGAAAAAGCCTATTTTGATTATTGGGCGCAAAAGATCGATGCCTATCAGGCGCAAGTGCGCAATGGAAGCAACACCTTTTCATCTCTTGAGGCAACCCGATTTAAGAGCGAAACGCTCAAAACGCTAGGGCAATTGATCAAGGATAAAACATCGGGTAAAGATAAGTTGCTCTGCAAGGGAGCTGCCATGGGGCTAAGACCTTTTGAACTTGCCGACCGCTGTCCTTCGCTTGCTGAGATTTACGTGCAAGATCCCTGGGGATCTTGGGGGCATGAGCCGGCGGGCGCTCACCTAAAACCCTATGTGAACTTCCACTGCCCGAAAATGCATCCGGTCAACTTCTTTGACCATCCCTACTCAAAATTTCCTCAGGAGAAAAAGGTGAAGACACATGTCTTTCTCGATCTCAGTTATTTAAGGTGCAGGTTGACAGAAGATCTGAATGCTATCTATCCGCAGGCTGCGAGTAAAACGCTCATTTGCGGAAATGGGGCCCAAGATGAAGAGGTGAAACGGCTGCTCGATAAGTTTTCTACGAGCCGCCGGGTTCAAATAAAATCTCAAGGCGATATTTGGTTTTTTGTAAAATAGAGGGATTATGTCACTCCTAAATTTATTGGCTGCAGTTTCGATTTTTTTATCGGGTTTTTCCTATGCCTCGCTTCATGACCATTTCAAAAAACCTGTTAAGGATGGCCAGGAGCACAAAATCCGCAATGTGGATTTTATCTACATGATCAACCTGGACCAACGACCGGAAAAATTCCAACAGTCCGTAGACCAGCTCGCAAAATATAACATTGTCCCTTTCAGATTTTCCGCAGTGAACGGCTGGGAGCTCTCTATCGAGGCGATCAATGATGTCGGACTAAAATATCGGAAGGGGATGACCCCTCTGCTCGCAACGGCTTTTAAAATTGAAGATGAAGGAAGATCGACGCACGAAATAATGAGCGTCTATGGAAGGACCTATTTTTGCCACTGCATGGCGCCGGGAACGATCGGCTGCGCCTTGAGCCATCTTTCAGTTTTACAAGATGCTTGGGAGTCGGGGTATGAGACCATCTGGGTAATGGAAGATGATATCGAGGTGCTTATGGACCCCGAAACGATCTCCAAATTGATCGACGAGCTGGATGCGGTTGTCGGCAAGAAACGGTGGGATGTATTTTTCACAGATCAAGATATCCGGGGGAGCCAAGGTTATATCCCTGCTTATGGGTCAGCCGAGCGGCCCGACATGGATTGTTCGAATCGCGCCCGTTTTTGTAAAAAGTTTACAGAAAAGAAAGAGATCACACAAAATCTGAGAAAAATTTCGGCCCGTTTTGGCGCCCATTCCATGATCATCCGCCGCAGCGGAATTAAAAAGCTTTTAGAGTTCGCTAAGTCCCATAGTATCTTTTTGCCTTACGATATGGATAACTATTTGCGATACGATCTCAACCGATACTGCTCAACATTTGATATTGTGACAAATCTAGTGGGAGGACTTTCCGATAACGGATCGCCGAATTACAAAATGAAATAGAAATACGAAGCTGCTTTCGTCGAAAAGCAACTTCGTATCGAATGAGATTACGCGAGTTTAGCAGCGAGGCGGGCTTTAGAACGGCTTGCTTTATTCGAAGCAAAAAGTCCTGTTTTAACCCCTTTGTCCATCAGGCTGTAAACTTGATTGAGCGTCTCTTTTGATTTAGAAGCTTCAAAAGCGCGAATAGCAGTCTGAACCTTCGCTTTGTAAGTGCGATTTTGAACTCTTCGCTTCTCACCTTGAAGGTCGCGCTTCAATGCGCTAGGACGCTTCACTTTTTTCTTTTGGCCTTCTTCTTTTTCTTGTGCCATTATTAATTCCTCTTTTAGAGTACAGTAGAATGGAACAACATACACGATTTGTGATTTTGGGACAACATGAGAACGTCCCTCTTATTGAAAATTTTGATTTTTGAAGAGATTTTCCAGGAATATAAAATAAATATTAGGATGTGCATATGATGCGCCTTTGGCTAGGTTTGATGATTTTAACGGCGGTGATTTCTCTATGGTTTACGGGGAAAGCGACCTACGGTCTTTGGGTTTACAGCCGTCTGAGCGCTCAGATGCAGGCTGCTCCAAAGGAGTGGAGCGTCTTAGAAATCGGTTCTTCCGAATATGCTTTGGTTAGCCGGTATACCTACCGGATCGGCGAGGCGGAATATGAGGGTAAAACAATTTTTAAAAAGCCAAGCTTCCTCAATCGCGCCTCAGCGGAGGCAAGCATCAAAGACTGGACCGCCCATTCCTGGAATGTCTGGTATGATCCCAGCAACCCTCTCGACTCTTCTCTGCAAAAAATCTTTCCCTTTAAAAACTGCATCCACGCTCTCCTCGCCTTAGGCGTCCTCGGCTATTTTTATTACCTGCGCAGCTACGCCCAGCGGTTAGCCATTTAAGTCCAAGAGGATGCGCAAAAGGCTCCCATAAACTTTTTTAATTGCCGCGAGCCAAGGGAGCGGATGGCTTGCTACATAGCGCTTTTCAAGCCTCTTGAGCAAAGCAAAATCTTGGGTGCGGAAAAGGTTGTCGCTGAGATCGCCCTGGAAATAGAGGGAGTGGTTCTTGGAGCGGAAGTGTAGGATCTTCGGATGGTGTGCACCCGTTGATTTCTGGGGAAAGTAGAGCCTGAGGTCGAGAGGTAGGGGAGGGCCTTTGAAGAGGCGGCGCACCCCTTGGACGATGTCGAACTGGTCATAAAATATTTCTTGATTGCTGACAAAATAGCAGGGTTGGGTGCGTAGAAATGCTTCCGCCTCGCTCAATGTTTTCTTGTTGAACTGCCGATCGTGAAGGATCCAGACGACATTAAGCCCCAGACGCTTATAGTCGCTGCACCGCTCTTTGGCCTCTTTGAGGGAGATCGGCGAACACTGGATTTCAAAAATGATTTTTTCGCTGTCCCAGGAAACATCGGCGATCCGGCCGATTTGGCGAAAGGGGCGCTCAATGCGGCTTCCGGCAAGGCGCCGGTTTAGGAGCAACTGGAGGCGGAGATGGACAAGACTTTTATGATGCTGGCGGCAAAGGGTCTGGGTTTTCAGGTGGTAAAAGTGGGCTTGGCGGCGCGGCCCTTCGCGCAGTCTCAAGGGGCTTAAGCACTCCGGGCAGCGGTAATTCTTTTGTTTTTTCGCCTCGTGTGCTAAAATAGGCCTTTCTTCTTCTAAAGCATACAGTTGCATTCGGTACCGAGTGTGATATGGGGCTATATTATAGTTGACAACAAGCAATCCTGTGAAGAGAATCTAGGAGATCATGACTAGTAAAGCCACGTTTAGCCACTTATTCAATCCTCAGCATCAGCAGAAAATTGAAGAACTCGTCGCCATTGCCAAAGAGCAAGGGTTTATCACGTATGAGGAGATCAATGAAATTCTGCCGATGACCTTTGACTCGGCCGACCAGATCGACCAAGTGCTCATTTTCTTGAGCGGCATGGACATCCAGGTCTTGAACCAAGTTGAGGTCGAAAGACAAAAAGAGAGAAAGAAAGAGGCGAAAGAGCTTGAAGGGTTGACCAAACGCCCCGAAGGAACTTCCGATGACCCTGTCCGGATGTACCTCAAAGAGATGGGTTCAGTTCCTCTCCTCACGCGGGAAGAAGAAGTCGAAATTTCTAAGCGTATCGAAAAAGCGCAGATCCAGATTGAAAAAATCATCATGCGTTTCCGCTATTCCAACAGGGAAGCCATTTCGATCGCCAACTACCTCATGACGGGCAAAGACCGCTTCGACAAGATCATCGCCGAAAAAGAGGTCTTGGACAAACCGGCCTATTTGGCCCTTCTCCCAAAACTTTGCAACCTCCTCCGCAAGGAAGATGCTGTCTTGGACAACTTCTTGATCTATCTGCGCGATCCCAAAGTCAAGAAGATCGACAAAGTAAAATATTCTGAAGAGATCGAAAAGTGCCGCATCCGCACGCAGGCCTACCTAAGACAAATGCACTGTCGCCACAACATCATCGAAGATTTTGGCGAAGTGATCTTGAACGCCTACGACCGCTTTTTAGTCTTAGAGAAAGAGATGCAAGAGCTGATGCCGCGCGCGGAGAAAAATAAATTTGCCGCCTCCAAGCTGATGGCTGTCCAAAGAAAATTGATCAAGCGCGAGCTTGCGGCCGGAAGAACGCTCGAAGAGTTTAAGAAAGATGTGCGCATGCTGCAACGCTGGATGGACAAGAGCCAGGAAGCGAAGCGCGAAATGGTCGAGTCTAACTTACGCCTTGTGATCTCGATCGCAAAAAAATATACCAACCGCGGCCTCTCCTTTTTGGACTTGATCCAAGAGGGAAATATGGGCCTCATGAAAGCAGTGGAGAAATTCGAGTACCGCAGAGGGTATAAATTTTCTACCTACGCCACCTGGTGGATCCGCCAAGCGGTGACACGTGCGATCGCCGATCAGGCTCGAACGATCCGTATTCCTGTCCACATGATCGAGACGATCAACAAGGTGCTTCGCGGCGCGAAAAAATTGATGATGGAAACAGGCCGTGAGCCGACGCCGGAAGAGCTCGCTCATGAACTAGGCCTCACGCCTGAGCGCGTGCGGGAAATTTATAAAATTGCGCAGCACCCAATCTCTCTGCAAGCAGAAGTGGGCGATGGAGGCGAGAGCCAATTCGGGGACTTCCTCGAAGATACGGCGATCGAATCTCCTGCTGAGGCAACAGGTTACGCCATCTTAAAAGACAAAATGAACGAAGTGCTTTCAACGCTCACCGATCGTGAGCGGACAGTGCTCGTCGAGCGTTTTGGACTCTTAGATGGAAAACCAAAAACACTCGAAGAAGTGGGCGTCCGCTTTAAAGTCACACGCGAACGGGTGCGTCAGATTGAAGCGAAAGCGCTCCGCAAAATGCGTCACCCGACCCGTTCAAAACAACTCCAAGCATTCCTCGATCTGCTCGAAGGTGAATAGTCTTGAAAAAAAACTCCGAGCAAGAAATTTGTAACGGAGTCTACCGAGCGCGGACGGATTCTTAAATTTTTGGCGGCAAGATTTTTCGTCCCGGTGCATTACGGAGGACGAAACAAACTTAAATAAGTTTGTAAGTCCGAGTAATGCACTGGGGCGAAAAAGATACCGATGAAAAATTTAAATGATTTGGACGCGTGCGGTATAGAAGAAGCTTTTTCTTTACTTTCCCTAGAGGAGCGTACCGAGCAGAAGCAGATGGCCCAGCGCATCTATGAGGCCTACGAAAATAATGAGATCGCGCTGATCGAAGCGGGGACTGGGATCGGCAAAAGCTTAGCCTACCTCGTCCCCGCCGTTCTATGGGCCCTCAAGCACCAAGAAAAAACAATCATTTCCACCCACACGATCTCTCTTCAAGAGCAACTCATTCATAAAGACCTTCCATTTTTGATCAAAGCGCTCGGTCTCGACATTCAAGTCATGCTTGTTAAAGGGATGAACAATTATCTCTGCCTTCGCAGGCTCGATGATGTGGAAGATTCCAAAGAGATCGATAAGCTCAAAATTTGGGGCGAGAAAACAAAAGATGGTTCAAGATCTTCGGTCCCCTTTCCCATCACTTCTTCGACGTGGGACCAAGTCAAAGCGGAATCGGATTTTTGCACGCATGTCCATTGCCCCCATTACAAACAGTGCTTCTTTTTTAAAGCGCGGCGGAAAGTAGAGGAAGCGCAAATTCTGATTGTGAACCACTCGCTTCTCCTCACACAGATGGTGAAGGGCAAAGAGGGCGTGCTCCCCGAGGTGCAGCGCATCATCATCGACGAAGCCCACCATCTCGAAGAGATCACGCTGGAAAAATTGTCTAAGCGCTACAGCCGGCGCGGCCTCCTGCGGCTCCTCGGAAAGGAGATGGATTTTCCTGAAGAAAAATTGGCGCTGATTAACAAGATCGATGCCGCATTTAGTGGATTGAAGGGCTCCTATTCACTGCTTAAGCCCGATCATCTATTTTGGAAGGGCGGTGCTAAAGAACATTTTATCGAGCTCGCTGATGCACTTAAGAAGTATGCGCAGAGCCTATTTGGCCTAGAGAAATCTTTGGAGAACCGCAAAGAAAAGCAAACGGCCGTCCTCACGATTGCGGCGCGCTTGGAAGAAAATGCGGACGGGCTGAAGGCGTTTTTCTCCGAAGAAAATAATCCAAAGAAAGTGCGCTGGGTGGAAGATGAGACGCTGGTCGATGCGCATCTTGACGTTTCGACCTATTTGGAAAAAGAATTCTTTGCGCCCACATCTACAGTGACGTTGTGCAGTGCGACGCTCACCACGGCGCGGAGCTTTGAATTCTTGCGCGAGCGGCTCGGCATTAAGTCGGCGCGGGTGACAGAGAATATTTATGATTCTCCCTTTGACTATAAGAATCGAACGCTGATGCTTGTTCCTACAGACCTTCCTGATCCGAATGAACCGAGCTTCATTGAAGAGGCTTCAAAAAGAATTTCGCAAGCGATCGAAGCGAGTAAAGGCAACGCCTTCGTCCTATTCACCTCATACGACATGCTAGAAAAATGTTACGAGAAAGTGGCGCCTCATTTGCCCTATGAGTTCATGAAGCAAGGGGATCTCTCTCGCCAAATGCTGATCGAACAGTTTAAAGAAAAGGATGGATGCGTCCTCTTTGGCACCGATTCTTTTTGGGAAGGCGTTGATGTCGCAGGCGAATCGCTCCGCTGCGTGATCATCGTCAAACTTCCGTTCAAAGCGCCGAACGATCCGCTCATGGAAGCCTATGCGCAAGCGCTGACCGCCGAAGGCAAAAATCCCTTTTTTGATTATGCCGTTCCGCAAGCGGTGGTCAAATTTAAGCAAGGATTTGGACGGCTCATGCGCCAAAAATCGGACCGTGGCTGTGTTCTTTGTTTGGATAAACGTCTTGTAACCAAGACGTACGGAAAAATATTTCTCAAGAGTTTGCCTCCCTGCCAGACTTTATTTCTGAAAACAGATAAAGTGATGGAAGCGATGCATGACTTCTATGAACGAGTGGATGTACTATAGTACCTAGTTAACAAAGTTTTTGTTCTTTGTGCTAGTGTGAAAGCTCTCGCGGTTCGGCGATCGCAAGTTGGCCAATATTGACTTAATATTGACCGACTTGCGATCGTCAAACCCCGAGGCTTTGACGCCGCACAAAGAGTAAAAACTGAATTAACTAGGTACCAGGAGACTGGAGCGTAGCGGGTTCGAACCGCTGACCTCTACAATGCCATCGTAGCGCTCTACCAACTGAGCTAACGCCCCATAGATTCTAAAAATTGTAGGATTTGCAACCTTTTTCTACTAGAGTAAAATAAATCTTATGACTGATATCTTTGAAAAAGCCCTCCTTGCCCCTCCCGATGCGATCTTTGGCCTGCAGGCCGCCTTTCAAGCAGATCCCCGAAAAAACAAGATTAATCTGAGCATCGGCGTCTACAAGGATTGTCATCTGGACACGCCGATCTTGAGCGTCGTAAAAAAAGTTGAAGGAGAGTTGCTCAGGAGTGAGAAGAGCAAAGAATATTTCCCGATCGATGGCGATAAAAACTTTTTAGAGCACTCGGGGCATCTCGTTTTCGGCCCTCTCTGGGACAAGCGGATCGCTGCGGTGCAAACTGTAGGCGGCACTGGGGCCTTGCGCGTCGGCGGCGAGTTCCTGCAGCAAGAGGGCGCGGAAGAAATTTATCTTCCCCATCCCACATGGCCGAACCATCCGTCGATTTTCAAACGGTGCCGGTTAAAGGTCGTAAATTATTCCTATTACGATCGAGAAAAACTTCAGATCGACTTAAGTTCACTGGAGCATCTCAAAGAGGGAAGCTTTGTTCTCTTGCACGCGTGCTGCCATAACCCAACGGGCGCAGATCCTTCCGATGCGGAATGGAAAAAATTGTCTCAGCTCTTTCTCAAAAAGAAGCTAGTCCCCTTTTTTGATTTTGCCTACCAAGGATTTGGGCGCGGGCTCGAAGAGGATGCGCGCGCTGTGCGGCAGTTTGCAGAAGACGGCCATGAAATGCTTGTCGCTTATTCCTATGCAAAAAATTTTGGTCTTTATGGAGAGAGAGTTGGCGTTCTCTATGCGGTGACAAAAAACACGGAGCGCGCGCACCGGGCCCAAAGCCAATTCAAAGCGATCATCCGCGCCAACTATTCGAATCCGCCCAGACATGGGGCCTTGATCGTCAAAGAAATTTTAGCGTCGCCCGCTTTGAAAAAAGAGTGGGAACGGGAATTGGAAGGGATGCGCGGACGGATCAATACCTTAAGAGAATTATTTGTGAAGAAAACAGGATTTACTTTCCTCAAAGACCGCTACGGAATGTTTTCCTTTTGCGATCTGACCGAGTCGCAAGTCAAAAGATTAATGGATGAGTATGCCATTTATATGACAGGCGATGGACGGATCAATATTGCAGGTTTAAACGAAGATAATTTAACGTATATCGCAGAATCTATAGTGAGTGTAAAGAGTGAGAAGAGCTAACTATCGTCCCTATGTGATTTTTGTGGCCCTCCTTTTGTTCATGATGAGCTTGCCGCAGAGCGCCGCGGAAAAAATGCGCGACGGGGTTGTCGGAGCGCTAGCTCCCGCATGGAATTTTTTTACACAGGGAAGTCCTCAAGCGATCGAGCATCTCCAGCAGGAACATCAAACGCTCAAAAGTCAAATGGAGAGCATGCGCGCGTGGCTCCTCTTTGACAAATGGATCGAAGAACAGGCCGAGCGTCTCACTACCCTTGTCAAAAAGAACGAGCAGGATCCGTTTTGGAAAGAATTTTATCGGAGGCGGAGCGAAGAGCTTTGCAGGTCTTTGGAAATGGAGATGCTCTCCTTGCCGGCAAAAGTGATCTATCGTGAGCCTGCCTCGTGGAGCAGCTCGGTATGGATCAACATCGGAGAAAAAGCCAATCAGAAGCTCGGAAAGACCGTCGTCGCGAAAAACAGTCCTGTCCTGGTCGGAAAATCGATTGTCGGCGTTGTCGAACATGTGGGAGCTTCGCAAAGCCGCGTCAGGCTGATCACCGATTCCGGACTGGTGCCCTCTGTCAGAGCTCTGCGCGGTGAAACGCAAAATAAGGCGCTCGTAGAACATGTCGATGAGCTGGTCAATGGGTTGAAAGGGAGAGAGGAACTTTTTACTAAAGATGTGGCCTCGGTGCTGCAGAGATTAAAAAATCAGCTGGCCCAAGAAGCGGGAGACCACTACCTTGCCAAAGGAGAACTCTACGGCACCTCGAGCCCTCTCTGGCGATCGCGCAACCAAGTTCTTAAAGGCGTCGGGTTCAATTATGATTTTGCCGATGCGGAAGGCCCTGCAAGGCAACTTCGTTCCGAGGAGCTCCCGTTGTTAAAAGTGGGAGACCTGCTAGTGACCACAGGAATGGATGGAATTTTCCCCGCAGGATTTTGGGTGGCCACAGTCTCCACTGTGCATGTGCTTCGCGAAGGAGCCTGCGCATATGAAATTGAGGCCAATGCTACGGCGGGCAATCTCGATGATCTCACGCATGTGACAGTGCTACCTCCCGTCCATGTGGAATCATTAGAAACATCGAAATAAAATTTTAATTTCAGTAGATACATATTGCGATTGACCGTTAGTAGGTTTTTTTCTAAAATAGCTCCGTTTATCAACCCAATTTATCAGGAGATTATTATGTCAAAAAAAATTTTAGCTGCAATGTTTGCAACAGTGCTCTCATTGAACGCATTTGCTGATTGCGAATGCCCAGAGAATAACGAAGTACATATCCTTCCTGTACCTTCCGAAGAAGTTTCTAACTCTGATGAAGCTGCTGCATCTAACGAAATCGTTGCTGCAGAAATCGTATCTGCTGAGTAATCCCAGTTATTCATGTGCACACATTGAACTGTGTGCACATTTTCCCTTTCTGTAAAACCGCTTTACATCTGTTGTAGGTCTCTTCCCAAGATAGCTCGGGCCCAAAGGTATAGTCGTAGGCCTTTTTTCTTTCTAAGGCGTAGGTGTCCCGTTTGTGGTTTTGGATGAGAAATCCGATCTCCGCATATTGATCTCTTTTAACTTCCACTCCGCAGCCGAAGAGATACAACCCTTCGCGATTATTTTGATTTAAAAAGAACATCGGCTTGTCAAAGGCGAGGCAGTCGTACCCAATGGAAGACATATCTCCAATATAGATATCGAGCCGGTTTAATAGGGGGTAGATCGGCGGGAAATCGGTCAGGACCAGGGTGTTGGGCCGCTCGATTTTTTCCGCGGGTAAATTCGGATGGGGCTTGATCACAAGGGAAAGATGTTCTGGAAGGGACAATAGATAGGGTAGGGCGTCAAAATAAGAGGTGGACTTCTCCACGTCCTGCCAGGTAGGAGCATAAAAAATAAAAGGGTCATTTGGAACTAAAGCGTCATAAAAGGCCTGATATTTTTTGTAAAAGGCATAGCGGTAGTTGCCGATCAAAGAATAGGCTTTAAGCTGGCCCATGACATTTTTCTGCTTGAAGAAGTCGACCATTTTTCCCCCATACAGGAAGGCATACTCCTCATTCTTTAATCCTTCCATGAACAGAGAAAACTGCCCCTTGTCCGAATTGCCGTGAGGGCACCAGATGGTGGTGACTCTTTTTTTTAGAAGCTGCTGCGGGAGGAAGAAGGCAAGATCGAAAAGGTCGCGGGGGGTGCAGACGATCAGGGTATCATAGTTTAGGACGATCGCCTCCGGATCCTCGCACAGGACGAGTTCCACCATGGGATAGTAAGTTTTCGCGAGAGCAGCGATCTTTTGATCGGAAACAATCAGCGGAATATTTAATAGGTGGGCCAGCGGGGCTAGGTGGTCAAGATAGTGAAGATAGTAGCCGAAAATGAGGCAGGCGCATCGATCCATTTCCCCATATTATTCCTTTCTTGGGTAAGTCGCAAGAAGCCCCTTTTTCTTTGGCCGCTGCGGCTGCATCATGGGATTGGAGGCGGGGATCTCTCCAGGACGAATCCCTTGGTTAAACAAGAAAACGTTGCGCAAATTTTGAAAATTCATCCTTTCCACGAGGGCTAAAATTTGGTCACGGAGGGAGAGGATTTCGCAGTGAACGGTGAGTTCGGTAGTATTTTCTAGGTTTTTAGAGATTTCCATCCGGGCCAGGCGGAGGTCGCTGAGCTGCGCTAAAAGCTTGGACCGCTCGTCGAGGACAACGCGCAAGGTATTCTGGTCCCCGATCATCAGAGATAGCTCTTCTTGATGCATATTGGCTAGGATCTCGCGCATGGCACTAATTTCTTTTTTTAGCAAAACTTGTAAATCTTCAAGCATAGTGTCCTCCGGTAGTAGTAATAAGTAGCAAGAACCGTGCCATGGAGGTTAACTAATTGATTGAAAAGGCCTTGAATTATTTTAGAGGCCTTGGGTATCCTCATTTGTGGGAAAAAATTGCCTATGTCCCGATTGAACAACTGGAAAATTTTTCTCGTGGGTTGTGGGGATGGATGTCGGAGCTTTAAAGGAGTGGTTTTTAGAAGAGAAAAGGGACCTGCCCTGGAGGCGCTCGCCGACGCCTTATCAAGTCTGGGTCTCTGAGGTGATGCTGCAGCAGACGCAGGTCTCCGTCGTGCTGGATTATTATGAGCGGTGGATGGTCCAATTTCCCACGGTGGAAAAGCTCGCGGCTGCCTCACTCGAGGAAGTGATCAAGGCTTGGGAAGGACTGGGCTATTATTCGAGGGCCCGGAACCTACACGCAACAGCGAAGATTTTGGTGGAGCATTATCAGGGAAAACTCCCCTCCACCTATGAAGGACTAGAGCAGCTGAAGGGATTTGGCCCTTATACGATTGGAGCGATTTTGAGTTTTGCCTATCATCAAAAAGCCGCAGCTGTGGATGGAAATGTTCTCCGCGTGATCGCGCGCCATTGTTTGATCGAAGACGATATTGGCTTAAGCAAAACCCAAAAGAGAATCAGGGACCTAACGCAAGGGCTGCTGCCGGACAAGGACCCCCATATTGCCATGGAGGCCTTGATCGAGCTCGGCGCGAAGGTCTGCAAAAAAAAGCCGCTCTGTACTCTGTGTCCCATTCAAGAAGATTGTTTGGCATTGCGGGCGGGAAAGAGAGAGGCGCTTCCGATCAAGAAGGATAAGGTCGAGACAGTCTCGTTAAAACGGGATGTCTCTGTGATCTTTCATGGGGATGCGCTACTCTTGCGCAAAGAAATAAAGGGAAAAGTGATGGCCGACTTATATGAATTTCCCTATGAGAAACAGTTTTTATTGGAGATGAGCCTAGTTTTAGAGATGGAGCCCATTAAACATAGCTTTACACGTTATAGGGTTGAGCTATTTCCCCGTGTATGGGAAGCGTCGAAGAAAGATAGTGTTGAGGATTATCAATGGATTCCTTGGAAGGAGGCGGTTGCGCTTCCCTTTTCCTCGGGGCATCGAAGAATTTTAAAGAGGTTATATGCGTATTTTACACACCGAGGGCTCTAACGGCTGGGGTGGACAAGAGATCCGTATTTTGCGAGAAGCCGAAGGGATGCGTGCACGCGGCCATGAAGTGATTTTTGCTGTGACCTTCGGAGGCAAGCTGACCGCTCAAGCACAAAAGTTGGGTTTTCAAGTCTATGAGCTCAACTTTAAGAAGACGCATGCGCTGATGACAATTCCCCGCCTCTTGCGCATCTTTAAAAAACATAAGATTGAATTGATCAATACCCACTCCTCTTCGGACGCCTGGATGGCGGGAATTGCCGCAAGGGTTGCGGGGAAGTTCGTCGTGCGCACCCGTCACCTATCCACTCCGATCCGCAAGGGACTCAATTCTGTTGTGCTTTACAATGGGCTTTGCGACTTTGTAGTGACGACTTCGTCCGCCATTGTGCCTTTGATCTGTCACCAGTCAAAACTGCCTTCCACTCTATGCCGCTGCATTCCGACAGGCGTCGACCCCTCACTGCTCATCGTGGATCCTGTAGCCGTCGCAGCATTTAGGGAGCAGCTCCACCTTACCCCAAAGGATTGTCTAGTGGGCACAGCCTGTTTTGTCCGATCTTGGAAAGGGATCAACGATTTTATGCGGGCGGCGGAGCTGCTCCGCGAGATCAAGCACCTAAAGTGGATCATCGTGGGCGGCGGTTATGTGAATGATTATAAAGTCGTCGCTGAAAAAATGGACCTGGGCGACCGGCTTATTTTTACCGGCCACCTCAATTCACCCTACATTGCGATCGCGGCTATGGATATCTTTGCGCTTCTCAGCACAGCCCATGAGGGGATTTCTCAAGCGACCCTCCAAGCGGCCTATCTTAAGAAGCCGCTCATCACCACGCCGATCGGAGGATTGCCCGAGGTTTGTTTGGATGGAAAAACAGGACTGATCGTTCCCCCATTTTCTCCGGAGCGTGTAGGGGAGGCGGTAATGACATTAATGAAGGACTCTGCCCTGCGACGCAAGTTTGGGGAGGATGCCCATCAGCTTGTCAAACAGAAGTTTACGATGCAGCATACCTTGGACGAAATGGAATTGGTCTACAGCCAACTTCTCTCCTGATTATTCACTAGCTCTTCTCTGGAAGATGAAGATCGGACACGGGCGCTCATGCTATTACCCATGTTTTAATTGAATAAAGGTGTCGATTTTCCCGAGCGTTGAACTTCGTTCAACAAAAGGGCGATTGGCACCCACCCGCACTTTCCAAGTATAACTTCCCCTTCCCCATTTTGGAGTATGGTTGCATACTCCAAAATCAGGAGCCCTCCCTCAGCGTTCGGGAAAATCAATCCTTTTACTTCCTAAACATGAGGGACACTTTGAATATCTAAAACACCGACAATCCGCTCAATGAAACTTTTTATGAAATTGGTGAGTTTATTCGTCCTTTTTTCTATCAATAAAAAGATATGGGTAATAGCATGCGCGTGCGTGCCCGGTTCCTTTTCTTCTTAAAAAGAAAAACCCCTCATTATTTTGAGCAATGAGGGGTTAAGATTTTTTACAGCTTACAATTATTGCTGTTCGCCATGTACGGTCATCACTTGGTGGTGCATGCTTTTGCCGCCATGCAATCCCAAGAGCAAAAAGATAATTGGGGGTAGTATGATTGAAATAACCAATCCAACGACGCCAAGGACGATTTGTGTGGTTTTCTCTTGCTTGAAAATAAAATGAGAAATTTTCTTTGTCAGAAGTTCAATACGCGCGGGCATAATAACGCCGAGAATGCCTCCAATGCCGGCTAGGAAGACACTCCATCCCGGTCCGAAAAAAACAAAACTAAAAAAACACGCGAAAATAAACGCGAGGCAAAAGAACACCTCGAAGCGATGTTTTTTAGCAAATGCTTCGATCTCTTTGACAGAGACCCCTTCTTTGAGCTTATTTGGTTCCATATTTTACCTTCCTCTATATAACTCTTATTTAAGTCCTGGGAGGTATTTTTAGCAAATTGAATTATTTCAACGGATCGTTTAGAATCACGGACTTCATATGATAATAGCACATAGCTGGTGGTTCAAGCTCAACCTTCTTTTTCATAAGGCGACGATTGCTGTCATCGCATTGATCGCAGCAGTCCTCATTGGAATGGGCAGCTATTTTATCCTTTATCCCTGGGAAAATGGGGAGAAGTGGGAGTGCTCTAGAAAATTATTTAGCCGAGATGCCTGGGCCTCTTCCTACGAGTCGATTGGAATGAATGCCCTCTCCTTGAATGCGAACCAATTTTCGGACGCTTTGCCCAATTTATCCCAAGAGATCTTGGTCCTTTCTAGAAATAGCCGCCCCGATCGGCAAAGCCAAGAACTTCTGATCGCCTTAAAGGCGTCTAAGCAGGAAAAGATTGTCGCGAATGGGGAAATCCTTTTTTTGGACGTGGCGGCAAAGAATGAAGAGGAGATGGCCCAAATTGCTTTTACAGCCAAGCCGGCGTCTCTGTGGATTAAGCCGATCCTCTTAGATAAAACCTCTGTTCTCATTGAAGAGGGATCCGGGGAGAAAAAGACCCAATTTATTATCCAGGAAAGCTCAGGAAAAAAAGGGATTCGCGAGGAGGCCTATTTTAAAAGTATCAAAGGGGCCAAATGCTGGGGTCCCGACTTACTTTTGAAGCAATACGGAGGCGACGAGTATCGTCTTTTGCAAGATAAGCAAAAAATTGAGTTTCCCGAGGGGAACGTCTGCTTTGTCAAACAAGGGGATTATTTGAGCTGGGTAGGAGATCGATGGACATCAGTGTCCTTGGAAGAAGCCTCTCCAAAATTTCCCTTGGCCCGGATTGGGGCATGCCGGAATCAGCAGGTGGAAGTAGAGGCCTGGGATGCGAGCGGGTTTTATCCTTTGGAAATGAAATGGGAAAAAGAGGCGCCTGTCAAGATGAACTACCGGAGTGAAGAAATTCTTTCATCGATCCGCCTCCGCACCTCTTCCGCCGTCACCTGCGTCATGGGCAAACGGAGGCTAATCTTAAAAAAAGGCGACTGGCTCTTGAGATCATCTCAAGGGTGGCATAAACTAAAGAGCCTGGAAGACATAGAGAATTGTCTGCAGCACGAACTCCGGGGGGAATTGTTTATTTTTGACGGGGTGAAGAAGGAAGGGACCAAGGCCACTCTTTTAGGGCATTTGTTCGACCCGATGCGCACCCAAGTGCAACCGATTACAATCCCCATTGTGGCTGTTAAAAAACCCAAGGATATGGACAAGAAGAAATGAACCATTTAATTCTATTACTTTATCTAGCTTCTACTTTTGGGTTTGCAGAGACGATTGAAGAAAAAAAAGCGGGCATGGTCCAGAAAGAAATGCTGGGCGGAGCGCCCGATCAAGATTTAGGGCAAGTCAACGAGCTCATCGCTTCTCTCCGCAAACGGCTGGAAAATTGTTACCGCGAAGTCGCCATCCTCAATGAGACCCATGCCCCTGAAGATGAATTTAAAAAACTGCTGACCCAGGTCAATCAGATCAAGCAAGAGATGGTCAAGCAGGAGAAGCTCTGGAGGGAGAGCGCCGTTGCCGACGCCAAGAAAGAAGAAGAGGGATACGCACTTTGGGACCAGGAAGAGACCACCCTTGCGCAGCTCGTGATGGAATACGGCGCGATGGATTACCTCTATGTAATTCCTCCAGAAATGTCCGCATTGAAGCTCAACATGCATTCGAGCATCCCCATCCCACGCGAATCATGGAGCGATGTTTTAGAAATTATTCTCTCCCATAATGGCATTGGAGTGAAAAAACTGGGCAGCTACACCCGGCAGCTTTTTATTTTTAAACAGGACCCTGCGGCCGTTCAGTATATCGCTTCCAAACCCGAAGATCTCCAATGGGCCCCCTCTAACTCGCGGCTGTTCTATGTTTTTGCGCCACCGGTAGAACATGTGAAGAGCGTCTTCCAGTTTATGGAGCGATTTTCCGATGCAAAACAGACCTTCGTCTATCAAGTGGGGAGCCGGGTCGCCGTCGTTTCTTCCAAAGAAGAAGTAGAAAAGCTCCTCTCACTTTACAACACCGTTTGGGAAGAGAATCGCGGGAAAGTATCTCGGGTTGTCACGATATCGAAAATGGGCGTCAAGGAGATGGAAAAGATCCTGACCTCATTTTTCGGAGAGGCGATGGATAAGGGAAGGCCCCCCTTCGCAAAAGTAGACGGCGATGGACTTAGCCTCTTTCCTCTGCCACATGGCAACGCGATCGTCCTGATCGGGCCGGAGCATGTGGTCGACCGCGCGGAACAAATCGTCAAAAGCACCGAGGACCAGCTCCAAGATCCGACAGAGATGACCGTCTATCTCTACACCTGCCGCCATAGCGACCCCACCGATCTTGCGAAAGTCCTAGAAAAAGTTTACGCCTCTCTGCTCAGCCTCCCCGGAGAAAATCGGGAGAGCCTCGACTATAGTTATAACTCATCCGGCCCCCTAAGAACTCCTGCGGATGGATACGTCCCTCAAGTGCCGCCCCTTGTTGTCACCCCACCTCAAATCAATCAGGGAACCCAGTCCAATCTTGAGATCGATGAGGGCACCGACCACTTTATTCCCGATCCCAAGACAGGGACTCTGCTGATGGTCGTGCGGCGCGATGCGCTCGTCAAAATTAAGGACCTCCTCCGCAAGCTCGATGTTCCGAAGCGGATGGTGCAGATCGAAGTCCTCCTCTTTGAAAAACAATTTAACGATCAAACGAGCTTCGGTCTCAACCTACTCAAGATCGGTTCTAAAAAGAACCACGCCGAGTTTAAGAGCTCCTTCTTAGGACACAATGACAATTCAGGCGTCTTGCAATTTTTATTTGGGGCCAGCAAGTCGAAACATTTTCCCGCATTCGATTTGGCTTACAACTTCCTCATGACCCAGGAAGACGTTCAACTGAACGCCGCTCCCTCCGTGACCACCGTAAACCAGACCCCGGCGACGATTAAAATCGTGGAAGAGCTCTCCATCAACAACGGGGCCGCCCCGGTCGAGGCCACAAATAATACCACCGTCTTTGAAAAGTCTTACTCGCGGGCCCAATACGGGATTGTTATTGTTGTGACCCCAACCGTCCATCCGCCCGGTGAGAATGAAGAATCGGGATTTGTGACCCTCCATACGAACGTCACATTCGATACCCCGAGATCTAAACACGACGACCGTCCTTTGATCGATCGACGCAATGTGGAAAATGAGGTCCGAGTAGCCGATGGAGAAACCGTCATTCTTGGGGGCCTTCGCAAAAAAATCACTCACGACAACCAAGAAAAAGTCCCCTTCCTGGGAGAACTTCCCGGCATCGGCAAACTTTTTGGCACGTCGAAGCTGACCGATCACAACACCGAGATGTTTATTTTCATCACCCCTACCATCATCACAGATCCCAAAGAGGATCAGGAAAAGCTGCGGACCGAGACGCTGAAGAAAAGACCGGGAGATATCCCCGAATTCTTGGAGTGCCTCGTTGAAGCTAGAGATAAACAGCAGGCCGCTTTCTTTAGACAGAGCATGAAAATGTTTTGGAATTACAAGCAATGAACCTATCCCAATATTTAAATTGTGCTGCTTCTGATCTTTTTTGCATATGTGGTTCCGGCTTTCTCAGCCATGTGAATTTCACATTGTCTTCGAAAGCCAGAACCGCCTCTGCACAAAAACATCTAAAAGCAGCACAAATCTTAACATCGGGATAGGTTCATGAACGATTTTGGCATCCCTCAAGTCACTGACCTTTTAGAGTATCGGTTTGTCAAAGAGAAGATCCAGAAGATCCCTTATGCCCTCGCCAAACATAAAGTCGTGCTTCCCTTGGATGAAGTTGAGGGCGTCCTTCTCGTTGCTATTTCCAATCCTCTAGATTTGGAAGCGGTGGAAGATGTCCGCTGTCTCACGGGGCTCCCAATCCAAGAGGTTTGCGCTTCCCGGCTTCTTTTAGAAGAGGCCATCGAAAAATGTTACCATCAAAAAGAGAACGTGGCCTCCCAACTGATCGCGAGCTTGCAAGGGGATCCGCTTGCTGCATCCGAAGAGGAAGAAGATGGCTATGATCTTTTAGAACAAAAGACCGATTCTCCTGTCATTCGGATGCTCAACGTGATGCTCATTGAGGCGATCCAGCAGGGAGCGTCCGATGTCCACTTCGAGCCTTTGGAGACCGGCATCGGCGTCCGCTACCGAATCGATGGCGTCCTTCAAATGCGCCATGCCCCGCCTAAAGAGTATCAGTCTCAATTGATCACCCGAATAAAGGTCATGGCGAAGCTCGATATCGCTGAGCACCGCCTACCCCAGGATGGAAGGATCAAATTGAAAATGGGCGGCCGCCAGATTGACTTTCGGGTCAGCACCGTCCCCGTGGCTTTTGGAGAGAGGATCGTCCTCCGTATTTTAGATAAGAGCAATGTGCTCGTCGGCCTCAATAAGCTGGGGATGCGGGGGCCTACGTTGGAGTCTTTAAAAAAAGCGATCCATCTCAATGAGGGGATCGTTCTCGTCACCGGACCGACCGGCAGCGGAAAAACGACCACGCTCTACAGCGCGATCTCTGAAATCAACTCCTCAGAAACAAACATCATGACCATCGAAGACCCGGTCGAATATAAGTTGCAGGGTATGGCGCAAATTGGGGTGAATGCAAAGATTCATCTCGACTTTGCCACAGGGCTGCGCCACATTTTGCGGCAAGATCCCGATGTGATCATGATTGGGGAGATCCGCGACCGGGAAACTGCCGAGATCGCCATTCAGGCATCGCTGACGGGCCACCTTGTTTTGAGCACGCTCCACACGAATGACGCCCCCTCCGCCCTCACACGCCTTGTCGATATGGGGATTGAGCCCTATCTTCTATCCTCGTCGGTGGTCGCCGTGCTGGCCCAGCGCCTCGTTCGTACACTATGCACTCATTGTAAAACCGCCTACGAGCCCTCCGAGCGGGAGTTGAAAGAGCTCGGCCTCAATGAAAAAGTTCTCTATAAGGGCAAGGGCTGCGCGCACTGTTACGGACTCGGCTATAAAGGGCGCCACGGCATTTACGAACTGATGAACCTCACCAGCCCCATAAAACGGCAGCTGCTCAAGAGCGCCGACGCGTTGGAGCTGCAAAAAGTGGCCCTGTCTTGCGGTATGAGCGGTTTGCGTGAAGAAGGCGCCTATCTCGTTAAAGATGGGATCACCACCAGCGCTGAAGTATTGCGCGTCACCCGCGGTTGCGAGGACACTTAAGTATGCCTTTATTTCGTTACAAAGCGCTCGCAGAGACTGGAAGGACGATCTCCGGCGTTATCGATGCCGATTCCCAGACTGTTGCCAAAGAGAGGCTGCGCAAACAGAAGGTGATGGTCACCTCGATTGGCCTTCTTAAGGACAACAAAAAAGAAATTGGCTTGGACCGGACACTTCTTCTCTCCTTTACTAAAGAGCTGGGCCAGCTCCTGCGCGCGGGGCTTCCTGTCTACGAAAGTCTTCTCACCCTGGAAGAAAAATACCGCCGCCATAAATCCCACTCGCTCTTCTTAGATTTATGCGACCGGCTCAAAAGCGGCTCCTCGCTCTCCGCCTCTTTAAGACAATATCCCAAAACATTTGATGAGATCTACCTCTCCATGGTCACGAGCGCAGAGCAAAGCGGATCGCTTGCACAGATCTTTGATCAGCTCTCCACACTCATCAACAAACAGCAAAAACTGCGCAAGCAGCTCTTCTCGGCCCTCATCTATCCCGCTTTTTTAGGGTCGTTCTGCTGTATCGTCATTTTTTCCCTCCTTCTGTTTGTCGTTCCTTCGATGCGCGATCTCTTCGAGGGGAGGCCGCTCCACCCCATCACTCATATCGTCCTCGCCCTCAGCACCTTTGTCAATCAAGCATGGCCTTTTCTATTGTTCGGCGTCCTGCTCGCCGGTGTGTCTGCGGTCACCTTTTTTCGAAATCCCCAAGGGCGTCTCTTGATAGAGAGAGGATTATTAAAGCTTCCGCTTATCAAAACGTTGATCATTCAGGCGGCCCTAATCCGTTTTTGCCGCTCTCTCGCTGTCCTGCTCCAGGGCGGGGTTCCCCTCATCACCTCGCTCAGCTTGTCCCGAAAAGTGATGAAGCAGGCCCTCCTCGAAGCGGTGATCGAAAAAGCCGAAAAACGGATTGGGGAGGGAAAAAAATTGAGCGATGAGCTAAAATCATCGCCATTGATCCCCTCTCTCGTGACCCGCATGCTATCTTTAGCTGAAGAGACGGGAAAGACGGTACCTATGCTACAAAATATTGCCGATATCTATGACGAAGAGATGGAGACCCATCTTTCGCAAATGACAGCACTTCTTCAGCCGATGATCCTCCTGATTTTAGGAGGAGTCGTGGGCCTAATCCTACTCGCTGTCCTGCTACCGCTCACAGATGTCAGCTCGTTCCTCTCAACATAAAAAGGAAAATATTATGAAAAAACGTAAAAAGCAGCCTTTTACCCTCATGGAGATCATGATCGTGATCTTCTTGATCGGTCTGATCGGCGGCGTCATCAGCTATAACATGAAAGGCAGCATGGATGAAGGGCGCGTCTTTAAAACGGAACGGGGCATTGAACAGATCGGAGACACTCTCCGCCTCGCCATCGCTCGAGGGGCCACCCTTAAAGAGATCCAGGAAGATCCCAAGTTCTACATCAATCAGGCCGGAATCGTGAAAGACGCCGATAAATTGCTCAAAGACGGCTGGGGCCAGCCCTATGAGATTGTCCAGGATGAAACCCGCTCAGATATTGTTGTCCGCTCCGCAAAGTTAACAGAGTATCTCCAATCGAAGGGTAGAGACAAAAAGTGAAACGGCCTTTCACTCTGCTGGAGATCTTGGTTTGCCTCCTTATTTTAAGCGTAGCGGCAGGAGCGGTCGGGATCCGCATCGTCGATGCCCTCACCGCTCACCGCTTCCATCTTGCGGTCGGAGATTTTACTTCGCAAGTTAAAGAGCTGCAGCTCCTTGCAATGACGCATCGCGCAGATATGGAACTCCACCTTTTCAAAGAAAAGGATGAGTGGAAGTATCAGAATAAGATAGAGCCCTCTCTCAAGGTTGGAGTCCTCACTAGCCCCTTTTCTTTAGCGGGCGCTTCAGCAGTCAGGTTCAATGGAAAAATAGTTTCATCCCTACCTTTCCAAATCTATTCTACGGGGAGAGTAGAGCCTGCGGGGATCCTGGAATTTCAGCGGGATGAAGAGAAGATTTGGGTAGATATGCGAGAGCCGCTACACATTAAAATTTGTAATCGGTATCCTCCCAAAGAAGAATACACTACCCAACTTCCGGAGTTTCCATGCAAATCACCAGCCCAGCCTTCCTCAACGGAGCAAAAATCCCCTCTAAATATACCTGCGAAGGGAAAGACACTAACCCTCCCTTAGATTTCAAAGATGTTCCGCGCGAGGCGAAAAGCCTCTGCTTAATCATGGAGGACCCCGATGTTCCCCACACCATTCGAAAAGATGGGCGCTGGGTCCATTGGATTCTTTTTAATATTCCCCCGACCCTCCGCTCCATCGATGAAGGGTCAAGACCTCCCGGTATATTGGGAAAAGGGACAGGCAATCGCACCGCCTACCAGGGGCCCTGCCCTCCCGATAGACGCCACCGTTATTATTTTACTCTTTATGCTTTAGATACCCTCCTTTCTCTTCCGCAAGGTTCTACAAAAGAAGAGGTTGAGAAGGTAATGCAAGGACATATAGTGGCAAAATCTGAATTAATGGGTACTTACGAGAAACTAACATCTTAAATTTCTTTTTATTGACAAACAAATACTTTAATCATTACTGTAAAGTTAAGTGTGTATCACTTTGTGTATTATCTAACCTGCAGGAGGAAAGATGCAAAACGCAGTATGGTTGTCCAGTATTTTTGGACCATTATTAGTAATTTTAGGCTTATGGATGCTCGCTTATGGAGACAATGTCGTTAAAGTAATGGCATCCTTCAAAAGCACACCTTCAGCTTTCTATTTAAACGGGGTTGTGAACCTTTTGATCGGTTTAACGATCATTAGCCAATACAATGTATGGATGTGGAATGTTTCCGTATTCTTGACATTGCTCGGTTGGGGAAACCTGATCCGTGGTATTTTAGTGTTCTTCATCCCACAATTATTGATCAAGCACACCATGACAAGCCACTCCTTTGTTAAAGGCGTGGGAATTGTTCCCCTCGTTTGGGGTCTGATTCTTTGCTGGGTCGCTTTCTTCATGTAAGAAGAAAGTCTCAAGGATCGATCATTCAACACCTCGCTTTTTAGCGGGGTGTTGTTTTTGTACTTTTTGGCCTCTGCGGTTCCGTCTTTCTAAGCCATGTGAGCTTCACATTGTCTTCGAAAGACGGAACCACATAGGCTCAAAAATTTCTAAAAACAACACAATCTTAATATCAATTTAGGTCTCTAGACAGCCCTTTTTGCGGCGCATTGTATATGAACCTATCCCAGTATTCCAAAAATATGCTTTTTGATTCTTTTTCCACATCTTTCAAAACCGCTTCTTGGCCTACTTATTCAAGTATGTCCTGCGAAGCGATTTTAAAATCTGTGAAAAAATCGTTCAAAAATCAACATTTTCAAATACTGGGATAGGTTCATAGAGGCAATTGCAAAACTCCATTTGAACAAAAATTGTCCTTTTGGTCCCGGATTCGGATTCCTCGCAAATCGCCTATGACCGACAGGATATGTCGATTTGCGAGAAACCAAACCGGGACCAAAATCATCAATTTTTGTCTGCAAAGCTAGTTTTACAATTTCCTCTAAATCCCCAAAGCGATATCCTTAAGGAAAATTTGGGGGAGTCGCATGAAAGTTTTTATTTTAATTTTTTGTCTCTGTGTTCATTGCCTTTTTGCCGAGACGACAGCCGATGTTTCATTGAAGAATCGTCAGCCGCACTGGCAGCCAAAAATCGTAGAAACTTATCCGAGCGGCGTTCCTGGAAAAGTTGTTTTTTATGAACAGATCAAAGATCAACCTGCAGTTCCCGTTAAACAAGTCACCTACTTTCCCAACGGCCAGTTGCAAAATGAAACAGATTTAACCGTTGTCGATCCCTCATCTCCTGCATGTCTGCAATGGAAGTCTACGACAGTTCCACACGGATTTAGCCTCAGTTTTTTTCAAGATGGCAAAGTCGAAAAGACCGCATGCTACGAAAATGGATTACTCAGCGGCGAAGTCAAAGTTTTTTATCCCAATGGACAAACGCGCGCAGTTGCTAACTTTAAAGAAGGAAAGCGCCAAGGTGCAATGGTCGCCTATTATGAAGATGGGTCCAAAGCTGAAGAAGGCGGATATGAAGATGATAATCTAATCGGCGATCTCATCCGCTATTATCCTAAAGGTGGCAAAGCCGTTTCAATTCCTCATGTGAGTGGAAAACCTCATGGTAGAGCGCAGGAATGGCATGTCGACGGAACGTTGAAGGCGACGCGTAACTTCCGCGAAGGTTTGTTGGAATCGGATGGAAAAAATCCTGCAGTCGTCGTCTATGACGAGACCCGTACGATCTTAGAAGTGCAAGATTTCAAGAAAGGCGAGCCGATCGGGATGCACCTCAAATATCACCCCAATGGAAAAGAGGGTTATAAAGTTCTCTATAAAAATGGGAAGAAGCACGGCAAAGAACATTTTTTTGCTGCGGATGGCAAACTTCTGGGCGAGGGCGAATACATTCAGGGCGTTAAAGTGGGCAAACACTGGCGCAACCATGACAATGGTGTGAACGCCTATGCGGCCAATTACGATAAAGAGGGAACTCTCTTAGAATTCATTGTCGAATATAATCCTCAAGGGCAGATCGTCGCTCAATATTTTTTGATCGGCGATAAGTTTGACGGTGAGTTCAAACAATGGTATGACGATGGAAAGCTGAAAGTCGATTACCACTATGACAATGGCGAACTTTCCGGCGAACAAAAGGAATACTATTCTTCCGGTCAAATTAAGCTCCACACGTTCTACAAAGATAAAAAATGTGACGGACCTTATCAAGAGTGGTTCGAAAACGGCCAGGCCAAAATCATGTGCGCGCTGAAAGCCGGCGTGAAAGAAGGCAAAGAAGAGGAGTGGTACGAAAATGGAAATACCAAGTTCACCGGCTCCTTTGCAGAAGGCAAAAAGGATGGCAATTTTAAGGAGTGGGATGAGACTGGCGCATGTATTTTAGAAGGCGCCTACGTTGCCGACCAGCCTACGGGCCTTGTGCGGTTATGGTACGGAAAAGACAAACTGAAAGAGTCGATCGAATTTACTCAAGGAAAACGGAACGGTAAATTTGAAGAGTTCTACGCCAATGGCCAACTCAAATCCTTTGCTCATTACAAAGAGAATCTTTTAGAGGGACAATCTAAAGGTTGGTATGAAGATGGAAGCCTTTGCTACGTCAAAGAATTTAAGAATGGGCTTCCCGTCGGCGAGCAAAAGGAATACTTCCCGAAAGAGCAAGACCAGAAGAAAGAGGTTCTCAAGCTCGCACGTCACTATATCTATAATGACGACGGCCTACTCAACGGAGAGCAGCGCAGCTATTATCCGAACGGCGCCACACAGACTCTCGTGGTATATGACAAAGGCAAACTGAACGGCGTCAAAGGTGTTTGGGACGCCGATGGAAATCTCGTTGAGGAATCTCACTATGAGCAGGATAAATTATCGGGCCGTCTCTTTGAGAGGACACAAGATCAGAAGGAGATTGTCTTTCACTACAAAGACAATAGCCGCGAAGGGCTTCACGAGGTCTACTATCCCCCGCACAAATTTTTTGGCAAAGTGAAAGCCTATGAAGGGAACTATGTCAACAATCGGCTCGATGGCGAAGCGATCGAGTACAACGAAGCTGGAAATAAGGTCTCCCGCATCTACTTCGTCAAAGGGCTCAAAGAAGGCGTTGCCGAAGCGTACGATCAAAAAGGGCGCATTTTCATCAAGGCTGAATACAAAAACGATCTTCGCAACGGACCCACTGTACAATATTACCCCAACGGCAAAGTGTGCAAAGAAGTAGTCTTTGTGAACGACCAAAAAGAAGGGGAAGAGAAGACCTATTTTGAGAATGGAAAACTCGCCGTGGTCGCCCGTTATAAAATCGGTCAGCTGCATGGTCTCTCTCAAGAGTGGAGTCCCGAAGGCGTCCTCGTCTTTGAGGCTGAATACCAAGATGGACTTCGCCATGGTAAGTTCAACAAATTCTATGAAGACGGAACGCCGCGCTTAGCGCAAACCTTTGTGCGCGATGAGCTCGACGGCAGCAAGAAAACCTACACCTCTAAAGGTGAGATCGCCAGCGAATCTAAGTATAATAAGGGCCAAAAGCTCTAAGAAATCATCTTTTACTGCAGAGGGGGATTCCTCTCTGCGGTTTATATCCTCAATCAATTTTCTTGCGAGAAGAAGACTTTTTCTTCGGCAGCGGTAATTCCCTGGCCGATATTTGTATAAGGGTTGCTAACCACGCGCCGTCCTCCCATTTGTCACGGGAAATAAGAAAGCATGGTTTCGATCCTGGATAGGGAGATCTTTCTACGCAGTTTCCGATAAACTTGGCGCCAGCGATTGTTGGCTTGACGAATAGCTGATCGTCGCAAACCAAAGCGACCATCTTGCCGCTGCAAAAAATTCCATATTCACCAAACATTTTTTTTGCGCGAATCTCCCCAACAGCCTTTAGTTGTTCAAGAATGAGATCAACTGTCGATTGCTTAGAGGCCATATAAACCAATTTGGTTCAGTTCATTCGCTCAAATTCATATAAAAAAGAATTCCCATACTTCCGCCGTTCTTTGGCGATAAGATGCTGAAGAGCAACCGGCTCCAGCGCATGATCGGTCTCTACAAAAAGATGTGCGCCCGGATTTAAAAGGTCCTGCTCATCGAAATAGATGAGGATGGGAGCGATCTCCACCAGGCCGTAGGGTGGATCGATGTAAACGATGTCGAAGGGATTTTTTAGCCGTTTAAAGGCCTGGGGCACGGCGCCCGCGATCACGGTACACTGCGCTTCGATGTCTAGATCTTTGAGATTGGTGAGGATGCAATCGAGCGCATGTTTGTCCTTGTCGACAAATGTGGCGCGCGATGCGCCGCGGCTGATCGCTTCAATGCCCATCGCGCCGCTTCCTGCAAAGAGATCGAGAAAAGCGGCATCTTCAATGAATGGCTGGCAGATATCAAAAACCGCTTTACGTATCATGGCCGATGTGGGCCGGGTGCGGTCTCCTTTCGGCGATTTAATGGGGCGATTGCGGAAGGTTCCGCCGATGATGCGGAGGCTCATTGAACATCGATTAGGGTTTTCGCGTCCTCAAGAAAAGCGACGTTGCCCGTTTGGAGGAACTGTTCGTATTTGAAGTAGGCGTTGGACTTAGCCCAGTCTAGTTTGAGCTGTGCTCCCCCTTTTTGTACATTCTGGAAGGAGATCTTTTTTTCTAAGCTGATCCACTTATCGTTATGTTTTCCTTCGATGAGGAGAGTGAAGTCGCAAGGATGCGGCATCGATCCGGTGAGGACATAGGGTTGATCGGTGTATAAATTAGGCGCATAGGAAGAGGGAGGATAGAGGACGATCGTGTCCTTGCCGTTCGAAGGAACTGCAGAGATCCGCAGGTCGGTGGCGATCGGGTTGCGCAAATCGTGGATCAGCTTCGCCAGTTTTCTGGGGAAGGCGGCATAGGTTTCAGAGTAGAGCAGTTTGCCGCGGTTGCAGGCGCTGAGCATATCTAAAAGGGAGAGGTTGTTATCTTTGCCAACGGCCGCAGTGAACAGCGAGAGTTTGCCCGCATTTTTTTCCATCCAGCGCAAGATGGTCTTCCGCTGTTTATTGGATGAGAGAAGGGAATCGCCGTCGGTGAGCAGGATCGCTGTGTAGAGCTCATTGTCTTTTGTAGAGGAAGGGGTGAGCCGTTCTAGGGCAGAGTAAATATCGGTCGCGGAAAACAGTCCTCCGTGCTCTTCCTTCTCTAAGAAACTCTCGGCCCTTTGGAGGGTCGCAGGGTTAAATACAAGATTTTCGTTGCTCAAGCGGGTGATTTCTTGGTCTAGGATGAAAATATTAAAGGTATCTCCGGCCCGCAAGAAGGAAATAGCTTTAAGAACGGCCCGTTTGAAAACTTGATAGCGGTGCTTTTCAATGGAGTTGGACCGGTCGATGAGGAAAAAGAAGTTTTGCTTGAGGCGTGACATGGAGAGGTCGACGGTGGGAGCGATCGAGATCGAAAAGAGGAAATTCTTTTCTTGCGGCAGGAGCTTCACATCGACGTTGAACTCATTTCTCCACTCAACCTTGGCGATATCTTCGATCAGCGCATAGGCGATCACTTGGGGAACGGTTCTCTTCTCCGGGCTTGGGGTCGTTGTGGTCCTGTGCAAGGAAGAGGTGTAAGGTTGGAGAGGATCGAACAAAGAGAGCGGATCTTCATTGAACGGCTTGGGGGAAAAGGAGACCGAGTTATCGATGGCTAAAGAGGAAGAAGGCGTGCGCGATAGAACAAGGGCGGCGGTCCGTTCTGAGTCAGGGGGAGAAATGGAGACAGCGGCGATCGCATTTTCTTGGGTATCAAAAAGTGTGCTCCACGAACTGATCTCTTCCGCAGCTTGGAAACTGGCCGATTTTTGAAGACTGGGAACAACGGCCACCGAGGCCCGCTGGGCGTAGATGTCATTGAGATATATAGTGTCCTCAGGAACCAAGATGTCGGAATTGGAATGAAATTCTTCATTGGCAGTTACAAGAAAATCCACAGCGCCTATCTGTTGGGATTTCTCTGGAAGCGGCGTTCGCTCTGTTTCAACGGGAAGCTGAATCCTCTCATAGGAACGCTCCGGGGGCGCGAGCGCAAGGATTTGGTCGAAGGCATCCTCGATCTCTTTGTTCTTCATCTCCTCTTCCCACGACATCACCAGGGGCTGAGAGTTGATGCGGTTTCGCTGCTGAGGCTGGAACAAGTGGGGATACTGCATATAGACTAGAAGGGCCACGGAGTGCACTCCTAATGTCGCAATGAAGCAGATGATGAGAAGCAGGTTTTTTTTATTCATGTAGATCGGGCGTAAGTCCTTCTAATGAGTTAACGGGCTCTTCCATGATCTCCGAAGCCGGTTCACTTGCGGCAACTTCCACACCTTCTACCCGAACCTCGTCAGTTACAGGATTTGAAAGGTCGCTGGCGCTGACCTCTTCACTCGTTTCTGATTCTTGAGATGCAATGTTCTGACCTTGAGGCTGCTCAAGTTCCGCAATCATTTGTTTCAGCTCCGAGATCTCTGTTTCTATCTGGTTTAAATAACTGTCAAAAAGCGGCTTTTTCTCTTCACATGCAGAGAAGGTCGCTATATAGTCGGCAGTATCAAAATCTTCCTTCACACGATTCAGAAAGTAGAGAGTAGTGGTCAGCCGGGCCGAGTCGGGGGAGAGCTCTGCCTTAATTTTGGCATACTCGATCGCCGCTTGGATGTGCAAAGGCTCGGATGAGCTCTTCTTGACCGCTTGCAGATCTTTTAGAGTATTTAAAACTTCTCGCATAACCGGATCGTTCTCTGTTTTTTGCTCTGGGCGCATATGAGCATATTGCAGCCGAGCTTTTTGGAGAAGAGCAGCTTTTGAGAGATAAGAAGGCGCATAGGCCGAAGTGGTGATCAATAACTCATAGGTCTCAAGGGCTTTCTCTACATTATTGCTCGCTTCGTAGGCCTCTGCCATTTGGAAAAGGGCGAGACGTTGAAACTTCCAAGGTTCTGTAGGATGCTGTTCTTGGGCTTCTAGCAGTTTTTGGAGCAGGACAATTTTCTGATCGCAATCCTCGAGAAGTTCAACATACTTTAATGTTTCCGCTTCGAGAGCCAGGTCAATGGTGGCGAAGAGATTTTTATAAACTTCTAGAGCGCATTTTTTTGCTTGGGTGTTTTCAGGGCTGCACTTGAACTCTTTGTAAAAGTAGTCACCAAGCCATATTTGATTTTCTCTCTTGACCTCACTGTATCCCAAGGAGATGCTCTCAAAAAGGTTTTCAGCGGCCTTATCATTTTTAGACAAGCTCAAATAGGCATTGAACAGCTTAACGTGGAGAACCCCTCGGCCCTCAAAGCCGGGATTGATCGCCAGCGCCTTTTCTGCGCTATCAATATAGGCTTGGGGGTCTTTCGCAAGCTCTGCACCGCATAAAGCACTTAAGAAGTTCGCTTCATTAAAGGTAGGATGGTCGGCATAATCCATAAGATAAGTGGTGAGCTGGGCCGCCGCATCTTGATATTCTCTTAGATCGTAGAGGACCTTCACAAGAAGGAACCGATATTCCTGGCTTTCTTTTGCGGTGAGGGCCTCCTCTTGACCGAGAAGTCCCTTCACGTCTTGAGCGAAGAGCATCTGAGTATCATCAGTGGGAGATTTTTTGTACTGCTGGAGCGAGCAGTTGGCGATGTGCCGCCATACGGAACGTGTTTCAGAACCTGCAGGAAAATCTTTCAAGTAAGTCAAAAACAGAGCTCGGCTTTTTTCCCACTGCTCGGATCTTGTGAGGAGAACAGCTAGATCATAGACAACCTTTTCGCGCGAATCAGCAGCGGGGTAATGGTCTAAGATTTCTTGAAGGTCATTGATCGCTATATCCAGGCTCCCCTTTTCTAGGGCGAGTTGAGCGTGGAGCAGTTTGATTTTTGGTGTCTGTGCATCTGCGGGGAATGCCTTTTCAAACTGGTCGATCGTCTTATCTAAAAGAGAAAGATCTTTAAGTTCTTTCGCACAGAGGATGAGGCTCAAAAGGGAAGCCTTCTTCTCTTCGGGATTTGAGAAAACAAACGAGAGCGACTTTCTCAAGAAAGAGGCCGCTTGCGGATAGTTTTTTAAAATGTAATGGCTTCTTCCCATAAAGAAGGAGGCGAGCGCGGATCTGTCATCCGGAATCGCCTTTTGCCGCTCCTTATCGATTTGTAAAATAGCGTCATATTTTTTTGCTTGATAGAGGAGGGCCATTTGGTGGTAGGTCGCAATCCCTGCATGCTTTCCTTCGATGCGCCCAAAACTTTCGATGGCGGCATCGGGGTCGTTGTGCATCTGGGTGAGGGCGGCTTGTAGATAGAGATCATCCCGCTCGCTCGGATATTTTTCTGCGAGCTGCAGATAGTAAGGAACTGCCTTGTCGTACTCTTTCAGGTAGCGATGGATTTCTGCAAGTGGGAATAGAGCGACGAGATGAAATTTTGTATGGAGGAGGTCTTGATAGTGTTGTTTCGCTTTTGTGTAAAAGAGGGCCTTTCTCTGCTCATCGTCGATATTTTTGGACTCGTTGTAGAGGGACTCTGCAAAGAAGAGCTGAAGGCTCAATTTTTCTTCGGGTTTGACCACTTTTGTCTCTTTGAAATAGCTCGCTGCAGTTTTTAGCACCCCATTGTAATCTTTGAGCTCAAATAAGGAGTAGAGCTGGTTATGGAACACCTTTTGCCGATATTCGAGGCTCGCCACTTGTTTGTAGCAGTCGACAGCATCCTGATAAGCATTGTCGAAGAAAAAAACATCACCGAGCATCGCTTGCAGCGCATCCTTTTTTTCGGTTTCTGGATGCTGAGCGAGAAAGGTGTGGATCTGCTCCTTTACCGTTTTAAAGTCCTTATCTTTCCAGTATTCCCCAATGCGGCGCAATTGAAGGACCTCATCCGTGGAAGTGCTTCCAGCGAACAGGGGTGTAATTGACAAGAGACAAATCCAAGCAGTGCGTGAAAACATTCCATCCTCCCAAGGCTAATGACAAAAATCGGATCCTACCATAAAGCAACAATAAAGGGGGGCAGCCCATTCACGTTCCTTGCGGGTTTTCTTGGAGTATACCTGGCGACATATTAATCGCAAAAAAATATTCACTATGTTTATTTTAAGGAGAATAGAATAATGATCTAGCGCTCTGTAAACGCAGTTTTTGAGACAATTTTGAGCGTGAAAGCTCGCTGAAATCGGCGACCGCAGGCTTCGCAAGTTGATTCGTATTAATGCAATACGGATCAACTTACGATCGGCGATTTGAGCGGCTTTGACGCCGAAATTGATCCGAAAACTGTGTTTACAGAGCGCTAGGTTTCCGACGACACGTTTCCAAATGTCAAGTGGAGGATAAGTTCATGGCCATAGTGCTGATGTTAATCGCTGCCCTGTTTATCGCGGGGTCGAATTTGTTTTTACGCAAAAGTATCGATGGGGGAGGCTCCTTCCGAGCCTACCTGATGGTACAACTATTTATCGTCTTTCTCGTGATGGTCTTACTAAACCCTGTCCGTACTGGGCAATACGGGTGGAGCAGCTGCATGGCGGGCTTTGGGCTCACGGGCGGGATCTTTGTCGCGGGGCTGATGGCTTTCATTGGAAAATCCTTAGAGAAGGGACCTCCCGGCCTGACATTTGCTGCGGTCAACTCTGCAACCGTGATGCCCACTGTTGTAATGGTGCTTCTGTTTGGCGCCGCCTTCGGATATCACTACACCGCATGGAATGGAATCGGTTCTCTCTTGGTCGTCGCCGCGCTTGTGTGGGCGGGATGGGGACTTCCCTCATCTGAAAAAAAACATCAGTGGATCATGTTTGCCACAGCCGCCTTCCTGATGCACGTGGCCTTCATGTGCTTCTTGCAGTGGCGGGCTCTCTTTGTCAACTTCCCAGGCCAGAACGGGCTTCTCCTCTCATTTGATTTTGACGATGCGGTGAACCAATGGTTCAGCCCGATGCTCTTCTTATCGGCGACCTTTATCCAAACTGTCATCTATGTATCTTCGGAAAAACGGCTGCCCAAGAAGAAAGAGGTGCAATACGGCATTCTCGGCGGCATCGCCAACGGAGTGGGAACCTTTTTCATGGTGCAGGCTACGGAAGTATCGACTCCTTTGGAGCATGCGATGATCTTTCCGATTTTGGCTGTAGGCATCATCATTTTGTGCAACATCTGGGGAAAATGGCTTTATAAAGAAAAAGTCAATTGGCTCGCGAATGGCGTTGCTATCGTCGGGATTTTAATCGGTACCGTCAACTGGAGTGTCTTATTCAAATAGATGCGAAAGCATCGTAGAAAGAGATGAGTGCATCCGCTTGCGGGTGCGCTGATTTTTTGAGGATCTCGTAGATCCGAAGGCCTTTGGTATTTAAGCCATGCTCAAAATAAAGAAGACCGAGTCTAAATAAGATCTCCTTATCATTATTTGTCATCTTCGCCAGTGTCTCATACTCTTGAATTTCCAGGACAGGCAGCTTCAAATCTCGATATAACACAGCCAGCTGCGCATGGACCCAAGTATCGTTAGGCGCATACTCTTCGATGATCTTCAGTTCGGAAACCGCGCGCTGGGCTGCGGTCTGAAACTTTTCTTCCATTTCTTTTGACTGATACTCTGGAGACACCCATAGAACATCGGGAGTTTCTCTGCGAGGGTCCATATAGATTCGCGAAAGGGCGATATACGCGATCCCCAAAGCTCTGTGGGCATTCACATCGGTGGGAAGCGCTTTAATGAGCTCGCGGCTTTCGCGGATGGCGGAACTCAGTAAAAGTTCTTTCATCTGATGGACATCTTTCCAGTGGGTCCAGATGCTGAACTTTTCCATCAGAGGGGCAAGAGTTTTAAATGATTCGGGCAAAGGATAGTAATGATGTTCCTGTCCCTGTAGCAATGAGACAAGCTGGGAGAGGCTTTGCAGAATATCTTCATGGGCCGCTTTTGATCCCTGCATGTAATTTTGCAACAGGAGATGAAATTGTTCCGGTTTCTTGGCCTGAAAGTAAAAGAGAAGGACGAAGTAGGAAAAGCCGGTCAGAAAAATAGCCGCTAGCGAAAAGGCAAGCATCGATGATTTGGCAAAGAAAGAGAAAAAGAAAAGGAATAAAAAAAGCTCTACAAAACCGATGAGGAAGAAGGTGATATGGAAAAGGGCGTAGGCGCGGGTGATCTGCCGGAATTGATCGAGCACCGTCTTCTGGAGAGTGCTATGAGCCCTAGTCTGAGTATGTTCTGCGGTTGCCATATTCTCAGGGAGTATAACGGGCTTACGATTTCTTATCCACCGGTTTGGATCATCACGTCAATCACGCGCTCCGAGACGCCAGCGTTTTTTAAATCCATGATGTCGGACGTCGTGAGATAAAAGATGCTGCCCGTCGTGCAAATCTGCGTGGTGATCACTGGATCGCTGATCCCCGCTTCGCTCATCGCCTTGATATCGTTCAAGCTCAACCGTTGTCCTCGGTCAATTTTTTTGAGCGTGTTCGGAGATTTTTCTTCCATGACTATGCGTGCCTGATTGTCGAGAGAGGAACTTGCAATGCCTTCAGAAACGGCGCCGACAACGCCTCCCACAAGAGCGCTTTTTTTCGAATGGGCGGGAGGGGCTCCCGGCGCGCCGGCATCTGCTGCCGCCATCGTTTCGGAATCTCCTTTTGTACTGCAACCGCTCAAGACGAAAGTTGAAACAGCCAGCAACATCCACACTTTTTGCATAGTCTCTCCACAAATATGTTCAGTTACAATACTATCTATCATAAATGCAATTCCAAAAAAAGAATGAAATTTTTAAAAGCACGACTTAAAAGGGCAAAAAAGCGATTTGTAATCCTTCAAAACGAAATCGATCAAGGGCATCGTTGGCAGGAGGAAGCGCATAACGGAGAACTTCTCCAATCCAATCTCTACCGCATTAAAAAGGGGATGCAAGAGATTGAAGTGGAGGATTGGGAACAGGACGGAAATAAAAAACTTCTGAAGCTTGACCCGCTCAAGGAACCCGCAGACCAACTTAAGCGGCAATGGCGGCTTAGCCAAAAACTGAGGAACAAGCTCAAATATTCCACCCAATTTGCGGAAACGACGGCTAAAGAGATCGAGGAGCTTGAGGCCCTGATCGCACATGAGACCGCTCAGGCGCTGATCAACCCAGATGCGCAGGTTCCGCAAAAGAAGCAAGAAAAGATCCCAGCCCCACCAAAACCTAAACCTAAAAGCCACCCGTTCAGAGAGTTTAAATCAGAGAAGGGGGTCTCTATTTTTATTGGGAAGGGCGCTGCTAATAATGAACAGCTCACCTTCTCATTCGCAAACGGCCTTGATCTATGGCTGCACGTCGCCAGCCATTCTGGATGCCATGTAGTTTTGAAGGCGGGGAAGGATGTTGACGAGGAATCTTTACTGGATGCTCTCCAGCTCACATTGTTTTTTAGTAAGGTCCAAGAAGATGAGATCACCGTGGCTGAGTGCAAAAATCTAAAAAAAGTCAGCGGGGCCAAGAAAGGCCTTGTCCAGGTCGGAAAACATCGGACGGTCTTTGCAAGACAAGACGCAGGGCGGCTGGAGCGGATTTTCGCCCGCTCCCACAAGGATCCTTTATATCGCTAAAGGTTCTTCGCGGAAGCGGTAGCCGACGCCGCGCACCGTTTCGATCCAATCAAATTTGGGGCCCAGTTTTTTTCTGAGCGAAGCGATGTGTACGTCGATGTTGCGGTCGACAATAAATGTGTCGTCATTGTGGACGTCATCGAGCAGCTGATTGCGGGTCAAGACCTTTCCGCGATTGCCGAGCAACCGCCGCAAGATACCAAATTCGGAGAGGGTGATCGGAATGTTCTTGTCCTCTTTTTTGAGCAGATAGCGCTCCACCTCTAGAG
The DNA here is from genome assembly GCA_009885755.1 of Parachlamydiales bacterium. Classification (GTDB taxonomy): domain Bacteria; phylum Chlamydiota; class Chlamydiia; order Chlamydiales; family Rhabdochlamydiaceae; genus VFKB01. Next base: position 12,302 of record VFKB01000017.1, on the reverse strand, counting down.
TAAAATCCCCAAAGGTGAGGACCTTCGCTGTCTTTTCCGCATCTTTCCCTCTGCGCAACACAGCTTTAATGCGCGAAAAGAGAATTTTTGGAGAAAAAGGTTTAGCGACATAATCGTCTGCGCCGAGTTCCAATCCCAAGACGACATCCAATTCTTCGCCCTTAGCTGTGAGAATGATCACAGGAATAGTGCGCAGTTCGGGGTTGTTTTTCATTTTAAGACAGACATCAAATCCGTTTTGTCCCGGGAGCATGATGTCCAGGATGACGAGATCGGGCTTCTCACGCTCAATCGCATGATATCCATTGATCCCATCCACTTCCACATGCAGCTTATATCCAGAGATTTCTGCTTGGAGTTTGATGAGCGCCGCAATGTCTTCTTCGTCTTCGATGAGGAGTATTCTTTTCTTTTGGCTCATATAAATTCCTTTTTGACAGATACATTCATTGAACCATTTCTGAAAAATAAATTCACTATCCAATTTTTCTTGAGAGGGTGTCTACAGAGTAAGGGTTCGTCGCTTATGTGGATTATTTGGATCGAAAATCGGCTCATAAGAATCGCAAAACCGACCGAACCTTACTTTGTAGACACCCTCTGTGATCTCGGCCCCTCATAAAAATAGATACTAAATAATTGTCTGCCGGATCTAAAATAGTAGCCAACTTGCACTCTCTTATGCGTGCAACGAGGACAAACGAAATTTCTATCCATGGAGGATACAATGGCTACTCGTCCAACAAGCTCGTCCACTGACACCTTTTTTCAAATATTCGATGCGGAATTAAGAGATCCTGCTAACCTTGACCTTATGGTAGATGCCGTGGCGCTTCCTTGCCAACATCGGGTCAATGAAGACACTGCTCTACAAATTCTTGGTCTTCCGCAGCAAGCGGACCACAAGTGCCCTACATGTCGAGCGCCTTTTGTAAATTTTGTTGTCGATACTACCATCCGCAGCCTTGCACGAGAAAGACAAAGATTGCAGCAAGGCAACTTGCCGACGAACACATCTGCAGGGGCAAACACTTCCCCAAGACAAGTGGTGACAAGCAGCACTGCTTTACAAATAGCCGCAGCACCCTCACCGGTCTCCATAACACCGCCACGCGCTGCTGCCATCTCTTCCGTTCAAACGGCTCAGACTTCCAATTCTACCGCACCGCGCCCTAGAATTGTTGGAGGAATGCGCCAAGCTCTCTATCCGGCCACTGCAAATCCTGTTCCAGCTTCAAATATTGCGGTTTCGAACCCAGTCGATCCCCTGCACGCGCCAATTTCTTTTGACTATGGAACTCTAGTGCTTCCTTCGGCTGCGGCTCCTGCTAATAACGGCGGAACATATGCGGATATCACCCAGGACCCGCGTTTTATTGCGACCATGAACGAGGTGTTTGGCCAGAATATGATGGCATGGCAAGAATCGATGAGGCCAACTCCCGTTCCGACATATAAAGAAAACGTCAAATTGGCAGCAGATGGAATATTAGATGCAGTAAGTAGATGGATGGGGATCGCCTAAAAATACCGGATGGCAAATTCACATCCGATCGAGGGTTTCGAGGCCGAGGAGGTTCAGCCCTTTCTTAAGGATGCGCCCTGTGGTCTCGCAGAGAACGAGGCGGCTCTCTTGTTGGGGAGATCCTTCGACCCTGCAGTCGCGGAAGAAGGCGTGGAACTTTTCAGCGAGATCGTAGAGATAATCGGTGAGCCGGTTCGGGAGCAGATCCCGCGCGACGCTGTCCAAGGTTTCTCCAAATCTGCAGAGATGCAGGCCAAGGGAAATTTCCGAAGGATGCTCAAGCTCTAGGGTGTTCGGGAGCGTGCTGATCTCTTTATTCACTTTTCGTTTGATGCTTTGGATCCGGACGTAAGCGTAGAGCATAAAAGCTGCGGTGTTCCCTTCAAATTTCAACATCCTTTCATAGCTGAACACATAATCTTTCACGCGGTTGCAGGAGAGATCGGAATACTTGACGGCCCCGATTCCCAGAACTTGCGCGGCATGATCCAGCTCGGCAGGGGTGGCGTCGGGCATCCGCTCTTCAAAAATATGCCTCGCCTGTTTCACAGCCTCAAGAAGTAGATCGATCAATTTTTCCGTTTCGCCGGACCTTGTCTTAAATTTTTTACCATCGGGGCCGAGGACAACCCCAAAGCCCACATGTTCGACTTGAACCTCAGCCGGGTTGTAGAGCCCTGCTTTCTCGGCGGCTTTAAAGACCATTTGTAGGTGTAGACTTTGCCCAAGATCGACGACAATAATAATTCTTTTCGCTTTTTCTACGTGGACGCGATGATTTAGGGCCGCCAAATCGGTGGTCGCGTAGTTGTAGCCTCCGTCCGCTTTTTGGATGATCATGGGGATCTCAAAACCGTCTAGGAATACGCATTTAGCGCCTTCAGAAATGGTAACCAGCCCTTTTTGCTCGAGAGTGGCGATGATCGTAGGCAAGAAGGGGTTATAAAATGACTCGCCGCGTTCGTTGGTTTTGATATCTAGAAGAGCGTAGATCTCGTGGTACGACTTTCTAGAGATAGCGCAAATAATCTTCCATGCATGGATCACCGCAGGATCTTTGGCTTGAAGAGACACAACGAGGAGCTGTGCCCGTTTTTTGAACGCGGGATCCGCATCGAATTGTTTTTTGGACTCTTTATACCAATGCATGAGCGTGGGCAGATCGACGTTCTCATTTCCTTCCAAGACTTGGGGGGCATGCTCCTGCATGTAAGCGATCAGCATTCCAAATTGGGTGCCCCAATCGCCGATGTGGTTTAGGCGGAGAACATCTTGGTCTAAAAATTCGAAGACCCGCGCCAGGGAATCCCCTATAATAGTGGACCTCAGGTGGCCGACGTGCAATTCCTTGGCGACATTGGGCGAGGAAAATTCGACGATCACTTTTTGCCGCGGCTCCGCAGTGACGCCGAGATGGCGGTCATGAAGGATGCGGCCTGTCTCTATAGAGAGAAAGGAAGCGCTCAGGGTGATGTTAATAAATCCGGGCCCTGCGATTTCCAGATGAGAGATCATCGAGCCCTTATCTATATGGGAAATAATCTTTTCGGCGACAACGCGCGGGTTTAGGCGCAGCTGTTTTGAAAGTTTAAGCGCGCTATTGCACTGATAGTGGCCAAACTTTTGTTCGGCGCTCTGCGCGATTTCCGCAGGGACTAGCTCTCCGAAAGCAGCCTGGATCGCTTGCGTAAAGAGTTTTTCAAGGCGAGTCGAGAGATTACCGTGCATGACTGATTTGAACTCGGTATTCCCGTTTGCCTATTCCATACTTAATCCGATAATCTCCAAGAGATAGAGCGGCAGCATGCGTCGAGATCTTGTTGTTGTCCGCCATCTCGTAGATCTTCATCAGTTCGTCATAAAGATTGTGGGTCTTGCCGCGGGCAACTGTTGGGGAATATCCCTCTTCCGCGAGTTCTTCCGTTACGTTGATCAGTCCGCCGGCATTAATGATAAAATCGGGCGCGTAGAGAATACCTCGTTTGAGGAGGATGTCTCCGTCGCTGTCCTTAAGCAGCTGATTGTTGGCGCATCCCGCAACCGCTTTGCAGCGCAGGGAGGGAATGGTGTCGGCGCTGAGGATGCCGCCGAGCGCGCAAGGAGCGAGGACATCGCATTCCACTTTTAAAATGTCTTGATGGGAGGCAGTCGCCGCCCCATATATCTTAGCGAGCCGCGCAGTTTTTTCTTCATCGATGTCGCTAATGATGAGTTTTGCCCCTTCCCAGAAAAGGAGTTCAGCGAGTCTAGCACCGACGCTTCCCAGTCCCTGGATCGCAATCGTCCGGTCAAAGACCGATTTGTCCCCATAAAGTTTTTGCATCACCGATTGGATGCCGCGATAAGTTCCCCAGGCTGTATAGGGAGCGGGATTGCCACTGCTTTTTTCATGGACAAGGCCGACGACGTAAGGCGTTGCTTCGCGGATGATCTTCACATCATCCGGAGTGCATCCAACGTCTTCAGCGCAAATGTAGAGCCCTTCTAATTGATTGACCGCTTGGCCGAACGCATAGAGAAGTTCCTGTGTTTTTTGTGTAGGGCTTGCAATGATGACGCTCTTGCCGCCGCCGAGCCCTGTTTGGGCGAGGGCCGACTTGTAGGTCATCCCCTTAGCAAGCCGCATGGCATCATTTAGAGCTGCGTCGAATGTGGAATAGGGGTAAATGCGGATTCCACCAAGAGCAGGCCCGAGAGACGTATTATGGATGCAGATAATGCCGACCAAACCCGACTTTTTATCCGTGACCTTTACGACCCTCTCGTACCCTTTGACAACAATTTCTTCTAAAATAAGACTTTCTTCTAAAATCAGCGTCATGGAACTTCTCCTTAGGATGCATGAAGCGGCCATAATATCACCTTAACACTTCTCAAATCAACATTTTTCACCTTGATCAATAATCTCTATTTAAGCTAAGCTGGCCTGTCAAAGTCTAAAGGGGTTTTATTGTGACAACACTTGTCATTACAGAAACATTAAAAGATGAGCTGCTGAAGTTTCTAAAAAAAAATAGAAAAGCTGATCTAATTACTACTTATCTGTTTTTTCTTGAAAAAAAGTTTAACATCAAACCGGTTCTTTTCGGCCGTGAGAAGATGATCTATCAGAGCCAAGAGGAACTGATTCAGAAGCTTGAGTCGCAAGGAAAGCTCTGGCGCGAGACCGAAATTAAGATCCAATTCGGCGAAGAGAGCGTCAACGACCAGACTAAGAAAATCTATATATGCCCTTTTACAGGGAAAGTATTCGGCGATAATACCCACCCCAATCCGCAAGATGCCATTTATGACTGGGTCTCCCAATGTCCAGAAAATAAAGAGAGAGCCGGCGGCTTGAAGGTGAAGCGCTTTTTCGTTTCTGAAGACCCAGAAGTGATTAAAAATTATATTGTTAAGCGCAAGGCCGCCGTCACAAAAATTGTGTTCTCCTCGGCGATCACCGGTAAATTATTTAATAGCAAGGCCGCGGTCATCGACGATTTCTATAAGAACCAGCTCAAATTCCTCTCCCTCATTGAAGTTCCTAGCCAAAACCGCTTCCAGATCGAAGAGCATTTTTTAACCTTCATTCAAAACCAGCTTGAAGAGAGTAAAATTGCTGCTTTCGTCGAGTCCTTGAACGGAATCGACGAATTCGCATCGTATATGGATCAGTGGTTGGAGGAAGACAGAGGTGAGCAGGCTCAGTAAGCAGGAATTTATAACCAAAACTCCTGAAGAAACATTTGAGCTAGGCCAGAAAATAGGCGCAGAGCTCCCTCTAAATTCCCTCATCACCCTCTACGGCGATCTAGGCGCTGGAAAGACCACCTTCATTAAAGGGTTGGTCTCGGGCGCAGCCGGGCTCCCTCCCCATGAAGTCTCCAGCCCCACATTTAATTATTTGAATATTTACTCTGGGAAACAAACGCTGTATCATTTCGACCTTTACCGTTTAAAAAATGGGGAAGAGTTCTTTTTGATGGGATTCGATGAATATTTTTCCATGCCGGGGATCTGCTGCATCGAATGGCCCGAAACGATCGCCGCCAAACTTCCCCCATGTGTTTCCATCCATTTTAACTACAGCGGAGAAAATGAGCGCTCAATTGTGATTTCTGGAGCCTCTCTATGAGAAAAATTTCCTTGTCAAAGATCCGCTTCGTCCAGTCAGCCCTCACGGAAGATTCCATGCCCAAGTGGAGGCTGCCGGAAGTAGCCTTATGCGGAAAATCGAACGTCGGAAAGTCTTCGCTTATTAATCATTTTTTTAATCGGAAAGGACTTGCGAAGGTGTCTGCGACCCCGGGGAAAACCCAAACGCTCAACTTTTTCGAGATTGAAGACGAGCTCGCATTTGTCGACTTGCCGGGCTATGGATTTGCAAGAGTTCCCAAACATCTTAAGGATGCTTGGTCTAAAAACTTAAACGATTATTTAGAAACGCGAAAAAATCTCAGGCTGCTCCTTGTCCTGATCGACAGCAGGCGCACACCCGCTGAGGAAGACCTTGCCCTGATCCATTGGGCACAACATCACGGGAAATCTTTAGTGGTCATTTACACCAAATGCGACCAAGTCAAAACCTTACCGCCCCCCATCGAAGGCGTTCCCTGTATTTATTATTCGATCAAGAGCGGCAGCGGGAGAGACCACCTTCTTAAAATTCTAGGAAAATTATGGGATTAATTCATAAAGATACGTTCGTCTGTCTAGACTGCGAGACGACTGGGCTCGATCCGGAAACAGATAAAATCATCGAAGTGGCCGCCAAGGCATTTACTTTTGAGAACACTTTCGATTCCTTTGAGACCCTCGTAGATCCTGGCTGCCCAATCTCAGAAGCCTCTATGGCTATTCACCACATCACCGACGAGATGGTCCAGGGCAAACCCAAAATTCAAGAAGCCCTTCCTCTCCTTTTAAAAGTTGTCGATAAGTGCATCGTGATCGGCCACGGCATTCAGCTGGATATCGCCTTTTTATATAAGGCTGCTAAACAGTTTCAGATCCCGTCCGTTTTGCCAACTCTTATAACCATCGACACCCTGCGCCTCGCAAGACTCTATGGCGAGAGCCCTACCAATTCCTTAGAAAAATTGCGCGAGCACTTCAATATAGCATCCGAAGGGGCTCATCGCGCGATGAACGATGTCGTCGTTAACATCGAGGTATTCAAACATCTCGCCTCCCACTTTAAGACAACTGAGCAGTTATTAGAGCGCTTGAAGCGGCCGATCGCATTGCGCGTTATGCCTCTCGGTAAACATAAAGGCCGACCCTTTGCAGAAATTCCTCTCGAATATCTCCTTTGGGCTGCGAACAAAGATTTTGACCAAGATCTCTTATTCTCTATCCGCTCTGAGCTTAGCAGACGGAAAAAAGGAACCCAATTTTCTCAGGCATCAAATCCTTTTTCTAGTCTATGACTAAAAGATTTATCCCTGTCGCGCTCGCGCTTCTGTGCCTTTTGCTCTCCATGCAGATGCCGCGGGGGATGCATTATGAACATCGAAAACTTCCCGGCCCCATTTCTGTTCATATTTTTACTGTGGATCCTGAACATGCCTGCATGAAACTTGTCCATGCCGGAGATAACATGCTCGACTTAGAAACTGTCTCCTCGATGGCAAAGCACCACCGCGCTTTTGCAGCCGTCAATGGAGGTTTTTTTAGAAAAGAGGGACGATTTGGCGGATGCTCCAGCGGCGTGCTCAAGATCGATCATCAGTGGTTGTCGGAGCCTCGGCGCAATCGCGCAGCGCTCGGATGGAAAAATGACGGCAAAGAGGTGCTGATCGATCGCCTCGGCTTGCAAGCCGATTTAAAAATTCATGGAGAATCTTTTCCTATTGATGCGATCAATCAACCGAGAGCTCAAGGACAAACTGTTCTCTATACTGATTTTTTTTACCCCTATACATTGACCGATTTGAAGGGCATTGAAGTCGCTATTGACGCAGAAGGCCGAGTGATTTCGATTAAAGACCAAGGGATCACAACCATTCCTCCCAAGGGTTTTGTCTATTCTATCGATCCCGGCTCGCCCCTGGAAATCCCAACAACCTATGAAGGAGAGGTGGCCCAGTGCGACTTTATTCCACTCCCGCAGAATGAACCCGAAAATAGCGAAGCATGGGAAGAGATGAAGTATGTCGTCGGAGGAACACCAGTTCTGATTTTCAATGGAAACGTCATTACAGATTTTACTCAAGAACGAACCATCGAAACATTTCTTACCAAGCAGCATCCACGTACAGCTGTAGGCATTTTACCGAATGGCGATTGGGTTTTTGTCGTCGTGGATGGGAAGCTTCCTGAGGTCAGCCTAGGCATGACGATGAACGAGCTGGCGCAATTCATGCACTCCTTAGGTTGCGTCTATGCGCTCAATCTTGACGGGGGAGGTTCATCCGCTCTTTACATCAAAGATCAATTGCGGAACACTCCATCAGGAGTGGACGAGGACTCTCCCGACGCTAAAATGGGGGATGAACGGCCAGTTAGCGATGCGATTTTAATTTTTGCCCAATGAAGAACACACACACACTTAGTCAGCTTCCCATCAAAGGAAAGAAGGTCCTTCTTCGGGTCGATTTCAATGTTCCCCTTTCTCCGGAGGGAATGATCACCGACGACACACGCATTCGAGAAGCGCTCCCTACCATCCGCTATATTTTACAACAAGGGGGCAGCCTCATTCTGATGAGCCACTTGGGACGGCCTAAAGGAAAAAAAGATCCCCAATTTTCTTTAGCCCCTTGTCAGAAACGATTGGCGGAGCTTCTCGGGATCCCTGTCCTCTTTGCTCCCGATTGCATTGCCCCCCAGGCAGAAAAAATGGCGGCAACACTTCAGGCCGGGCAAGTCCTCATGCTGGAAAATCTTCGTTTTTACTGCGCTGAAGAAGATCCCGATTCCGATCCTACTTTTGCAAAAAAACTGAGTTCATTAGGCGACTTCTATGTGAATGATGCTTTCGGCACTGCACACCGCAAACACGCTTCGACAGCGACTATCGCTAGTTATTTTCCCGGAAAATCGGCCATTGGACTCCTCATGGAAAATGAGGTGGAATATTTTGACCAGCTCCTCACCGATCCCGCCCGTCCCTTTTATGCGTTGCTCGGCGGAGCAAAAATTGGAACCAAGTTGGGCGTTCTCTCCACTTTAGTTTCTAAAGTCGATGCTTTGTATATCGGCGGGGCGATGGCCTTTTCCTTTCTCAAAGCGCAAGGTTTCGACCTGGGCGATTCGCTCGTGGACGGAGCCTGTTTGGAGCAGGCCAAAGAATTGCTCAAATGCAATAAGATCCATCTTCCTAAAGATCTGCTGATCGCCGATGCTTTTAAAGCGGATGCCGCGATCAAGACCGTGGCCGTCGCAGATGGGATTCCCAAAGGGTGGCAAGGGATGGACATCGGACCGCAAACGCAGCGCGAGTGGCACGACGCCTTTCAAAAAGCGAAAACTGTTTTTTGGAATGGACCCGTCGGCGTTTTTGAATTTCCCTGCTTTGCGAAAGGAACGGAAGAGATGGCAAAGACGATCGCTGCGTTAAATGCGGTCACTGTCGTCGGCGGAGGGGATTCTGTTGCGGCTGTCAATGAGTGGCATCTCGCCGATCGCTTTTCTCATGTCTCCACAGGCGGTGGCGCTTCCTTAGAATACATCGAGTTTGGGCATCTTCCCGGTATCGACGCGATCCAATAATGATTTTTAAGGCAGTTTCTTAATCCAATACACAATGGCGTGGATGCAATCCTTGGTGCTGCCGATTTCGGACCATGGAATTTCAAAATTAAGCTCAGGGTGTTTGGCATAATCCCGTTTTGACCAAAAGGGATCCAGAGAGTGATAGTTTGCGGGTCTTTTGGGATCATTGAGAGGACGGCTAATCTCATAAAAAGTGATATAGCGGTAGCTGGGTTTTGTCCGGACAAACTCTTCAAAAGCATGATAGAGGCTTTTGCCAATTCCTTTTCCGCGGTACTCCTTCAGCACCATGAGATCCGCCAAACAATAATAAGGCTCCATAGAAATGTTATTTTGCAGAAAAGGGGAATGGATATTAGGCGCGGTCTCGGCAAGGGGGATTCCTGTAAGGATACCTACAATCCGATCGTCTTCTTTAGCGATCACCCAAGCGCTTTCTTTGCTTCGTACATAAACGGGAAGGATCTCCTTGAGCTCAAACTCAACAGTACCTTCGTAGAGGTAGGGATATTCAGAGAAGACCTCAACCCTAAAGCGCGCCGCTTCTTCAAGGTAGGGTTGGATGGCTAATCCTAGTAACAGCTCGATGACCACAACATACTCCTGTGTGCCATTAGAGTGTATTTGAGGGGGTGGCTTTTAGCACAGGAAAATTACATTCCCGCCATTCTTTGGACAAGTTTTGCGAAATAAAATCCGCCCAGAACGCTGATTAGCACAAACAAGATGAGTTTGGATAGGCGGCCCCGTTTTTTACTTAAGTTGTAGACCAGGAATAAACTCACGGCGACAAAGAGCGTATCAAGCCCCAAAGCGATCTCTTTGGGCAGCGGCATCAGTTTTCCCATGCATCCGCAGGGAAGCCCTTTGATGGCCCAATAGAGTGAATACCCACCCCACATGGCAAATAGACAGGAGCAAAATGCCCACATTTGCCAGAAGCGATGGAATAAAAGCAGAGTGCACAGAAAAACAAGCTCAAAAAGGCCAGTAGAAAAATCTAGGGTTTTAAGCACATCGCTAGGGTAAAATAATTTTGCAAACGAGGTGATGGTTAAAATCACTCCGATAACCACCGCACTGACCAGGGCGATGATCCCGATCATCTTTTGTTGCAACTTCGTCATTTGGTCCTATTCCTTTTCAATAGTAAGAGCGTGTCTACCAAATAAGTTTCTGTCAATTTTTTGGGCCTTTTGAGCCGATTTTCGATTCGAATACCAGGGGTAATATCAACATTCGTATATTATTAACCCGAGCCCCAAACAAGTGACAATCTGCTTGCTGCGGCTTAGCCAAATTAATCTTCCTCGTCGCCCTTGCCTTTCGGCAATAGTGCTCCTCGTTCAGAACGAGGGCTGCGCCCTCTTCGATTTGGCATTGCCTCGCTAGCGCATATTGTCACTTGTTTGGGGCTCGGGTTAATACCCCTGGTATTCGAATCGAAAAGCGGCCAAAAATCCTCATAAAAGTGACAAAACCTTACTTTGTAGACCCGCTCCTAGACCATAGTAAATTTTTAAGTGATGTGCAAGCAGAACTTTCCGGGCGATATATGACAAATAATATTTTTAGCCCTGATTCCGTGCCTGATTGCCCTGTAATTATAATCGAATAATGTGGTATACCTTATCTAATATTATGGGTCTGTTTTACCATGAAAAAAGCCTGGATTTCCCGCTCCGTTCAAAAACTTTTTTAACCGTGGAATAAATTGATGGAAGCCTTGGTTGCTTGGATTGTTGCACATGCGGACCACGCCCATTGGTTTATCTTTGCCGCTATTTTACTGGCCGGAATGAATATCCCGATCAGCGCCGATTTCATTATCATAGCAAGCGCTGTCCTCGCCGCAACAACAGTCCCCGAGCATACCATCCACCTCTTTTTAGCCGTTTTTCTCGGCTGCTATTTTTCTGCATGGATCGCCTATTGGATCGGGAGGGTCCTGGGCCCGAAGCTGCTGCGATGGAAATTTTTTGCTAAGGTCTTGAACCCGGAGCGGATGGGAAGAGCAAAACATTTTTATGAAAAGCACGGTTTTCTGACCCTTCTCATCGGAAGATTTATTCCCTTTGGCGTCCGCAATGCGATCTTTATGTCGACAGGAATGAGCCGGGTCCACTTTGGAAAATTTCTTGTCAAAGACGCCCTAGCTTGCTTCATTTGGACGAGCGTCTCGTTCTACCTATTTTATGTCCTTGGGCAGAACTACCAAACTTTATACAGCCATGTAAAAATGTTTAACCTTCTGATCTTCTCAGTTTTCAGCGTGTCGGTAATTGGGGTCATTTGGTATAAGAGAAAAAAGAAAGCAAAACTCGCAGCCTCAGACACACAAGATTAAGCACATGAATTTATCTAACGTGTTATCTTTTTTACGTGCCCCTCTTGCCTTTCTATTCCTGTTTGATAATTCCGCCTTGCGTTTTACAGCGATTGTCCTCGCGATGGCTACCGACATTTTTGACGGGTACTTAGCAAGACGCTTCAAGTGGACCAGCCAATTCGGAGCTATTCTCGATCCCGCCATGGACAAGTTTTTTGTCTTCTTTGCCTTGGGAGTTTTTCTCTTCGAGGGAACGCTCCAACCTTGGGAAGCTTGTGCGATGATCTCCAGAGATTTCGCTCTGTGCCTTTTCGGGGTCTATCTCAGCCTTTCAGGCCGGTGGCACACCTACGAAACGAAAGCATTGCGCTGGGGAAAAGCGACGACTGCGCTGCAATTTTTTGTTTTAATCGCACTGACCTTCCAGGTCGTCATTCCTATCTATGTCTTTTGGCTCTTCATTCTCTTCGGGCTTCTCGCTTTCTTAGAGTTGTGCCAGATTAAGAACCAAGCGCTCACCTAAAAGATTTCCAATTCAAGATTTTACCACGGAGAGTACAGAGGACACAGAGGCGGTTGCGCCGCAAAATGCGCTTCTTCATCTCTGTGTGCTCTATGTGGTAAAAAAAATTCTTTTTTCTTACTAGTAGTCCTTAACAAAAATTCTTGGAGTAATTTCGGCGTCAAAGCCGCTCAAATCGACGATCGCAAGTTGATTCGTATTAGCTTAATACGGATCAACTTGCGAAG
>VFKB01000040.1 GCA_009885755.1 Parachlamydiales bacterium | reverse complement strand
TCGGAAGCGCCATTGGCTGCGGAATTGCGGGGATGGCGTTGCACGCCGTCATCAGCAGAGTCGAAGAAAACCACGGAAAGTTTATCGGGATGTCAGCCATGCCTTCATCTCAGTCAATTTACGGCTTTGTCCTCATGCTGCTCATGAAAGACAACATCAAAGCCGGCACCCTTTCTCCTGTATCTGCTATCGGGATTGGGGTTTCCGTTGGACTTGCGATTATGTTTTCTGCTATCTATCAGGGAATGTGCGCGGCATCAGGCATTCAGGCGTCCGCAAAGCAACCTGCCATCATCGGCAAATGCTTTGCCACGTTGGGGATCGTAGAATCGTTCGCCCTCTTTGCCTTCGTGTTCGCGCTCCTCATTATCTAAGGGAGCCCGTATGAAAACTAGGATCGAGACCGACAGTCTGGGACAAGTAGAGGTCCCTGCGCAAAAATACTACGGCGCTCAGACCCAACGCTCGATCCTCAACTTTCCCATCGGCGAAGAAAAAATGCCGATGGGGGTCATCACCGCGATGGCCATTGTCAAAAAGGCCGCCGCCATCGTCAACGCGGAGCTCGGCCTCCTTCCAGTAGACAAAAAAGACCTGATCGTCTCCACATGCGATGAGATCATCGCCGGCAAGCTGAGCGATCACTTTGACCTCGTCGTCTGGCAGACCGGCTCCGGCACCCAGACCAACATGAACGTCAACGAAGTGATCAGCAACCGCTCCATCGAAAAAGCAGGTGGCGTCCTCGGCTCCAAAACCCCGATCCATCCCAACGACGACGTCAATAAGTCCCAATCCTCCAACGACACCTTCCCCACCGCCATGCACATCGCCGCTACCCTGGGCATTGCTGACCACCTCATCCCTTCCCTCAAAAAGCTCCATGATGGCTTTACCAAAAAAGCCCACGCCTTCCACGACATCGTCAAAGTAGGCCGCACCCACCTCATGGACGCAGCGCCCCTGACCCTAGGCCAGGAGTTTTCTGGCTACGCTTCCCAGATTGAACACGGTATCCAGGCTCTCAAGAACGTCCTTCCGCACCTCTCCGAAATCGCCCTCGGCGGCACCGCCGTCGGCACCGGCCTTAACTGCCCGCCTCACTATCCCAAGCGCGTCGCCGCCGTCATCTCCGAGATCACCGGCCACACCTTCATCACCGCGCCCAATAAGTTTGAGGCTCTCGCCTCCAAAGACGCCATCGTCGAGGCCAGCGGCGCCCTCAAACGGCTCGCCTGTTCGTTCATGAAAATCGCTAACGACATCCGCTGGCTCGCCTCCGGCCCCCGCTGCGGCCTCGGTGAAATCATCCTTCCCACCAACGAGCCCGGCTCCTCCATCATGCCCGGCAAGGTGAACCCCACCCAGAGCGAATCGATGACCATGGTCGCCGTCCAAGTCATGGGCAACGACACCGCCATCACGTTCGCCGGCTCCCTCGGCAACTTCGAGCTCAATGTATTCATGCCCGTCATGATCTACAACCTGCTCCAGTCGATCCGCCTCCTCGGCGACGTCGCCTCCAACTTCCACGACAAGTGCCTCCTTGGCATCCAGCCCAACACAGACCGGATCAAGGAACTCCTCGACAGCTCCCTCATGCTGGCAACCGCCCTCAACCCCGTCATCGGGTATGACAAGGCGAGCAAGATCGTCCAAAAGGCCTACAAAGATGGGATCACCCTGAAGGCCGCAGCGGTCAGCCTCGGCTTTTTAACGGAAAAGCAATTTGATGAAATTGTGGACCCTAAGAAGATGGTCTGACCTTCTTTTTGTTCTAAATTCTTAAAAAAACAAATGTGTTAAAGGAAATATGTCCGTTAACTTTTGAAGTTGTTTGGGTATAGCGCTCAGGGCTGTTGATCCGATTTTAAAGTTCTTCAAGGGGCTGAAAAGACGGCCAATATTGAATAAGAGCCACCGCACAAACTACTACCGCAGCAATAGCGGCACCAACAAGTGCTTCCCTTTTGAAAACTTTAGGGTTGAAGTGATAATTGAACTGCTGCTTTTGGAAAGAAGTTAGTGGGTTCCCATCATACGAGATAGTTTGAAGGTCCAACTCGAAAAGGGTATTAGGAAGAGCCGTCAGGCGATTGTCGTTGAGCTCGAGCTGTTGCAAAGCGGCCAGATTTCCGAAAGACTCAGGAAGAGCCGTCAGGAGATTGTTAGGGAGGCGGAGCTGTTGCAAAGCGGCCAGATTTCCGAAAGACTCAGGAAGAGCCGTCAGGCGATTGTTTTCGAGGTCGAGCAATTCCAAAGCGGCCAGATTTCCGAAAGACTCAGGAAGAGCCGTCAGGCGATTGTTTTCGAGGTCGAGCACTTGCAAAGCGG
>VFKB01000018.1 GCA_009885755.1 Parachlamydiales bacterium | reverse complement strand
TGAACGATTTTTTCACAGATTTTAGAGCCGCTTCGCAGGACATACTTGGATAAGTAGGCCAAGAAGCGGCTCTGAAAGATGTGGAAAAAGAATCAAAAAGCATATTTTTCGAATACTGGGATAGGTTCCTGGTCGAACCATTATATCTAACTGCTTTTTTCTTGGGTTGTGGTTTTCTTAATTCGGACAAACTTCTATAGTTACCATTATGTCTATGCACCAATTTGCCACCTCAGTTGTCCAGCGCCTCGTCGATGCCGGATTCATCGCCTATTTTGCCGGCGGATGGGTGCGCGATTTTTTGATGCAGCGCCCCTCTGACGATATCGATATCGCGACGAGCGCCACCGTTGATCAGGTCCAGGCGCTATTTCCAAAAACCGTGCCGGTCGGTGTTGCCTTCGGAATTATTCTTGTCATCGAAGGCGGTCACCCGTTTGAGGTCGCCACATTCCGCAAAGATCGGGGCTACACGGATGGCAGGCGCCCTACGGGTATTGATCCGGCTGGTCCGGAAGAAGATGCTCAGCGGCGCGACTTTACAATTAACGGGATGTTTTACGATCCGCTAAAAAACCAACTCTTCGATTATGTGAATGGACAGCAAGACATCAAAAATAAGCTCATCCGGGCGATCGGCAATCCGCACGACCGATTTTTGGAAGATCGGCTCCGAATGATGCGTGCCGTGCGCTATGCGACGCGATTTGATTTTCCGATCGAGCCTAGCACGGTCGAAGCGATTTTAGACCATGCATCCACACTTCTCCCTTCTGTTGCGATGGAGAGGGTGTGGCAAGAATTTAAAAAAATGGCGCAGTTTGCCCACTTCAATCGGGGCCTCGTGATGCTCCAAGAGCTCAGGCTGCTCCCGACGATCTTTCCTGAGCTAAAAGATCTCACTCCGGAAGAGATCGAAAAAAGGACCAGCGCCATTCCCCATTTTCCGAAGAACACGCCGGCTATTGCTGAACTTTTAGAGCTATTTACCGACACCTCGCTACAAGGTCTTCTTGATCTGTGTGAAAAACTCAAGCTGAGCCGCCAGGAGCAAGATTTTGTCCGCTTCTACCATCATGCTCGCGAACTCTTAAAAATGCCCACCGATTGGCAGAACAAACTGGAGCTCATCGAGTGGGCCCAATTCTACGCCAACCCCTCTACAAATTTGTGCATCGAAATCTTTGCCGCTCACTACCCCAAAGAAAAAAAAGAACATTTTCTTCAAGAACACCGAGCGCGGCAGCTGCGGTTGAAGAAGGTGATCGAGCGACTGACAACAAACCAGCCCGTGGTCCGCGCTGAACATCTGATCCAAGCGGGAATTGCCCCGGGGAAAAAAATGGGGACTCTTCTTAAAGAGGCAGAGCGCATAGCGGTGAACGATTCTCTGGACGATCCCCATCTGGTAATCGCCAAGCTTAAAGCTTCTTCTCTGTGGGATTAAATTGCATACGAGCGCTCAACCTGCGGCCCACCATTAAAATTTCCTGGACCGCCTCAACAATGATCTCCGGCTGGTGATGATTGATCATGTGATCGCTCTTTTTAGCGATTATCTGTTTTGCCAGATAAGATTTGGAAAGAAGTCGGTGCTGGAGCTCACTCCACAATTTCTCCTCTTGCGCGTTTGAAAACTTACCCGCACTGATTACAATGAGCGGTTTGTCTTGAAGATGGATATGACTTTGGTGCAATTGAGCTAGGCTTTCACTAAAGGATTCCATCTCCCTTGACACCGTTTTAGTATAATTCGTTTTGTTCATTTGAGCCAGATACATCCGCCCCATTTTTGGAGGAAGCGAGGCAAACATTTGCTCAATTTCACTTGAAGGACCTTTCCATCTTTTATACCCAATCCTTGCGAGCAGGCACTGAATACTTGGATGCTCAATCAACCGGCTTAACTGATTGCGCGCGGGCGTTGGGAACTTCTGCAGCATATCTTCATGAACAGAATCGACAAGGATGACCCCTAACGTTTCCTCTGGATAGATGTCAGCAAATAGGAGCGCATTGCAGCCTCCAAAGGAATGGCCCACGAGAAGGTAGGGGCCAGGAATCCCCGCTTGATGCAATAAAGTATGCAGTTCCTCCGCTAAATTTTTGCTTGTACGTTTTGAAGCAGCCTCTTCGCTCCAGGCATATCCCGCTCGATCAAAACTGCAAACTCGGGTGAACCTCTCAACTGCGCTTTGGACCAAGGTCCAGCCTATCGAAGTGCCGCTTAACCCCGCATCTAAGACAACGGTAGCTTCACCTTCACCCGTAGAATGGATATGTAATTTATAACCGCCGACGTCGACCATTTTCCCCGGAGGGGGATAGCGGTAATCGTCAAAAAGCGTCGCTGTCTTTTGGTAGATCAAAAAGGCGCAGATGCAAATAAGCAGCGTTATCCCGATGTGACCCATGATGAATCCTGTTACAGATTATTGCTAATCAAAAAAGTGTTTGATCTCCGCTTGGATATCCGCTGTATATTCGGGAGCGTTGTGCATGATCCAATACTCTAGTCTTTTGCCGACACGCAGCACTTCCCTCTGTACATTGGAAGGGTCTTTTAATAATTCATCGTAAAGCATTTCTCCAGTGTCGATCTGAATGAGAGCGTCTCCCACAAAACCATAATTGCCCGAAATGCCCTTGTCCTTGTCCGCAAAACCTTTTTTGCATCGAAAAGCGACGAGCTGCAAAAAGGAGTGGAGGGCATACCTCATCTCAGCATGATCTCTTTTCGCTCTAATCTTCGCCAAGCGGACATTGAGCAGCTCAGCCCGTTTTTGGATCACAAAAGGGACACGATCGAGATCAATCTTATGCTCCTTGTCCTTGTCATCGAGCACAACCACATTTTTCTTGAACTCCCTTGTAGGGTTCAGATGCACATAAAGAAGCCCCGACTCTTTTTGAAGCTCTTCGAAGGCTTGTTTATAACTATTAAAAGTCTCATAGCGCTGCAAGATCCGCTTGTCCAACTTTTTAAACCGATAATCTTCCAAAGACTCAGGAAGGGGCAGATAATTGAGCCATAATTTCGGGGTAAGGCGCCGCATTTTGAAAAATTTCAGAACATATTTTCTATCCTTGCTGATAAACGCATAGGTCTGCGTTCCATCTGCAAGATATTCAAACTTTTGCGATAGGATCTGTTTAACGAGCTGCTTTTGTTCAGGGCGCAAAGGAGGCAAGTCCCAATCCTGCTCATAATCCATTTGTGCGCTGATCTTATGGACAGAAAACCCTTGGTCTTTTCGATTTAATCCCCAGCTGAGCCCCACAAGCAGAAGGGGGATCAGGGAAAGAGCGATCAATCTTAAAATTACACGATTTTTCATCATTTTTTCCTAATCACTAAGAGGGTTAGATCGTCATGCTGAGGGGCCCCCGTCGCAAAATGGGCGACCTCTTTCATCAATGTATTGAGCAAACTCTGGGCTCGCGCTGCTTTACTTGCGCAGAAAAGCTCGAGTAGCCTCGCTTTCCCAAATAACTTGCCCGAAATATTATGCGCTTCCCTAACTCCGTCCGTATAGAGCAGCAAAGTATCCCCCTCGCGAAACGGGACAGTTGCGGTCTCGACGTTGTGGAATTCAATCACCCCAAGCGCTGTTCCTGAAGTCTTTAGCTCAAACAATGTTTGGTCCTCTTTTTTCAATAGAGGAGGACAGTGGCCACAGCTGGTGTATTGCAGCATAGAGGTGAGAGGGTCATAAATCCCCACCCAGGCGGTGACAAAGACCCCCGAATCCTTTGTATCTAGGCAAAACAGTTGGTTGGTCTTTTTCACGATCTCCGCGAGGTCCAAAGAAGCTGTGGCAAAACTGCGCAAAAAACTCCGCACACAGAGAGAATAGAGACAGGCGGAAACCCCCTTTCCCGCGGCGTCGGCAATCGCGATGAATAATTTTCCATCCTGTTCGTAGAGATCGTAAAAATCTCCGGCGACCTCTTTCGCGGAAAGAAACCCTGCAGCGATGTCCAACCCATCGAACAGAGGGATCTGAGGGGGGAGGAGGCTTTTTTGGATCTGATAGCCAATTTTCAGCTCGCTTTCAAATAATTCCTTTTCAGCTCGCTCCTTTTTTGCCGATTCCATATGGGTGGCGAAGGCATCGAGCATTTGATTAAACTGGCTTCCCAATGCATTAATTTCAAAGCCCATGCGGTCCTTTTGGAAGCGCGAGGTTAAATCTCCCTCCCCTACACGGGCCATCACGTGGGATAAGGCCCTTAAAGGCCTTGCCATGCGCCGTGATATCCAAACAGCCATTGTGCCGAACAATATTAAAACAATTAAAAAAATATCTTTAATTGGTATTTCATAATTGTTTTTATATATAACAAAACTGTATAATACCGAAACGGCTAATATAAAAAATAAACAGACGATCAAGAGTCTTACCGATTCGAACTTGCTGGAGAATCTTGAATCTGTCATGATCATGGCACCCCAAATTTGGATTATGATAACAAAAGAGATCACAAGTTTACAACATCAGATCGTTAAGCACCTTGTTCTTCTGCGAAAAGAGCGCTCTTACCGCAAAGAAAAAAATCGGGCGCTCATCGCTGGGTATAAGTTGATCTCCGAATGTTCCTCCCTGATCACCCATTTGTTTTTAGAGATCGGAACCCCCGTTCCTCCATCTGTTAGGGCACCTGAAATCGTTTATGTCACTCCAGAAATTCTAAAAAAAATTACCGGACTCGAAAATCCAGAACCGGTCGCCGCTGAAATCTCCCTTCCAGAATTGGGAAGTTTAGAGGGCAAGCAAAGAATTTTGGCGCTTGATGGTATATCAGACCCGGGCAATTTGGGAACGCTCATCCGCAGCGCGCTCGCCTTGGGATGGCAAGGGGTCTTCATCACTGCCAACAGCACCGACCCCTTCAACGAGAAAGCCGTACGCGCTGCAAAAGGGGCCTCGTTCCGCATGCCTCTGCAAATCGGAACCCATGAAGAACTGCTTGCCCTCATTGCCCGCAACAAGATGCAGGCCATTGTTGCCGATACTGGAGGCAAGCCCTTGTCTTCCTTAAAAGTCCACGCCCCGCTCCTGCTCATTCTAGGCAATGAATCCCACGGCGTTTCTCAAGAGATCAAGGACCGCTGCGCTGCGATAAAAATTCCTATGGACCAGATGGAATCGCTCAATGTCGCAAGCGCAGGCGCGATCCTCATGCACACATTCAGGATTGCAGCACCATGAAGCACGACATCTACGGCATGGAAGAAGAGTTCCACTCAAAAGGCGAACGGAAAAGATGCCGCAAGGAAAGACAGGTAGCCACAACGACCGACCGGTCCAAATTTAAAAAGACAGACCAAAATCTTCATAAGAAAAAAACTCCCTCCTTAGAAAATCTGAAGCGCGGACAGGTGATTGCGATTCTCTCGGAAGGCATCTTGGTCGATTGCGAGGGAAAGCATACCCTCTGCTCTCTGAAAGGGACGTTAAAACAAGAAAACAGCTTAGTCAAAAATCTCGTCGCCGTCGGCGATTTTGTCCATTTTTCTGAAGGAGGGAGCATCGCTCACGTGGAAGAGAGACGTTCCATCCTCTCGCGCGCAGACAACCTTTCAAGAAAAAAGGAACAGCTCATTGCCGTTAATGTGGACCAGGTCCTGATCACAACCGCTTTGTGTTTCCCGCCGCTCAAACCTTCCCTCGTCGACCGCTACATCATCGCCGCCCATAAAGGGAATATGAACCCGGTCATTGTGATCAATAAGATCGATCTCTTCCTTGAGGCGACCGAAGAAGAAAATGCGCTCTACCTAGAATTTGTGAAAGCCTATGGAGAGATAGGCATCCCCGTTATTTGCGTGAGCACAAAAACGGGAGAAGGCCTCGAAGCATTAAAAAAAATCATGCATGGAAAGACCTCTGTCTTTTCCGGTCAATCCGGTGTTGGAAAATCTTCCCTCATCAACACGCTTACAGGATCGGATCTCAATGTCGGCGATCTCGTGGAAAGGACCAATAAAGGTTCCCATACAACGACGACCACCCATCTCCTCCATGTCGATGGCGGAGGGTTTTGCATCGATACGCCCGGAATTAAAAGTTTTGGAGTGTGGGACCTCTCGAAAGAAGACGTCATCAGCTACTTCCCCGAAATGCAGGGCCACTGCAAATTTCCCGACTGCAGCCACACCCAAGAACCGGGCTGCGGTATCCTCTCCATGGTAGAAAACGGGGGAATTTCTCCCTTGCGCTTTGCCTCCTATTTAGCTTTAATAGCTAGTGTTTCTCAAGAACACCGCAATAGGTAGCATGAACCTATCCCAGTATTCGAAAAATATGCTTTTTGATTCTTTTTCCACATCTTTCAGAGCCGCTTCTTGGCCTACTTATCCAAGTATGCCCTGCGAAGCGGCTCTAAAATCTGTGAAAAAATCGTTCAAAAATCAACATTTCCGAATACTGGGATAGGTTCTATGTCCTTAATCCACTCTGTCGCTGCCCATGAGATCCTCGACTCTCGAGGTACGCCTACACTTAAAGTCATTGTCAAAACATCTGACGGTTTTACCGGAGAGGCCTCTGTTCCCTCTGGAGCTTCCAAAGGCGAACATGAAGCGGTCGAATTGCGGGATGGAAACCCAAAGCGCTATTTTGGAAAAGGGGTAAAAAAAGCCGTTGCACATGTGAACGGGCCCATCACCGCTCTTCTCATAGGAAAAAGCGTTTTCGATCAAAAGGCACTTGATCATGCGATGATCGCTGCAGACGGCACAGAAAACAAAAGTCATTTTGGAGCGAATGCCATCCTCGGCGCTTCCCTCGCTATAGCAAAATCTGCCAGCAACGCGATGCGCATTCCTCTTTACCGCTACATCGGTGGCAGCCAATCGGAACTTCTTCCATGCCCGATGATGAATATTCTTAACGGCGGCCTCCACGCTGACAACGGCCTCGAGTTCCAAGAATTCATGATCCGCCCCGTCGGCGCGCCCAGTTTCCACGAAGCGCTCCGCTATGGAGCGGAGATTTTTCACACGCTTAAAGCCTTACTAAAAAAAGCTGGCCACTCCGTCTCCGTAGGAGACGAAGGCGGTTTTGCCCCGCGCCTTGCTTCGAACGAAGAGACCATAGAATTTATTCTCCAGGCGATTGAAAAAGCAGGCTATAAAGAAGGCGAGCAAATCACCCTTGCCTTCGACGTCGCAGCCTCTTCCGCCACCGTGCGCAGACCTGCTCAAGAACAGGCCGATTATCTTGCGGGCCTCGTGGAAAAATACCCTATTGATTCCATTGAAGACGGCTTTGAAGAGAATGATTGGGAAGGCTGGAAGCTCTTCACAAAAAAAATGCAAAACAAAATCCAAATCGTCGGCGACGACCTCTTTGTAACAAATAAAAAGTTTTTAGAAAAAGGGATCAAAGAAGGGGCGGCGAATGCGATCTTGATCAAGCCCAACCAGATCGGAACGCTCACGGAGACACTCGACACAATCTCGCTAGCGCAGAAAAACGGCTACCGCACCATTCTCTCTCACCGCTCCGGAGAAACCGAGGACACCTTCATCGCCGATCTTTCTGTAGCGACACATTCGGGCCAAATCAAAACCGGTTCCTTGTGCCGCTCGGAACGGGTAGCCAAGTATAACCGCCTTCTCGAAATTGAAGCAGAGCTGGGAAATAGCGCCCAGTACAAACCTGAACTGTGGATTTAATCCACGGTCGTGATGTAGTAGATTTTTTGGAAGGAGAGCATCGTCACATGCGCCGCGATCGGCCGCAAAGCCTCCTTGGTCGAAAGCTGTGATACTTTTCCAACGAGCATTCCCTTTTTTGAGACCCAATCACCCAAGGAAACATAGGTCGTGAGCTGACTTTTTCTGCCCGGCGGAAGCCGATCCCAATCTTCCCACACTTGTTTAGAGACGCCTGCAGGGCAAAAACTCACAGCTTCATTGACAAGTTCTTCTTCATAGAGAAAAGTGTAGGCTGCAAGCGTACCTCCTAAACTAAATCCCATCACTTTGACATGCGGATGTTCCGTGAGCCAATCGTGGATCATCGGCTGCGCCTGCCGAAAGGTCTGATAGCCGACCCCTTTGTGGTCAAAATCGCTGAAGATCGATGTCCTGCCCGGACTGGAAAATAGCGTAAGTTCTGTTCCTCGGAAGATCAGCAGGGGCGTCCCCCTTTTTTCTTTGGAGACAAGTCCGAACGCAGGCATCCCTCCTTTGAGATCAAAAACTTTATCGACGATGTAAGGTTCGCCTGCAAGAGTGAGTTCATCCCCCGCTTTCAGCTGCCGATAGGCCAAGATTTTAGTTAAGGCCTCATCCAGGCTGAGCCCTTTCAGCCGTTGGATCACATCCACCATAAGAGCGAAGTCTTCCGCTTTATCGGTGACTTTTGCAATGATCGGGTGCTCTTCGGAAAAATAGTTGTACTTTTGAGAAAATTCGGCAAGGTCCGTGTCTTTATTGCGCACAGTCTGTTGTTCAAGAGGAGTTTTTAAAGGATAGGTGGCCTGTCCCATTGTCCAAGAGAGGAGGGCATCTACGCTTTCTAAAGAGCGTGCTCGCATGACCCCCAAACTCGCCGTTGCAAGGATAACACTAAGGAGAATCTGCTTTATCATTGGGGGAAAATCCGCTTGAAGGCCTCTTCGAAATCACTTTCTAACGAATACTCTTCCACGTCGAGGACCTCATCCAGTTTGTTTTTTACCGTCTGAAGGTAAAGCTGTTTCGATTTGTAAATGTTACCGGAATTGACAAAGCGAACAAACAGCTTGTGCTCGCCATTGTGAATAATAAATTCTGAAGGGTTGCGGCTCGCGTTATAGCGAGTGGAGATCGCATAAGGCCACTTGTTCTGATTAAAGATCGGCTCCCCGTCAAAGAGGTCGCCAAAGTGGTCTTTGCCTAGCAGCTCATAAAAAATTGTCGGGAAAATATCGACATGCGAGGTCATAGCGGATGTTTTTCCGACCGGATGGCCAAATTTATAGTAGATCGGGACCGTCGTCTGCGCGCTACTCAAAGCGGAGGCGTGGAAGATATGGCCCGCATCGTAAAATTCTTCGCCGTGATCCCCGGTAAATATCACCAGCGCATCATCCCATAGACCTTGTTTCTTCATGGTCTCTTTAAAGCGACCGAAAAGACCATCGAGATAGTTGATGGCATTGAGATACCGATTCTTAATCCCTTCGACGTCTTCCATGGAACAGGCGAGTTTGATGTAATTAATGTCATCGGGGATCGGTAGAAAAACAGGAGTCGGTTCAACGGGGAAGCTGTAATCAAAGTGGGTAGAATCGAGAAACACGATGAAGCAGTGCCCTTCCTTGTCTTCCGTCAAATGAAGATCCTCCCTCAGCTTATCAATTGTTTTTTCGTCGCTGGCATAGACTTTTCCGTCCGCTTCATGCGGGTAGTAATAAAAATCATCGATCAGATCGCAGGTGCTTCCAAAGAGGAGGCGGTCCATTTGATAATAAGCAAGCCTAGCTGATGTGTAGACGTGGATCTGATAGCCTAAATGTTTTAAAATACTTAAAGGGACGCTTCCGTTCCTTCCATAAGTGCGTCTCACATGGGACCAATAGAATGGCAGTCTCGAATGAAAAATCGAGAACCAGGAGAGGTGCGTCGCATTCGCATTAGAAAGGCTTAACTCAAAAGAGCAGCACTCTTTTTTGAAGGCGCTCAAATTAGGGGCGATTTCCGGGAGAATGTAATCCTCACGTAAACTTTCTGTGATGAACAAAAAGATGTTGGGCTTGCGCACTAGTGGCACTGCATGAGTATCCATTCTTCGCAGCACTTCTGCTTCTTCAATGGGAGCTTTTAGCGTCGCGGTGACCAGGCTGATCGGAGCATCTTTAGGGAAGATCGTCGTCTTCCAGGGAAGAGCTTTTTCGTACTGCACATACATTAAAGACATCGGAGAATCTCTCATCCCCACATCCCAAATCGAGAGAAAGACTGCGACGACGCAAGATGTTTTGACAAGGATGGGAGAGAGTGTTGGCATCGGATGTTTTTTAACCACTCTTTCAGTGAAATAAAAGAAGATCAGCCCCATGAAAAGTAGTCCAAAGGTCACCATTCCCCCGATGAGCCACGAACCTAAGGTCACATTGCTTGCATAGAGCATCTCTTTAAGATTTTTGGCGCTTTCCTGCAGGATGAAGTTCATCGTATACCAGACAGACCAATCCATCACCCGGGTCATTGGGAAATCGATCATGTGAAAGATGAAAAGCAAAAAGGTGAGGATGATAAAGACCGAGTTAAATGCCTTCGGCAAATGGGCTTTGATCCATATAGCGATCAGCATCAAAATGGTCACTTCTAGAAAACTCTCTCCGATCGCATAGACCAAAAAGAAGGCCTGTGCCATAAGCGGCCCTTTGTCGATGAGGATCACATGAAACCCATGCAAAAGGGTTAAAGCGACAAATAACATGGCAAAGTAAATATAATTGACTTGACTGCGCGGTTCCATCCTTACCTCATTATAACAATCTGATTAATACTCAAAAAGCTACATAGAGGCAATGAAAAATTGGATAGAAGAGGAAGATCGGGAACGGTCACGGGCACGAAAATCGAAGAAATAACAGAGTTGAAAAGAAATGAGACTTGCAATGTCTCGGGATTTTCTTTCGTGAACGTTGCCGTGCCCGATCTTCAATCCTAGAGTAAGTAGCGGATGAATCCTTCCCAATCATGATTTCTCAGATAGGAAGAGACGTGGTTGGGATCGACATCTAGCGATTTAGAAAACCCGGGCACGTACTTGAGGAGATTATTATTCCTCGACTCCTCCCGCATTTTTTTGCTCATGCCGTCTACGAAATTATCCCATTTGAAATAACTCTTTTTGATCTCATACATTCCATAGACAAGTTCTGGCTGAGAAAAGATGTAGCCGAAGAAGCGCATAGGATGTACGTGGTAGATCTGGTCCCCGAGCTTCTCTAAGCTCCTCTTCTTGAAACCCAATTGGACGACGTTCTTTTCCGCCATCGTGGTAATCAGTTTGTAGATCGCCCGTTTATCTGAATCTGAGATAGGCAGCTCATGGTAGTATCTTTCTTCGTCGTTCGCATCGCCGATAGCGGATAACTGCGTACATGCGAACATCAGAATTAATACTAGTGGTCTGTAAGCAAAGTTTTTGAGACAATTTCGAGCGTGAAAGCTCGCTGAAATCGACGACCGCAGGCTTCGCAAGTTGAGCCGTATTAACGCAATACGTCTCAACTTGCGATCGTTGATTTGAGCGGCTTTGACGCCGAAATTGATCCGAAAACTTTGCTGACAGACCACTAACCGTTGAATCACACCCACCCCTATTTTCTAGGTGCTGTATCCCTCTCCCCGAAGTACTGCATAGGGGGAAGGGGCCTGCAACACCCTCTCCTTTCTTACTAATATAATAAAAAAAACCTTTTACAATAAAGGTTAAAATAAAGTTTATATAAAATTAGGAGTAACACTAAATGCGCCACACTTTATTTCTATTCGGAGAGGCTGAGAAAGGGGACCTATGCATGCCCCTCTACTTTCGCTCGCTGCCGGAACTGGCGGACAGGCTGGGCAATCCTCCTGAGGAAAGCGAGGGGATTTTATACGCGGTGCAAGCCCTCTTATACGATAGAGAACTGATCTATTTCCGCGTTCGAGAAGAAGGTTTTAGCTATACAGACTATTTGAAAGGACTGGGGTTTTTGCAAAACAAAGATGCATTTCCTTTACTTGCAGGGATTTGCATGCCAGGAGTCGGCAACCATGAACTCCTCGCAGCGGCCAAACCGGTCTGCGAAATGCATCAGAGCTGCCTGATCATCAGCGAAAAAGACCTCTACGACTATTTGACTGTGAAGTAGCTCACGAGATCTTCAAGATTCGCCTTAAATGTTTTCTCTCCCGACTTCCAATTCGCAGGGCATACTTCCCCATGCGTTTCATAGGAGATCAGCGCATCTAAAAGGCGCAGCGCTTCCTCAATGGAACGGCCCAGGGGAAGATCGTTGACCAGCTGATGCCGGATAACGCCCTGTTTATCGATGAGAAATTGTCCGCGGTAGGCGATCCCTTCTTCTTCATTAAGAACATGATAGGAGCGTGAAATCTGCTTGGTCAGGTCGGAGACGAGTGGATAAGACACCCCTTGGATGCCTCCCTGACTTTTCGGTGTGTTTGTCCATGCGAAATGAGAGTAGCAGCTATCGACAGAACACCCGATAATTTGGGCATTTCTCTTTTCAAATTCGGGAAGGTAGTCCTGAAAGCTGTGAAGTTCCGTCGGACAAACAAAAGTGAAGTCGAGGGGGTAGAAAAAAAAGAACACATATTTCCCCATAAAGTCCTCCAGAGAAAAGTCTTCCACGATATTGCCGTTGATGACGGCTTTTGCTTTAAATTGAGGCGCTGGGGTCCCTACTAATAGATGGCTCATAATTTCTCCTAGTAATTTTAATACTTTTTAATCCAGGCTTCTTCATTGATCGTGGTCGGCTCCCCATGCCCGGGATAGACGCGGGTCTGGGGTGGAAGGCTTCCGAGTTTATTTAATGATCCTTTCATCAATGCGGGACGCCCTGTGGGTAAATCCAATCTGCCCATTGTCCCGCGAAAAAGGGTATCCCCGGAAACTAAAATCCCTTCATCGGGGAGATAAAAGCAGACAGAACCCGGGGTATGACCAGGAGTATGAATGACTTTAATCGAAATCTCTCCCACTTTCAACGCCTGCCCGTCAACCAGGGCGCCGTCTGGTTTTACCCCTTCGATCGGGAAATAGAGAGGAAGCCCATCGGCGCCCGGTTTCTCCACATTCAACGCATCTTCGGCGTGGACCCAAATAGGGACTTTAAATATTTCTTTTAGTTTTGCCGCATCGGCGATATGGTCCCAATGGGAATGGGTGAGTAAAATCAGGTCCAGGTGAAGCCCAAGGGCTTTAACCCGCTTTTCGACCCAAGTGGCACATTCTGAAGGACAATCGATGAGAAGGGCGTGATGCGTTTTGGGACACCCGATCAGAACGGTGTTCGTTTCTATGGGGCCTGCGGCAAAGATATCAAAAATAATCATAATCTTAAAATGATGCACCGGAGAGGATTCGAACCTCTGACCTCTCGGTTCGTAGCCGAGTGCTCTATCCAGCTGAGCTACCGGTGCCCACAAGGAAGCCATCATCCCCCATCGCCTCATTTTCATCAAGCCATTTTGCTGCGCGGCGGGAGCACTTTAATACGTAGACAATATGTTATTGTTTTTTTAAGCTGACACTATTCAGTCTCTAATTCATATTATGGGTTATTATGTTCCAGAAAGCTTGCGTGTTAAATACGAGTCCAGAAATCTTTTACATCGACCATGTCGCTCCGCTAGCCTCTCTCTTGAACATCCCCTTAATTGTCACAGATGAAAAGAACGCCCGCCTTACAGAAAAATACTATCCGGAAGTCATCCTCCGTTATATGCCCGATCTTTCAGATCGTTTGGATGAAGTTGCGAAAGAATTTGATGTTCTCATCGGTTGCGACTACTGGGCTCCCCATCAGAAAGAGCTTTTTTCTTCTCTGTACCAAAAAGAGATGCGCCTCGTCTTTTGCCCGCATGGACAATCGGACAAAGGGTATGAAACCCCCAGCCTAGCGCCCTACGGATACCAGGAGGAGGTGCTCATCTACGGAAATTTGATGGAGGAAATGCTCAGCGACTTAAATCTTTGGGACCAGATTCCCAACTCCCGCGCCGTCGGCAATTTTCGGCATCGCTACTACCAAAAATATCGGGACAGAATGCTCTTGGACGCAGAGAGAGAAATTTTTTCTCTCCTCAACCCTGTAAATCGAACGCTCCTCTATGCGCCGACGTGGAAAGATGGGGATAAGGCAACGACCTTCTTTGATTGCATCGAAAAGCTGGTGAATGAGACCCCCTTAAACTGGAATCTGATTGTGAAAATCCATCCGCTACTGCCTGCGCGCGATCCGGCTCTTTATTTCCGCCTTTCTATACTTGAGGAAAAACGAAATAATATTGTCTTTGTTCATGAGTTCCCGATGATCTACCCGCTCTTAGAAAAGATGAACGCCTACTTAGGGGACTACTCCTCGATTGGTTATGATGCGCTCGCCTTCCAAAAACCGATGTTCTTTCTAACCCAACCTCACATGCGGCCCGGTCGACTTCACTCCTGCGGAAAAATATTGGATGCTTCAAAACATCTCTTTGAGCAGATCGAAGAAGGGATGAGCGGATCAGAAGTGTTGCGCTCCCGGCAAGAAGAGCTGTATAAAAACGCCTTTGCAGAGAACTCTAATTTATTGGAGGCATCCCTTGGAATGGTATAAACATTATAGACAATGGCGGAAAGAGGGCCTCAGGGAAGAGAATGGGATCGTTGTCGGTTCCGATCGCTCTCAAGAATGGCTGCTTCCCTGGTGGTGGGAGAACTTTGCAAAACACAATCACTATCCCATCACTTTTGTCGATTTCGGACTGAGCGAAGAAAAAAGGGAATGGTGCCGTGGCAAAGGGGAGCTTGTTTCGCTCCCTTTTCTCGATTTTTTGGTAAAAGATAAAGAAGAGGTCTCTGCGGATACTGCGGGGGCCTGGGAAAATCATTATGGAGATAACTTTTGGCAGTACCGCAAGGCTTGGTTCAAGAAACCTCTCGCTTGTCTCCAATCCCCCTACAAAAAAACGGTTTGGCTAGATCTCGATTGCGAAGTGTTGGGGCCAATCCAGGATCTCTTTAACGCCTGCGAGCACCCTTCAGGAATTGCCATCGCAAAAGACCGCATCTCCGACGCATCCGACGCAACAATTTATAATTCAGGAGTGATCGCTTTTCAAAGAAATGCAACACTCCTCACAGAGTGGGCCGAGCAGTCATTGGAAAATAATGGCTCTTTCCGCGGAGATCAAGATCTACTCTCTCAGATCATTTTTGATAGCAGGATGGCAGTGTGCGAGCTGCCCGCGCGGTATAATTGGAATATTGGCTACGGACTTAATCCGGAAGCTGTGATCTGCCATTGGATCGGCGACAAAGGAAAAAATGTTTTGCGCGATCAGCTGATTTTGAAAGAATTGACCCAATAGAATTTTGCTTATACACTCGAGACCATATGAACATTGTTATTTTAGGGGCCGGAAGCATTGGAACTTTTCTTGCGACCACCCTTTCTCAGGAAGGGCATAACGTTGTTGTGATCGATCGAGACGCCAAAACTCTCGAAAAGATCCATCGCTATGCCGACGTCGCAACCCGATTGGGGTCCGGCACAGATTGGCAGCTTCTTGAAGACCTACTCGAACAGGCGCCCGACATGTTCATCGCGCTCAGCAGCGATGATGAGACGAATTTGATTGCCTGCATGATCGCAAAAAATTTAGGTTACCCCAAAACGGTCGCCCGCATTCGGGGCGATAACTATCTGGACCGCTCCCGTCTGGACTTCGGCCGCCTTTTTTTCGTCGACCATTTCATCGCTACGGAGCTGATCGTCGCCCATGACATTGTGAAATGCATCCTTAATCCTGGGAACATGGCGATTGAAATTTTTGCCCACGGCGCCGTCCAAATGCGCACGGTTGTGATCCCGCAAAATTGGCCGCATGCCGAAAAAAAATTGGCGATGCTGAATTTGCCCGAACAGCTTTTAGTCGGGTTGATCTACCGAAATTCTCTGATTTTTCCCCGCGGAAATGACGTTCTTCTCCCCGGAGATGAGGTTACGTTCATCGGCGAGACGGCCGCGATGGATGAACTCTGGGCGCTGTTCGATATCCCCTATAAAAATGTTTCCTCGGTGGCGATCGTGGGCGGCACTTCGGTGGCTATGCATATCTGCTCGTTGCTCACGGAGCGCAAAATTCATGTGAAGATCATCGAACAGGATGAAAAGAGATGCCAAGAGCTGGCGCAAAAGCTCCCCGCGGTGACTGTGCTCAATCAAAACGGGACCGACCTGAACTTTCTCGTAGAGGAGAACATCGACCGCTCCGATGTCTTTGTCGCCTGCACCCACTCCAACGAAACGAATATTTTGGCGGCAGCCCTCGGAAAACAGGCGGGATGTCCCGAAGTGGTGGCCCTGATCTCCGATTCGAGCTTTGCGCCGCTGCTTAAAACCTTATCGATTAATTATGCTCTGTCTGAGCGGATGAGCATTTCCAACCGGATCCATGCCCTGCTCCATACGGGATCTGTGATCTCGATCGCTTCGCTGTATGAAAACCAAGCCAAAATCATTGAGGTGAAGGTCTCTTCCGATTCAGAAATCATTGGGATCCCGATCGCCGATCTCGCTTCGCGTCTGCCCAAAAATTTTCTGATCGCGCTGATTGAGAACCGGGGAAGGATCATGATCGCGAAGGGAAACCACATACTAGCTCCCGGAGATACCGTCATTATTCTATGCAGCCCGGAGCAGATTTCAGAAATAGAAAAGTTATTCTAACAGGACATCATGTTCAGTGAAATCAGTCGTATTTTGGGACGCTATCTTCTCTATCTCGCCGCTGTGCTCGCGATCCCTCTCGCCTTTGCTCTCTACTATGAATTTTTCACTATTGAACTCCATCCGCAGGCCCACAGTTCCTACGCGTTCTTCATTACACTCGTCAGCGTCGCCCTTCTGGGACTCAGTTTCCGCTGGTTTGGAAAAAAGCAGCGGCAAACCTTGCACCGCAGAGAAAGCATTATCGTCGTGATCCTCATTTGGCTCCTCACCGCTGCCTTTGGCGCAGTCCCCTTTCTCCTGACGCACACGTTTGAACACCCGATTGACGCTTACTTTGAATCCATGTCAGGATTGACGACGACGGGGGCCACTCTCCTCACCGAAGCGACGGTCCAACCTATTAAAGATGCGAGCGGCGCCATCATTCACACCGGTGTGGAAGCTGTGGGGAAAGCGCTGCTATTTTGGCGCAGTTTTTTACAATGGCTCGGAGGAATGGGGATTGTCGTCCTTTTCATCGCCGTCTTCCCTGCACTCTCGATGGGAGGCCGCTTTCTTTTTGAGGCGGAAATGCCAGGGCCCAGCAAAGAATCTCTAACGCCCCGGATCAAAGAAACAGCGACCTTGCTCTGGAAAATTTATTTGGGATTGACGGGCGCTCAGGTCATTCTTCTCATGCTGACGAACGGCAACATCTCTTTCTTCGATGCGCTGACCCTCTCGTTTGCCACGATTTCTACAGGGGGCTTTTCCACCCATAATGATAGTATTGCGGCCTACAACTCCATCCATACGGAATGGGTCGTGATCCTATTTATGATCCTCGGCAGCTTAAATTTTTCTCTCTACTTTCACTGCATGAAACGAAAAATCTACCGGATCTATGAACCTGAGTTCTTCATCTATCTTTTGACTCTTTTTGCCGGCGCGGTGATTTTAACGGCGACGATCTGGAACACCTACTCTTGGCCTGAATCCTGGAGATATGGGGTATTTCAGGCGGTATCATCCCAAAGCTCCACAGGATTTACCACGGCCAATTTCTCCCTCTGGCCCTTTTCTTCTCAGTATTTTCTGACCATTTTGCTGTTTATCGGCGGAATGTCGGGATCGACGAGCGGCGGCATAAAAATGGCCCGCCATCTGATTTCCTATAAAGCGATCGTTTCCAAGTTAGAGTCTTTGTTTAGGCCTGAGACAGTGCGCTATCTCAAGATCGGACAGAAGGAACTCTCATCAAACACGATCCAAACAGTCCTCGTTTTTCTCGCCGTGATGATGTTCACTGTGGTCTTGGGAACTTTTCTCCTGATCCTCGACGGGCTCAACTTCCAAAAAGCCTTTCAAATCATCGCCAGCATGACAAACAACGCGGGACTCCTTCCGGCCGAGTGGTGCGCCGAGCTGTCCCCTTGGTCGAAAGTGGTATCCATCTTCTGGATGCTTTTAGGCCGACTCGAATTTTTTGCTCTGCTCGTCGTCTTCTTCCCCTCCTTTTGGAAAAACAAATAAAAATTTACAAAATCGGTCCTTTCTGGGATTTTATGATCTACCAAACGGAGGTTTTGTGAAAAAATGGTCTTTTTTCCTTGTCACCTGTTCGTTCTTGTACGGCTATATAACGGCAGCTCCAACTCCGCCTGTAGAGACGATTTTTACCGAAATCTATGAAAAAGCTGGGTGGGGGCGCAATGACCAAGGGATCGGATATTCCGGGTTAGGGTCAACTGTGGAGCACACACAAACTTATAGACAATTCATCGAAGATTTTATCAGAGAAAATTATATTACGAGCGTGGTTGATCTCGGCTGCGGCGATTGGACATTTTCGAAACTGATCGACTGGCAGGGCGCGACCTATTTAGGAATCGATGTCGTCAAACCGGTGATCGAGGAAAATATCCGGCTCTATTCCTCCCCCACGATAGAGTTTAGGGCTGAAGATATCATCAACGCCGATTTACCAAGGGCGGACCTATTGATCTGTAAAGATGTCCTCATGCATCTGACGAATGAGGACGTACAAATCGTGTTGCAGAAAATCGGGGGGTTCAAACACTGCATCTTCACCCATGACGTGGATTTCGCAACGCGCACAGCTCAAAATGGAGATATTTCCCGTGGCGGTTTTCGGCACGTTGACTTAAGAAAATCTCCCTTCTATTTGCCCGCAGTCGATCTACTTTACTATGTGAATACCACCCATTTAAAACAGGTGCTATATTACAGTCCTTTCGAAAAATAATGTGATGAGAAGTCTTATGAAAAAATTTGTTCTGTTACTATCTTTGTTTTTTTCTACCGCAATACACGCAGCTGATATCGCCGTGGTCTCTATTGCCATCGGCGATAGTTACTATGAACAGGTCAAACTTGGAATAGAAAATAAGCATGTCTATTGCGAGAAACATGGCTACGATTTCATTTTTACTGAAGAAACATTAGATCATTCAAGACATCCCTATTGGCAAAAGATTTTACTCACTTTAAAAGCAATGGAAAATCCCCAATATCAATGGGTGGTCTGGATAGATGCAGACACCCTGATTATGGATTTAAGCACCCCTCTTGAAGATTTTATCGACAAGAAAAACAACTTTATTATTGCTTGAGTTTCCCAAATTTTTTTGTTGACAGCTATCCAGCCATGCAAGTCTCCTCAGCATTCTCTTCGGAGAGCTTCCAAAGCTCTTTCCTCTGACGACGATACCTCGTACTTCGTTTGCTGAGTACTTTAAGCCACTTCATGGCTATACGATCT
>VFKB01000019.1 GCA_009885755.1 Parachlamydiales bacterium | reverse complement strand
TCGTTATATATAATATCTAAACTCATTAACAGGCGATCTAGACCGGCTGACGCCGACCTAGTCGCACAAGCTTCCATAAATTTCACATCACTTCTCTTCTACTGTCAAATAACTACCACAAGACTCAAGGTCTTTGTTTCCTTCCAAGCCTTTCGTTTTGAAAGATGAGCAACAACATACAAAATATGGCCCTTTTGGCGCAATCATTTTTCTTAAAATAGTTACTTGACGTGCGATTTTCCCAATAAAAAATTTTTCTTGGCTCTGTTTCGTGTTGGTTCAAAACACTCTGTTCACGACAAAAAGACCCCTCTAACAGCATTAGGCAGGGCCCTTGTAATAGAAAGGGAAAAGAATTTCACCACAGAGGCCACAGAGATGAAGAAGCGCATTTGCGGCGCTCCGCCCTGTATCCTCTGAGCTCTCTGCAGTAAAAAATTCTTTGAATTGTGCGTTCCTATAGAATCAGGGCTATGAAATTTCTGTCGTATACATAGTTCAAAACATTTATTTGCCGCCTATTTTCCCGGCCCTAATGACAATTCCAACTCGAAAATTCTCACATTAAAAATTCTTTTTAGATTACGAAGTTTTTTAATGCGATTAAATAATCATTGTCAATAGACAATCATTATTAATGTTGATATAATACTAAAAGATAACAAATATATAATTAATTAAATTAAAACAACAAGGTTTATATGTCGTTTGATAACGCCGCAATACTTCAACACCTCTCAAGTGGTGCAACCTCAAATGGAGCTTCGCAAACGGACACTGGCCTTACTAGAGAAGCCATACTTGACTATCTTTCGACGCCCAGACCTTCTGTAAATACACAACAAGATACAATGAGTTCTGCTGAGCCTTACACACTGGGGCAAACTTATCCGCCCAATCCCATTACCCCTTTTACAGATCTAACTGATTGGCATATGATAGATGATTATAATCCCATCGATATTGCGAGCCCTGTAATCAGTTCCTCATCGAGTGGAGCTCCTTCAGCTCCGCCCCTTTCAGATAAGGATCTCAAGGAAGCCGAACGTGCGCAAGATTCGCAATCTATGTATCCTAAACTTACAGGCTCTGCTGTCTATACAACAAAGACAGATGGATTTGACAGGCCGCCGGCTTTCAATCCCGACTGCGCTGACTACCCTGCATTAATGAAACTTCTCCACACATCGCAGCCGCCTGCGCCCTGTACAAAATCTGAGCAAGGTGCTCCTGCGAAAAAATTTAGTGTTTGGAACTACGTAACAGTCCCATCGATCCCATCGATTTTCAAGCGCTCAACAAACACACAAACTTCTGTTGCCGCGCCTACAGCCATTCCGCAACAAACGACGGTGGCAAAAAACTCAAGTCCTGCTTCAACGCCTGTCTTCGTGCCGCCACCATTGGTAGTTGCATCTATTTCAGTGGATCGTCCAGTCCAATCGCTGATGTATCCAGATCTAGCGGGCATTCATTTTCAAATTGCGCATACAGACTCTTCACTTGCCACACTGGCTTCGCTTGTGCTGCCTCCTGCGGACAACAACAAGTAGTTGTTGCGATTGACAATCGTTACATCTTCTACAACTCTAGTGGAGCTGCATCAGCAGCTCATTTAAAAAAAACCTTGGCAGTTACAAACTTTTTTAAAGCGATGAAATTTTCATTGCTAATAGACAACCATTGTTAATGATGATATAATACTAAGTGGCAATAAATACATAATAAAAACATTTAAAAATAGGAATTATATGTCTCTTGTT
The DNA here is from genome assembly GCA_009885755.1 of Parachlamydiales bacterium. Taxonomy (GTDB): domain Bacteria; phylum Chlamydiota; class Chlamydiia; order Chlamydiales; family Rhabdochlamydiaceae; genus VFKB01. Next base: position 61,963 of record VFKB01000019.1, on the reverse strand, counting down.
GATAATGAATTAATGCTAGCTTATTTATCAACTCCTTATGCAGAGAACGCTCGGAGACCGGCTATAGACAGCTCGTCTCTTGATAGAGAAGCCATCCTTGCCTATTTATCAGTTCCTAGACCTATGCCCCCTGCTGTCCAAGAGCTCCCACATACGGATTCCCGACCAAAAGCAATAAAATCTGCACTCAATTATTTATCTATTGCCACATCTAGAGTTTTTGGCCGCAACAAGAATACAATACAAGAGATGGCTCCTCGAAATTACGAGCGCCTAACGCCGCCTCCCGCTGATCTCAACAACAACCCCATAGAAAATTGGGTAATAATAGAAAATTACTTCTCTAGTTCCTGCATTTCCCCCTCTTCAAGCGGCTCCTTACCGGCTGCGCACACATACTCTGCTTTTGCTCCGCAACTTCCAACATCTGCACCTAGTTCCTCAACTTCCGAAGCCTCCATGCTGCCGACCGCCGAATTATCAGAACTTCTGAATTCTCCGCCCGTTATTAGGCCCATGTACCCCTCCTTAGTCCCTATTACGCCATCATTTAGTCTAACAAACACTTCTTCTACAGAACGCTTGCATGCACCCGTTATTTCAGTAGATAAGCCTATAGCAGCCGGTTCCTCTACAACACCGCCTTATTCTACCCAATCACCGCCACCAACAATCTTCACTCCTGTAGCTCGATCTACTGTTATAGTTTCTGCGCATGGCCAAGTGAACCCTCCGAAAACAACACCTCCTGCAACGGATGTAACGATAGCTCATGTGCCGCCCTCGCGAAATCCTCTTTTTACTGGTTTGCACCCAAAAACCGACGCAGTTTCATCTCCTCTTTTACCACCTGCATTAACCGGTCCTACACTTTCACGGCTAGCAGCTACGGCTTCTAATGCCACCGGAAATGTCCTGATCAAAACTAAGGCGGAAGCTCCCGCGCTAATATTGGATGCCGGTTTAACTCCTGAACAGGCCAAAAGAATCACCGAATACACGCTTCCCATTCTCATCCCGGAGCTAACTGCTGTACAGATCGCAGAATTAAATGCTCAACAACAGATGAAACGGCAGATGGAGCAACGCAACGAACCTCAAACTTTGCGCAATGCGATAGAAGATATCAGAACCTATTTAAGAGAGATCGCCGCGCTGAACGAAAGCATCGGTCTCTACAGAGTTAAAGCAAAGGGAGCGACGGGCATCACCCTAGACGAAATCGGTAAAAATAGAGATAATGTCGCGACTCTTGCTGCTCGTAAACTGGGAATTCTGGGCAAGGTATATCTCGGACGCTCGGAAGAGGAACTGAAACTCATTACTGAAAAGGAATGTTTAGCTTTGGCTGACCGCTTCATTGTTTTGGCTCAAGCGCGCCTCGACCAATTGGCTGCTGGACCCGTAGTAGCGCAAGCTCCCGTTGAAGAAACCCCGGAAAGTAAATTCAAAAAAGTGACAAAACAGCTCGCGACCACAGAATCAAACATCCGTTCAGCGCATGCTACGATCCGACGAGTGACTGCAGAAATCGTTAGACTTCAGGAAGAAATTGCAATGACTAAGCAGCGATCGATAGATGCTGCTATAGCGGGTGATGACGCTGCGTCAGAACAGGCCCTTGAACAACACGGAGCCCTAGTAGCAGCTTTAGAAAGCGCAGAAAAAAACCTTAACGGAGATCTTAAAACAGGAAAACCAAGCCTGGCAAAAAAGGTTTCCAATTTCGAGGCCACAATGGTAAAACAACGCGCAGAAGTTGTAAAACTTCAAGCGCAGCTCCCGCCTGCGCCTGTAGAATCCCTGATCCCGCTACCAACCTCAATCGCCCTGTCCACTCGATCAAGTCAGGGTAATAATGCTACAATGGTTACGAATCCGACAATATCTAGTGTCGTTCCACCGCCTTCACCTCCGGCAACTTCAGGTCCAGCTGTATCTTCCAGACCTAATCCTATGGGTGGAACTAGCGCTCTATTTGCTGCAATCACCGCAAAGCGTAAAGTTGCAGACGAATAATTAACTCGATTTCTTGCTAAATGCCCATTGTTTTCCAAGTGGAAAGTAGTGGGCATTTACTTTCCCGAAGACACCCTTTTCTAACTCTATTAATTTATTACTCTTGATCTATATTATTATAAAAGATTATGTGAGAGTTATATAGAGGGAGGCATTATGCTTAGAACTTTGGCTGTGATTTTTGGTCTCGCATTGATCGGTTTTGGGATCATTGGCTTTATGCCATCAATTACAACCGACGGAATGATCTACGGGATATTCAAAACGAACGCCGCGCACAATGTGGTTCATATGGCTATTGGCGTGATCGCAATTTGGACAGGATTTACAAGCTCCTATGCAGCAAAGCTCTTCTTTGCTATTTTCGGGATTGTCTGGGTGATTGTAGCGATCGTCGGTTTCATGCACGGAGATCAAAACATCTTAGGTCTTATCGCCAACAATCCAGCCAACAGCTGGCTCCATTTGGCGATCGGTATCGTAGCTCTGTTCCTTGGCTTCGGCGTCAAGAAATCAGCGTAAGGAGATCCTTCGGGATCCCTATTCCGTTTTTCATCATCCATAGGTAGTATACAAACATGGATGATGAAAAACGGATGTTTTTTGGGGCGGAGGTTTTTGCGCCCTGGCCCCATTTACCCCCAGCCAGGATGATCGCGGAAACGGAGCGGCATCTCACGCTTACCTTCTTAGGAAACACTTCACTCCCCGCGATTAAGCAACTCCTCCCTCAATTTCCGAAACCTTCTTTTATTGTAGGCCCGGTGGGCTGGTGCAATCGACTCCTATTTATTCCTGAAGGAGATCCCAAAGTCGCCGCCTATTATATCGAGTGGCTACAAGGAGACATTGCCCCCCTGCACATGGAGCTTCAAAAATGGCTCTCCCTTCCGGACAAAAGAGCTTTTCTTCCCCACGTCACGGTCGCGCGCAGCCCCTTTGACAAGGAAGCGTGGAAGGAGAGTTTCGAAGAGTTCCCGATAGCTGTCCGCGCGATCCATTTATATGAAAGTGTGGGTCATCTCAATTACGTACCGTTATGGACTTATCCGCTTACTCCTCCTTTCGAAGAGCTGGAACATACGGCCGACATCGCTTTTTTGATCCGGGGAGAAAACTTAGCCGCCTTATTCGTTCATGCGCAAATTGCCTTGAGTTTCAAGTTCCCCGAATTCCTGCGCTATTTTTCTAGGGTTCTTCCCAAATCTTTAGATGCGTTGATCACGGAGCTCAATCGAGGCATTTCTCTTGCCGACCAAGAGATCGGCTGCCCTTTTAAGGCGGTGAGTTTTCATGGAGAAATCTTGCAAAAAGAGGGATTGCTTCTCTGGGAGATGATCGTCGATGTCTAGCAGCCTTAAAAAAATCGGTCCCGCCACCTATGTGCTGGCAAAAGAAAAAGGGATGCGCGTGCCCGGCTTGATCATTGCCAATGAGGCGCTGCTTAAAGATCCCTCCATTGAAAAACCGCTGGAGCAAGTCCGCAATGTAGCCTATCTTCCGGGGATCGTCGGGTATAGCATCGCCATGCCCGATATCCACTGGGGCTACGGATTTCCGATTGGGGGCATCGCAGCGATGGATGCGGAAAATGGGGTGATCAGCCCCGGCGGCGTCGGCTATGATATCAACTGCGGAGTGCGGCTTGCGATCGCGCCGATCCGCTTTGCGGAGCTGACAGAAAAAACAAAAACAACCTTGCTAGCCAAAATCTTTGAGCTGATCCCTTCCGGCGTGGGCAAAGGGCACAAAGGAAAAACGCTCCAGGAGCAAGATTACAAGAAGCTACTCATCCAGGGCGCTAAATGGTCGATCGAGCAAGGGTTTGGTTTTGCCCAAGATCTCGAGCACATGGAGAGCAACGGTAAAATCGAAGGCGCCGACATGCATGCGATCTCCTCAACCGCTATTTTGCGCGGCAGAGATCAACTCGGATCGATCGGCTCCGGCAACCATTTTATCGAGATCGGCGAGGTGCAAAAGATCTTCCTGCCCGACATAGCCGCAGCTTGGGATGTACAGGAAGGGCAAACGTATGTGCTCATCCATTCGGGCTCTAGAGGATTTGGGCACCAAGTGTGCCAAGACACGTTGGATGCTTTCATCGCCAAAGGTTTTGCAGAGGGGCTTCCCGATCGGCAGCTCGTCGCAGCGCCTCTGCAGAGCCCTGAAGGGAAGCAGTATTTTGCGGCGATGGCGGCGGCGGCCAATTACGCGTTCAACAATAGGCAGCAGATTTTGCACGGCGTGCGCACCGCTTTTCAGGAAGTGCTCCATATCTTTCCGGAAAAAATCCGTCTGGTTTATGATGTATGCCACAACATCGCTAAATTTGAAGTCCACGGGGGCAAAAAGCTCTGCGTCCATCGCAAAGGGGCCACGAGGGCCTACGGACCTGGGTCGGACGAATTAGCGCCTATTTTCAGAAAAACGGGTCAGCCGGTGCTCGTCCCTGGGGATATGGGCCGGGCCAGCTATCTTTTGGTGGGCCTGGGCAACCCCCTCACGTTTTGCAGTTGCTGCCATGGGGCCGGCAGAGCCCAGAGCCGAGTCCAATCGATGAAGAACTGGAAGGACAAGGACATCAAAATGCACATGGAGGCCCAAGGGGTGCAGGTCATGGCCTCTTCCTACCGTACGATTGCCGAGGAGATGCCCGACGCCTATAAAGACGTCGATAGCGTCGTAGAGGCCGTTTCTGAGGCCAAACTCGCCGATAAGGTCGCCCGCCTTCGCCCTCACCTCGTAGTGAAAGGTTAACAAATTCTTTAAATATTCTTTAAAATATCACCTACCTACTGTAAACTTAAATTTAAGTTGACGCTGCGAGAGCACACAACCTAAAGGCCGTCCCGATTTCCTCCCTGGGAAGCGATTGAAATTGGGACAGGAAAAATACAATTTAAAGGAAGGAGGATTCTATGCTTAAACTCGATGTCACCACCCAAACGATGCAAGGCGTCTATGACAGACTAAACGCGGACTTCACCACACATTTCCCCCAAAAACCTGCTGCAGTCGCGGCAACAGAAGTAGAACAGGATGCCGCCGCCAAAGCCGCCAAAGCCGCCCAAGAAGCTGAAGACCTGAAGACCAATGCAACCCTTTTTAAAAGCAATGTTAAAATTGGGTTTGAGTATATTGACCGCCCAGCGCTTGCCGCAGAAGCTCTAGAAACGATCGAGCGTCTTGACCTCAACTTGGCCGGCGATATCAAAAAAATACAGGCAACGGCTGTAGGATTCTTTAACGAACTGGTCGACCTGAACGCTAAAGTTGAAGCTTTAAGCCCAACTGCTGGCGGATGGTTTGGCGGAGCCCCTAAGCTTCCTGAAAAGAAAACGGTCGCCGAAGCTGCTGCAGAAGCAAAAGAAGTAAAATCTGTCCAGGGGACGTACGAAGAAGTCATTGGAGCGTCCAAGGCATTGCGCCAGTCCATGATGAATACCGTGGGCTTGATTGAGTTCGTCAGAGGAACCTTGGTCGTCCAATTAAAAATTTTCCAACACGCAAATTCGCAACCAATCAACCAAGAAGAGCTTGCCGCTGTCAAAAAAGATTGCGATGCCAAAAGAGCGCAATTTAAGGAAGTGGTAGGGAAGACAGAAACGCTTCTGGTCCAGCTCAACGATGCGATCAAGTATACGCAGCGTCCGCACCTATCGGCTCAAGATCTGGAGACTTTAAAACGGATGAATCCAGAGTTTGTAAACACACTGGAAAAAGCTCAAAAACTTTGTTTAGAGCAGCAGCAGCACCTCATTCGCCATCAAGTCGTCGCGGAAACAGCCCTCGTACAAATGAAAGAAAGAATGAGCGTCCTTGAGGGAGAAGAGAGCCGCCTCATTACGCTGATCAGAGCCGGAGCTCCTATCTCGGGACTGAGATCTGGACTCTCCTACTATTGGCCAAATGATGTCGATCAATCAGTAGATGCGATCCTAGGGAAACCCGCCGTAGCGGCCACGACAACAACCGTAGCAGCCACTGACACTGCCGGAGCGACAGACAAATAATAAATCTGATCATTTAGAAAAAGAAATAAGGGCCTGTCCTGGCGGGCCTTTATTTTTCTTTACAAAAAACCCCTTTTTAAGCGATTCTCCTTCCTTCAATCTTCAACTTTGAGGTCAATATGGCAACTCCTGTAGCTAATAGAACTGTTCTTGGCACGGCTTACGATTACATCCAAACCGTCTCTGGCGCAAAAGACTTAGTATTCAAACCGGTAAAAACGATTCTCGATATCGCACACTATAACGGCAGACAAACGAGAATTACTGAAAACGTCCGAAATCTTGCCGATGACGCAGGAACAGCCCTCGACTTCACAGAGATTTTCCCTAAGCTCTACGATGTGGCTGGCAAAGTGTTCACATTTTTCAACGCTCCCGGCCTCTTTAATTTAGGCGAACTTTCTTCAAAAGTTTCCGCATTTGTAGCCACCGTGTTCAAATGCCTCGGATTCATAGCAAGAAAAGGCGTTTCTATGATGGATTCAGCCATCCTAAAAACATGGGAAAGCCGCTTCAACATCGTCCGGTTTGGATGGGGCACATTCAAAGCAGTCGACAGCCTCTCTAGAGATGTCGCCACTACAGATCGAGAAACTCAAGAAAAAACGTTCTCCGCGATTAAACTTGTCTTCAACGGCTCTCTCTTGGCCCTTACAGCTTTCGGATCTGTGATCACACCGTTCTCAGCTCTTTTCCTCTCCTGCTCAGTTCTCACGAGCTCGATTGCAACAGAGTTTTACGGAAAGCTCACCGGTCTTGACTAAAGAGTTCCGTTTACCGAATCCTGCAAAAAACTTTTTCCGAAGAGGGCACTTTAAACCTGCCTTTCATGAAAAAGTTTTTTTCTTTTCTTGCCTTACGATGGGTGTACAGCTCTTTATATTTTCTTTGCAAATAATTCCTTTAAAAGCCATTCTTTTTGCTTCATTCATCAACCTATGAGGTCAATATGGCAACTCCTGTAGCTAATAGAACTGTACCTGTACCAACTGTACTTAGTGTGGCTCATAACTACACAAAAACCTTTAACGGCGCAAATGATTTAATGTTCAAACCTGTTAAAGTAATTCTTGATATCGCACACTATAACGGTCATCGAACACTAATTTCAGAAAATGTCCGGAATCTTGCCGATGACGCAGGAACCGGTATCGACATCGCAGAACTTTACCCTAAGCTTTATGGCGCTCTAGAAAAAATCGGCGAGATTTGTATAAAGGTCAAGGATTGGTGTTGGAAGGGTTCCGAGTTCCTCGTTACTGGTTTTGATGTGGGCGAACTTTCTGCCAAAGTTTCCTCATTTGCAGCTACCGTGTTCAAATGCCTCGGGTTCTTAGCGAAAAAAGGTGTTTCTATGATGGATTCAGCCATCCTAAAAACATGGGAAAGCCGCTTCAACATCGTCCGGTTTGGATGGGGCGCAGGAAAAGCATTCTACGCCCTCCCCACCGCTGCCCCTACCGCAGACCTCGACATAAAAAAACAGACGCTCGCGGCGATTAAACTCGTCTTTAATGGCTCTCTCTTGACCCTTACAACGTTCGGATCTGTGATCTCTCCTTTATCAGCTCTCATCCTTTCCTGCACAGTCCTCACGAGCTCGATCGGTGGAGAGTTTTACGGAAAACTCAACAATGTTCAATTAGACTAGAAAACCCAGCTTTCCGATTCCTGCAAAAAACTTTTTCCGAAGAGGGCACTTTAAGAGAGCCCTTCAGGAAAAAGTTTTTTTCTTTTCTTGCCTAACAAAATAAATTCCCCTATAGAAAATATTTGAGTCTTGTTGTTTTTCTAATCCTCGCTGCGACAATTCTCTGAATAGCATTATTTATAGGAGAGAATTTGGCGTCATTTTTTTCTAGGTTAAGCTATAGCTTTGGCAATGAAGACTGGAAAACCGAGGCCCAGGCGCTCAAAATCCAACCGAATGATACGGTCCTTTGCGTCACTGCCAGCGGCGACCGCCCGCTCCATCTCCTCCTCTCCGAATGCCGCAAGCTCATCAGCGTCGACGCGAACCCGCTGCAAAATGCCCTATTGGAACTAAAAAAGGCGGCGCTAGAGTCTCTATCTTTTGAAGACTATCTCGCCTTTTTAGGAGCCATACCCTGCAAATACCGCGAAGAGCTTTTGCTCCGCATCGGCACTTCGGTCCCTTTTTCTTCTGGAATGATCCGCAAAGGGATCCTCTACCAGGGAACCACCGAGCGGCTCTGCAGTAATTTAGCAAAAATTTTAAAGCTCACCCGCGGATCGAAAATCGATCGGCTTTTCCAGTTTGATTCGGTGGAAGAACAAAAGCTCTTTCTGAAGAAGGAATGGGATACCGCAATCTGGAAAAAAGCTTTCTACTACGCTCTGCATCCGGCATTGACACGTCTCACTGTGAAAGATCCGGGCCTCTACGCTTATGTCGATCCGAAGATACACCCGGGCATCTATGTGCGTGAACGGATGAACTATAACCTTGAACACTTCCTCGCCAAAGAGAACTACTTTTTATCACTCATTCTCAAAGGGGTTGTAGACCCCATCGCCTTTCCTCCCTATCTCACAGAAGGAGGAGCCGATGCGATCCGTCCTCGCCTTTCGCGGCTGACCACGCAGACAATCGACCTCGTCAGCTACTTAAAACAAGCTCCCTCGGAGAGCATCGACTGCTTTTCTCTATCGGACGTCGCCTCTTATATCAGCGATGCAGATTTTCTGACGCTGCTCCGAGAACTGCACCGCACGGCAAAACCGGGCGCCCGCTTTTCGATCCGTCAATTCATGTCGCGCCGTACGATCCCTAAAGAATTAGCCTCTTGTTTTGAGCAAGACCATGCGCTTGAAAGAGCGCTCGAGCATCAGGACAACTGTTTTGTGTATCATTTCACGGTGGGAAAGGTAGCAGACAAAAGAGCGACCGCGCGGACGGCAGCCTCTGTCCCCTGATCCACTTTGATCGGCAGCGCGAGGCAGAGGGCCCCTTTGGGGGGCAGTTTGTCGAGGTTCGTTAAATTCTCCAGGATATACTTTCCCGCCCCTAGAATCAGCTCGTGAACCGGAAAGCCGTGATTGGAACCGTCTGGCGATAAGGTGTCGATCCCCAAGCCCGCAATGTCCCTCTCCAAAAGAAACTCCGCGGCCTTTTTGCTGAACCCGGGGAAATGCATTTTGCCTTTGGCATCCGCATTGCGGTAGCGCGTGGTGTCATTCCAAAAAGCGCCCCAGCCGGTATAACCGATCACTAAACTGTTTTTTTCGATTTTGCCGTGCTTCTCTTCATAGGCTTTGAGATCTGCGGGTGAAATTAAAAGATCGGGGGCCCGGCGCTTGGTGACGTCGATCACATGCCCGGGAACAATGAGCTGCTCGAGGGGCATATCGGCGATGTGCTTGCCGTCTTTGTAGAAATGGGAAGGGGCATCCATATGGGTGCCGACTCCGGCGTGCATTTTATATTGCTGGACCCTGCAGCCTTTGGGATAGTCCATCTTGATCTCGGAATGGAACCCGCAGGTCCCATTCCATGTGGGAATGTCGCCGTTGAGGAGGTGGGTCAGATCTATGATCTTCACGTTGGTTAGAAATCCAATTTCGCCGTTAAAGTAAACCCTTGGAGGTAGAGATTCCCTGTGGGATGAGCTACCCAAGAACTGTCATTGTACCAGCGCATCATGTTTTGGTTCCACCACACTTGGGCGTCGTATCCACCTTCAAGCGCAAATCCCATCCCATTGTTCGCAAAATAGAACTCCCAAGAGAAGCCGAAGTAGAGGTCCATTTCCGGGCGGAAGGTATTGAGGTTGTTAGAGGAATGAGCTGTGATCGTCGAATCGTTGGAGGCCGACTGCCACATTTTGAGCTCGAAATGTTCGTAGAGCATGTCAGCTCCAAATTTACCCACCATGCTGAAATTGCGCGTTAGGTACCAATTGGCGTCGACCCCAAATCGGGGGCCGACAGCTCTTCCGTCACTTTTATTCTTAGTGTAGACCTGAAGAAAACTGGCCGTATCGCAATTGACCCGAAACCGCTGGTCGATAAAAGCGCCCGCCACACCGATGTGGGGCTTGAGCACCAGTTTTTTGCCCGCGTAAAACCGGCGTCCCACCTCAACGTTGACAAAGTCAGATTCTAAGCGCCAGTGGGCAGACAAACCGGTGGCGGCATTGTTTTCAAGCAGGATCGGGGAAATCCAGCTCGCCAAAAGGAAGCCTTGGGGATCTTTTGACGCCTTTACATGGTTTGACATGTGGAGCGTGGTGTAGTCCATGAACCATTCCCAGTTGTCGTAGGGAAATGCGTAAGCGACTCCAAGTTTAAAACCGGGCCGGAAATGTGTTTGCATTTGGACGACTTTTCCGCCTGCCCAGCTGGTTCCTCCCTGGCTATTAATGAGGGAGCTCGATGCCTTGTAAGCTACGTCCATATCGTCTTGAGTCGCTTGCCACCAAATGAAACTACCGGAGAAGGAGGCGACATTGCACTCTTTCAAAGGGATGCGCGCTGAGGCGTTATAAGCGGGCATCAACTCTTCTTTGCAGGGCAGCGGTTCTAATTCCTCATTGCAGGGGAGGGCCTTGCGCACCTCGGTAACGGTGTTATAAGAGATCATGGCACTATCGTCCAATTCTTTCATTTCCTCTGCTTGGAGGGAGATCGCGGCGAGCAAGGGAACTACAGTCAATCGAAGGGTCATAGTTAAACTCCTAGAGGGGTTTTCTAATTCAAAATTGATAAACGAAGATCCCATCATGCATAGGAAAATTTTGTCTGTCAACTTCCAGCTTATCCTAGATAAAAAAACTTTGCGTCAAATGGCAAAGGCGACCTATCCTATAGGGTATGAGTAAAGCGGCACGACGAGCTACCTTCCTTTCGAGCCTAGGCGCTGGCCTAGAGTATTACGACTTCATCATTTATGCGATGATGGCCGGATATCTCGGCGCCCTCTTTTTTCCCAGCACGACACCCACAGTTGCGCTGATCAAATCTTTTTGCGTCTTCGCCGTCGGCTACATCGCGCGCCCGTTCGGCGGCATTTTGTTTGGAATGATCGGCGATACATTCGGCCGCAAAAAGACTTTCCTCTCGGTGATGCTGCTAATGGCAACCGCCACCTTTTGCATTGGGTTGCTCCCTACCTATAAAGAGATTGGAATTGTAGCACCCTGTTTGCTGGTTTTTCTTCGAATCCTTCAAGGCCTCTCCTTTGGAGCGGAACTTCCTGGAGCCATCACCGTGGTGTGCGAATATGCCGAAAAACAAAAGCAGAGCACCTATTCCGGTTTTGTGATCTCCAGCGTCAGCTTAGGCTCGAGTTTAGCCTCTTTTATCCTCTTCCTGCTCACCAAACAAGCGGGCAGTGAGGCGATCAATGCCTGGGCTTGGCGCATTCCTTTCTTATTTGGGGGAATTCTTGCGTTCGCCAACTTTTTTATCCGCAAACACCTCCACGAAACGCCCGAATTTTCTAATCTGCAATCAAAGCGAGAAAGAGTCTCTGTCAGAGAACCGTTTCTTTGCCTCATCCGCGATTATCGAAAAGAGCTCTTTTTAGGGATGGGGGTAACGGGTTTTATGGCTTCCATGGTGATCTTCGCTCTCTATATGCCGACCTACATAACCGCCTATTTTTCCTATCCCACGGCTGATGTCTATTTTGCGATGATGTGGGGCCTTTTGTGGTCGGTCGTTGTTCTCCCCTGCTCTGGACTTGTCGTAGACCGTTTGGGTAGAGCCAAGGTTTTTGTCTCGACATGCCTTATTTTTGCACTCCTCGCCATCCCTCTCTTTAGTCTTCTCAAGATCGGAGGACTCGCTGTCTTAATTATTTTTATGATGCTCTATCAGACAGTGCTCTCATTCATTATGACGAGCTATTTCGCGCTGCTCGCAGAGACCTTCCCAACTCCAGTGCGCTACACTGGAATTGCTCTCTGCTACAACGTGGCCTACTCTTTAATGGGCTGCGCCCCGATGGTGATCACAGGGATGATCGAATGGACTCATCTCCCCTCTTTAGGCGTTTGGTTCCTGATTGGGTTTGCGCTCCTGAGCGCTCGGAACGTAACTCTCCTGACTAAGCGAAGATCTCAGATCGGCGGCGGGTTCACGCAATGAGCGGACGTATCTATCGTAGACGAATCGCGAGCCTAGCAGCACGATTAATCCAATGAATAGCCATCCCATCAAATAAAACGTGTCGTTGATCGAAAGCATCGCCGCCTGCTGGTCCATGGCGTTATTCAGCAGGGCTATAGATCTCTCATCGGTTACCTTCGGCGTCGAAGGGTTAAACGACGTGAGCATCGATCCTATCCTCTCATGGTGGAAGATCGTCCGCCGCTCCCACAATGTCGTAAAAACTGAAGTTCCAATTCCCCCTACCATCGCGCGGACAAAGTGAAAAATCCCTGCGGCGCTGGGCAGGCTTGCTGCAGGAATATCCTCCACGCTCATCCCAATCAATGGGTTGATGTAGAAGACGATCGCTACCCCAAAAACAAAGCGGGAGAGAGAAAGATGCTGCAGGTCCACTTCAGTCGTGAACAGCGCTCCATAAAAACAAGCGGCGGCAAACAGGCTGAATCCAAACATTAGGGTCCGAAGATTGCCGATTCTTTTAATCATCTTAGGGGTGATCATAGAAAATAGCACCGGTCCTATTCCTAAGGAACATACTGCAATCCCGGCCCACACCGCGTTGTATCCCATGTATTGCTGGAGCCACAGGGGAACGAGAACAATGGTGCCGAAATAAATGGCATAAGAGACGGCTAAGGAGACGATCGAAAGGGAAAACGAGGGGAACGCAAAGAGGCGCAGATCTAAAAATGGATTTTTGTGGGTCAGCTCTCGGATCAAGAGTAAGGTAAAACAAACGATCGTTCCAATCCCTAGCATCCGGATCACGTTGGAATTCATCCAGTCCCACTGCTGCCCCTTATCGAGTAAGACTTGCAAACAGAGAACGCCCAGCGCAAGTAGGATCATGCCAGGAATATCGGTGGCCACTTTTTCGATCGCCGTTTCATAGCGGCGCATGATGGCCCAGATAACAAAGGCGCAAAAGACGCCGATGGGAATGTTGATGTAAAAGATCCACGTCCACGAATACCAATCGGAAAGATAGCCTCCCAATACAGGCCCTGCGACCGGCGCGGTCACAATGATGGTGGTCCAGATCGCCAAATCTCTTGAGCGCGTAGCGGGCGATCCAGTGCTAATCAGAAGACTTTGACTGAGCGGAATGATGGGGCCCGCTACAAATCCTTGCAAACAGCGGCAAATGACAAGCATCGTTAGATTCACCGATGCGCCACACAACCAAGAAATGAGGGTAAATAGAGAGATCGAGAGAACATAGAGCTTAATTTCCCCCACCCGTTTTGTCAGCCATCCGGTCATCGAAAGGCCGATGGCGTTGCCGACGGCAAACGAGGTGATCACATAGGTCCCTTGGTCGACGCTCGCCCCGAGGTTCCCAGCAATATAAGGGATCGAAACGTTGGCGATCGAATAGTCGAGAATGATCATGAATGTCGCGAGCGATAGACAGAGAAATAGGACCTTTTTCTCGATATTAGTTAGATCGATTGTCATAATTTTCTTGGATGATCTTTCGGATCATCTCATCTACACCTGCAAGCTCGTCGGCATAGACTTTGGTTTCATAGATCGGTTGGGGAGCGGTGGCCGCAGGAAGGCGCAGGCCGTTTCTGCTGTGGGTGTCAATCTTCGTCGTCATCGTTAATCCCAACACTAAGGGATGTTCGGCCACCTCTTTAGGATCCAGAGAAATTTTCACGGGAATACGCTGGATGATCTTGATCCAATTACCCGTAGCATTTTGGGGCGGAAGGATAGAAAACACGCTACCCGTTCCCGGATTGAGCCCCACAACTTTCCCGTGATATTTTATCGAGTGGCCATACATATCGGAGATCAGTTCAACAGGCTGGCCAATACGGATATTTCTGAGGTTGACCTCTCTTAAGTTCGCATCTACCCACATTTGGTCAAGCGGGACCACCGCCAAAAGCGGCGCTGTCGCCGTCACCCGCTGTCCTACTTGAGCGCTTCTTTGAGTGATAATTCCCCGCGCGGGGGCGAGAACTGTGCAGCGGTGCAGAGCGAGATAGGCCTGTCGCAATTCCGATTTTGCCATTTCCACTTTGGGATGCATCTCTAAGGTGGTATTCTGCACCTCTGCGACTGCAGCTCCAATTTGTTTTTCCACTTCGATCACGGCGGCAAAAGCGCCGCTGAGCGTCGTTTCGCTATGCTCAAAATCTTCCCGAGAAATGCTTCCATCCTCGACGAGGATCTGGCGGTGTTCATAGTCAAGGGACGCCCGGGTCAGCTCAGCGCGGCTGATCTCCCGTTTCGCATCGAGTTCTTCGACTTTAATGAATAGCTGTGCAACCTCGCGCACGGCGTTCGCTAAATCAGCCTTGGTCCCATCTAAAGCGATCTCAAAGTCATGGCGGTCAAGCTCGACGAGCGGCTGCCCCTCCTCGACGAGCTGAGTATTGTCGGCGAGGATCTTTGTGATGATCCCCTCCTCCTGCGCCATGAGAATGATCATGTTTCCGTTCACGTAGGAGTCATCGGTCTTCTCAGAATATTGTCCCCACCCGAACCAATAGATCCCATACGCGAGTCCGCAAAGCAGAAAAATCGCCACGGCAATGATGGTCATTCTACGGGTGCGGTGGTTGGTCTGGGGTTGGGGAAGCGTTGGGCTACTCACAGTATCCACCTCCTAAGGCTCTAATCAACTGAATATTGGCCTGCTGTTTGGCGTATTGCAAAGCCGTCTGCATGAGCTGCATTTCCAAAACGCTATTCTGCGCGCTCAGCATCGAGAGTTGGCTTTCCAGGGCATGCTCGTAGCGGCGCGCCACAAAGCCCGCCTCTTGTTCAAGCGAACGGACAGAAAGTTCTCTCACCTCGATTTGCCTTTGAAGATAGGAGACCGCAGTGAGGCTGTCGGCCACTTCTTTGGCAATTTGCAAGATCATCCCGTTATAGGTGAAAACCGCCTCATTGAAAAGGGCCACTTTTTCCATCAGTTGGGCCTTGAGACGCCCCGCGGTAAAAATGGGGAGATGGATCGCCGGCTCGACAAAGCCGCTGTAGTTCTGGGAGCGGAACAAAGTCCAGGAATAAATACTATCCAACCCAGCAAAGGCGCTTAAGTTGATATTGGGATAAAAATCGGTCTTCGCGGCGCCCACTTCTTTGGCAAGAGCTTCCGTTCGCTCTTTTTGGGCGAGCAGATCAGGCCTGCGCGCGATGAGGTCTAGCGAAAGCTTTTCGGGAATGGCCACCTCAGCCTTCTGGAGCGGCATCGCGGCAATTTCCAATTCCGCGTCTTGCCCCAATCCCGCCAGAGCCTTTAGCTCGTGAAGCTCTTCTTGGATCTGCTGCTCTACGCCAATCAGCATCGCTTGCACATCCAAAGTGTCTGTTTGAGCCTGGAGGACAGGCGATATGGAACCGATGGCATGGTCTTGACGCTTCGAAT
Source organism: Parachlamydiales bacterium (assembly GCA_009885755.1). Taxonomy (GTDB): domain Bacteria; phylum Chlamydiota; class Chlamydiia; order Chlamydiales; family Rhabdochlamydiaceae; genus VFKB01. Next base: position 46,408 of record VFKB01000019.1, on the reverse strand, counting down.
GGATCACAGCAATCGTGGCCTCATTCACCTTCATCTGCTGCAAAATTTTCTGTTTTTGAAGGAGGAACTGAAGCTGCATATATCCATAGGCGATCGAGGTCGTCAAAATGAGCTCCGCCTGTTTTTTCTCTGCGATCTCAGCCCGCATCAACCCTTGAGCTGCCTGGAACAGGTCCCGATTTTTTCCCCAGAAATCGAATTCATAGATGAATGAGAGGCCCAAATTGATCTCGTTGATCACAGCGGGAATCTGTGGAGCGAAGGCGCGGAAGAAGCTGTCCTTGGCATAGTGTTGCCAGTTCGTGTCCGCAGAACCGTCGATTTCAGGGAAAAGAGCAGATCTTTTCTGCAGGGCTTTTTGGGCTGCCGCTTTGAGCCGCGCCTCCGCGCGTTGCAGTGTAGGGCTCAATTCCAAGGCCTGGCCAATGAGGCGGGTGAGCGCCGGATCGTTAAAGTCTTCCCACCAGGCCACCTTGGGCCAATCCCCTTTCTGAAATTCATCTGCGGTCAGCGCATCGTCCACAACCTGATCGCACTCCAGAGATTGGACCATACATGCCATATCATGCTCAGGAATGGGCGCGCACCCGCTAATGAAAATTAAAATAAAAACCGAAAGATTTATAAGGCATGCAGAATAACAAGGCATAATTACCTTACCTGTAATACAAACATTCATTTACTTCAATTATCAATACACAAATCAAGGACAGGAATTATTTGTTGACCAAAATTTTTGCTTCCTTTCCAATAGTGGGCCTTGAAAAAACAAAGGAGTTATGATGAAGAACTGGATGTTTGCTCTCTCTATGATGTGCGGGTCGCTAGCGGCTTATGGCGAATCTTGGTATGGAGAAACCCTCCACCCCGAATGGAGGCAAACATTCCTCGTAGAGGAAATCCTCTATGAGGAAAAAACAGAGCTGCAACATCTCATCATCTTTAATAATCCCCTCTTTGGGAAAGTCCTCGCCTTAGATGGCGTCATCCAATTAACGGAAGGCGATGAGTTCGTCTACCACGAAATGCTGATCCACGTACCTTTCCTCACCCACGGTAATGTGAAAACCGCCCTTGTGATCGGCGGAGGAGATGGGGGCTCGCTCCGCGAGATCCTCAAGCATAAAACCTTAGAAAGCGTAGTCCTTGTTGAGATCGATCCCTCCGTTATCGAATTTACGAAAAAGCACCTTCCCTCGCTTTCTCAGGGGGCATTTGACGACCCCCGCGTGGAAATCGTCATCCAAGATGGCTGCCAATATGTCAAAAACTGCCAAGAAAAGTATGACGTGATTGTATGCGATTCCACCGACCCCATCGGCCCTGGAGAGGTGCTTTTCACCTCAGAGTTCTATGGAGATTGCCACCAGCTACTCTCGGACGGAGGGATCTTTGTCAACCAAAGCGGAGTTCCTTATCTGCAAAAGGAGGAATGCGTCCGCGTCAACAAAAACTTGAAGGACCACTTTAAGACGGCCACCTACTATATCGGCGCCGTCCCCACCTATGCAGGAGGCTTCATGGCCTTTGGTTGGGCGACCGACAGAGAAGAGGCCCAAGCGATTTCGATTGAAGAGTTAAAAGAACGGCTCGGAGATGTTGCTGGGGAAATGAAATATTACACGCCAGAAGTTCACAAAGCCTCGTTTGCACTTCCCAATTTTATGATTAAAACTTTGAACGGGAGTGAATCGTAGGGTTATCGGGGAAGAATAAGGACTTTGCCGTCGTGGAAATCATAATAGCCGGCAACGATCTCCAATTTCTTTTCTTTGATATAACGGCTGAGAACGGGGCTTTTTCGCAACTGCTCGGCCACCATTTTGGCATTGAGCTGGATGGTGTTCTCCAAGCGATTCTTCGTCAGATCTTTTGTCTTTTTTGCGGCGGGCTGGATCAGTTCCGCGACCGCTTCAATATCTTTTGTCATCCCGTGCAAGACCGCTTTGACCGCCCCGCAGTTTTCATGGCCTAAGACTACGATCAACGACGAATGGAGATAGACGACTGAATATTCGATACTGTCCAATTCTATGGGACCTGAAATATTACCAGCTACCCGGACAATGAATAGGTCGCCGATCCCCTGGTCAAAAATAATTTCAGGAGCCACGCGCGAGTCGGAACAGCCTAATATAGTAGCAAACGGCTCTTGGGTCTCCGAGGTCTCTTGGCGCCGTTCCGCCGTCCGGTCGGGGTGGGTAGAGCTGTCTGATGTGAATCGGTCGTTCCCTTCTTTGAGACGCAGGAGCGCGTCTTCAGGGGTTATAGCGGAGAGCTGGGCGGATAGAGCCAGGCCTAAAATTATAAGTTTACCCATCATTTCCCCGTTCTAGCATAAGTCTCAACCAAAATCAAATATTTTTTTACACTCGAAAATTATACCCAAACACCTTGAAAAGTTGGGAATACGGCAAGAAGGCCCCAAAAAAAATTTATTTGGAGCGAGCGACCATTGCCGAGAGGCAAGGCGCAAGCGAGAACAAGAATTTGGGGGGGTAAGGCCAACGCAGCCAAAAACCAACTTTTCAAGTTGTTTGGGTATAAATAGCTATGTTTAATAGAAGAGCCCTGTTATAATTTGCGAATTACACCAAAACAAAAGTAAAAAACATGTCTTTTAATGATTTCATTTCCGACGCGAACATCCTCAAAGCACTAGAAGAAGAAGGATTAACCGTCCCCACACCGATCCAGGCGAAAGCGATCCCGAAAATTATCCAAGGGTTCGACTTGCGCGCTTCTGCCCAAACAGGCACTGGAAAAACGGTGGCATTTCTTCTTCCTGCTTTGATGCGTTTGACTGTCCCCTCCCTTGTACAAGGACATGGACCGCGCATTTTGATCTTGGTTCCCACACGCGAACTCGCCATGCAGGTCGCCGTGGAATCTGCCAAGTATAGTAAATATATTTCCCGCGCAAAAACAGTCTGTATCTACGGCGGCGCTCCTTATCCTCTCCAAAACCGAGAGTTATCGCGCCCCTACGACATTTTGGTCGCAACCCCAGGACGTTTGATCGACCATTGCGAACAGGGAAGGATCAACTTCTCCCGCATGGAACTGTTCATCCTCGACGAAGCCGACCGGATGCTCGATATGGGCTTTATTAAACCTGTCGAACACATCGCGGCCTCCTTGCCAAAAACGCGCCAAACACTCATGTTTTCTGCGACGCTGAAAGGGCTGGTCCTCAATTTATCCAACAGGCTTCTCACCAACCCGATGGAAATCCACGTCACCCCAGAGAAAACGAACCATGAAAACATCGAGCAAAAGCTGCTCCATGTCGATAATATCGACCATAAATATCGCCTTCTCGACCACATCTTGAACGATCCGGTCGTCAATCAAACCATTATTTTTACAGCGACAAAACGGCAAGCCGACCAGCTCGCGAGCAAGTTATATAAAGATGGCCGTCCTGTGGCCCCTCTGCACGGCGGTATGACGCAAAAACAGCGCACCCGGACCATCAAACAGCTCCGCGATGGCGACATCCGGATTTTGGTTGCAACTGACGTTGCGGCTAGAGGAATTGATGTGCAAACTGTGAGCCACGTGATCAACTTCGACCTCCCGCGCTGCACAGAAGATTACGTGCACCGTATCGGCAGGACCGGAAGAGCCGGCGCTTCAGGCACCGCGCTCGCTTTCGCAGCCTCTAGAGATGGTCAGCTCGTGAGAGACATTGAAAAGTTCATCGGCAGAAAGATCACCCCGCACCAGATCCCTGGGATGGAAGCTAAAATGAAGCCCCAGCAAACCTTCGAGCATGCCCCAAGAGGCCAAGCTCCCCGCGGACAGGCGCAGCAACGCCCTGCTCCTAATGGCCAATACCCTAGAAAAAGCGGCCCCAAAAGAAAATTTGGCGGGACACCTAGCCAGTTTCAGAAACGTAAGCGTTATTAACCCAACTTTCCCCCTACCCTTTCTTAGGGCGCGGGCGAGATAGGAAAGATGCAAGATTTACGACGAAGCACAGGTCTTAAGACCTGGAAATCGTCGCAAAACTTGTATTTTACCATCCTCCCTCAACCTCTCGAGCAAGGTAGGGGGACAAGTTGAGTTATTAATCATCATCTACTGGCTCCAAGAAAGCCTCTGCAGGAGTTCCTTGGACGCCGGACATGTCGATAAATCCCAATCTCTCAAAATAGGCCCGATTATCCCTGATAAACTGGGGAAAGGAATCATCAATATCCTGCAATTCCATGCTGTGAATTAATTTGAGCAGGTTTTCTTTGGTTTTAAATTCGGGAGTATCTAGTTCTGAGTGGGAAAAAGACTCGATTTTTTTAATATATCTATCGATCCCTCCCATTGAGGTGAAGTGCCAGCCGGTATTTTCGATGCGGCAGATTTTAGAGATACGCGCTTTGCGGAGTGTGGGCGGCCTCATGTTGCGCAGTTTCCGCATCCACCGGGAGGTCAACCGTCTGGCTTCTTTGTAGTTGACGCAAACCGTTCCGGGCCATCTCCCTTGATACCGGTTGAGATATCCATAGTACATCTTCTGGCCGCAGATGATCGCCTGGAATTCCTTAGCCGTCAGCTTCTCTACAATGTCAGGAATCGACGTTCCTCGAGGCACTTCGTCGAGGTCCGAAAGCAAAATGATATCATTTTCGCAGCAGTCTGCGAGACCTTGAAAAATCTGTTCTCTCTGATACCGCTCTCGAATCCAAGGGTTTTCCGTTTTATAGGGCTCGCTTAATTTGATATGAATAATTTTGTCCGCATACTTTTCATAGCGCCTCTTATTCTCATCAAAAAAGAATGATTTAGGCTGGCCCCGGAAGGTTTCGCAGGCTTCAACGAGCACGAATTTATCTACATAAGGACTCATTTCGCTCAGTCGGAGCTCAAGGAGTTCTAATTCATTATAAAACAAAAAACAGTCATACACTTTAGGTTTGTGCAGTTTACTTGGTAAAAAAGTGAAGCTGTAAAACAAACTCGCAATCAAAAATAGTGCTGTAAAAACCCCGAATTTATCTTTCACGTACGATACCTATTAATGTTCCTGGTCGAGTTTAAAATAAATCCACAATCTAGGCAAAGACTTTTATTATTCCTCGTGGTAAAGTATGAGGATGAGCCTTCTATTAAGCGGTCAAGATTTAAGCAAATCCTTCGGCAGTCGCGTCCTCTTTGAAGAGCTGTCGCTTAGTGTTTTTTCCAAAGACCAAATCGGCCTCATCGGCCCCAATGGCGCAGGCAAATCGACGCTGATGAAAATCCTCGCTGGGCTCGAAAAACCGGACTCTGGCGTGTTGTCGATGCGTCAAGGGCTACGCGTTGGCTATGTGCCGCAAGCTTGCGAATTCCCCGATATCACACCCAAACAAGTTCTCTTAGACGCCCTCAAAAACAATTTAGAAACTCCCGATTATGAAAAAGAGCTCATCATTGATATTTGGCTTAGCAAATTAGGTTTTACCGGCGAGGAGCCGTCCGCAGCGCGACTTTCGGGCGGCTGGAAAAAACGGTTAAGCATCGCACACGAACTGATCTCTGCGCCCGATCTTCTTCTCCTCGACGAACCGACGAACCATCTCGATCTCGAAGGAATCCTCTGGTTGGAAAAGTTTCTTTTGCGCGAGGCTCCCACCTATCTCCTCATCAGCCACGACCGCTACTTTCTCCAAAATGCGACCAACCGCATTTTTGAGATCGATCCGGTCTACCCCAAAGGGATTTTTGCTATCGACGGCTCCTACTCTAACTTCCTCGAAAAAAAAGAGGGGTTCCTCAAAGGGCAGCTCGAACAGGAACGCTCGCTTGCCAATCGCGCGCGCAAAGAGACCGATTGGCTCCGCAGATCGCCTAAAGCGCGCACTTCCAAGTCGAAAGCGCGCGTCGACGATGCGCATGAGCTCCTCGAGGAGCTATCCCAAGTTCAAGGCAGAAATATCCAGAAGAAAGCGGAGATCGATTTCGTTGCTAGCGAGCGGGAGACGCAAAAGCTCCTCGTCGCCAAAAACCTCGCCAAAAAAGCCGGAGCACGCACTCTCTTTCACCACCTCGATTTTGTCCTGTCTCCCGGCACGCGCATGGGGCTTATGGGCCCGAACGGCTCAGGGAAAACCACCCTCTTGAAGCTGCTCGCCGGAGAAGCAGAACCCGATCAAGGGACATTAAAGAAGGCGGACGGCCTTAAAATCATCTATTTTGACCAGCACCGCGCCCAGCTGCCCGATACGCTGACCCTGCGCGAGGCCCTCTCTCCGAATGGAGATTATGTGATGTTCCGCGGGAATCCCGTTCATGTGAACGGCTGGTGCAAACGGTTTCTTTTTTCTCCCACCATTCTCGACATGTCGCTCAGCAAGCTTTCGGGCGGAGAACGGGCGCGCATTGCGATCGCCCATTTGATGCTGCAGCCCGCAGACCTTCTCCTCCTCGACGAACCGACCAACGACCTAGATATTCCCACATTGGAGACGCTCGAGGAGAGCCTGCTCGATTTTCCGGGCGCTGTCGTCCTCATCACGCATGACCGGTGCATGCTCGACCGCATTTCCAACGTCCTCATGGCCCTAGGCGATCCCGAATGCACCGACCTCTATGCCGATTATGGCCAATGGGAAGCCGCGATGAAAGCAAAGCTCCCCGAGCCAAAAGTCAAAGAGAAAAAAGTGGAGACTGCGCCTCCTAAGCCGAAGCTCAGCTACGCAGAAAAAAAAGAGTATGACCAAATTGAGAGGAAGATCGAAAAACTCGAAGAGACTGTGAAACAGCTCAATCACCTTCTCGAGCAGCCCGAGATGGCCACCGATCCGGAACGCCTAGCCGAAGTCTGCACGGCTGTCGGCCTCACTGAAAATCAGATCGAACAGCTCTACCTCCGTTGGGAAGAGCTCGACAAAAAACAGCGCTAATCTTGATCTTTTAACACAAAATAAAGCCCGACGCTGACCACCGCTGCAAAAAAACACCAGAGCGATGTGAACAGTAGTTGGTCCACATAATAGATGAAAGCGCCGGTTGCAGAGAGAATACCTCCAATGATCCGCAGTCTTTTGATGCTGGAAATAAGCAGAGGGATCACCGTGGAGAGGACGTAGAACACTTGTGCCGCCGTATAAAAATTCCCTTGGGTCAGTAGGTCGACATAATTTTGGTTCATAAAGCCATAGTGGATGCTAAAGCGGTAGGGAATCGCGATCATGAGCGGGATCGACAATCCAAAAAATGCGGCTACGCCGATTCCCAAACCCAAACAGCCTGCGAGGATAAATTTTCGCTGCGCATCTTTTTCCACTAGCCATATAGAGAAGGGAAACCACACCGGCCAGAATACATAAGCAAAAAACAAAAAGAAGCTCTTAGCCCAAAGGGCAACAGGGCTCTGTAAATCCACCGGGGCGTACATCCAAACGACCCCTTCGGCGCATTGCTGGAGCGCAAAAAACCAAGGGATGAGAGCTAGCGGCAACCATGCCTTCTTTTTCACGCGGCAGACTAAAACAGTCCCGATTGCAACGAGAACAGCAGACACGGTGAAACTAGCAGGTGCAGATAAACACATAATGATTTTCCTCTGTCAGGAGAGTACACAGACCCTCAAAAATAGAATACAATTTATCCGCTCCACCCTTCCTGGAGTAGAGGAATGGCGAGATTTAAGAAGGGCTCCATCTCAGAGAAGTTAGATCTTAAGATCGTATCGCGGTGTTCCAGCAGCTTGGCATTCCCTTTGAAGAAAAAGCTGAGCAGCTGCTTCATTTTATTGATCCTTCCCCGGTTCGGCATATCAGGAGCAAATTCGGCGAGGTAGACCTCAAAGTAGCGCTCGAGATCGCTCCACTTTGGCTGGTAAGCAAATCCTGTAAAATAGGCGCGGATCTGATGGAATATAAAGGGATTGATGATGCTGCCCCTTCCGATCATCAACGCGTCGCAGCGCGTGCGCTCTAACATATTGACGGCGTCTTCCACCTTCAAAATATCTCCATTTCCTACGACCGGAATTGTAAGCAGCGCCTTGGCCTCGGCGATCAAATCCCAGCGCGCCGGCGGCCCATAGCCATCGACCTTGGTGCGCGGATGGAGCGTTAAAAACCGGATCCCGCTTTCTTGGGCGGCGAGGAGATTTTCTTTAAATAAAGAGATGTCGTCAAAACCCGAGCGCATTTTGACCGTCACAGGAATCGACACTGCCTGGACCATCGCCTTTGCAATCTCGTGGAGCAGCGGCGGTTCCTTTAACAAGCTCGATCCGGCACCCTTTCCCGTAACCGTATTGGAAGGACATCCGCAATTCAAATCGATCCGGGGAGCTCCCATCCGTTCCAGCTCCTGGGCCATCTCGGCCATCAGGTCGGGCTCAGAGCCCATGATCTGCGCAGCCAGCGGGATAGGGGCCGTCTCCTGTGCTTGATAATCCCGCGCCAAACTTTTGATGTGGGCATTGCGGGGGACCCGAATGAAGTCGGTCACCGCCTCGTCAAATCCGCCGATCGAGGCCATCGCTTTACGGAAACAGCGGTCCCCGACCCCCTCCATCGGAGCGAGAATAAGATAGGGGCAGTTGTCTGAAGTTTTAAAAGTCATAGATTTATCTAGAAGCAGGGCGGCAAGATTTCGACGAGGAGAAAATACCCCAGGCCAAGGAAGAGAAGAGACCAAATGAGGGCCCCCGCATAGGCAAAAATTGCAAATTCCTTAAAGGTCAGCTGCAAACTCCCGGCGACGTACCCGGTGAGATGGCGCACCAGAGGGACAAAATACCCCACGACGAGACTCCATTTCCCGATCCGCTCGTACCAGCGATGGACATGCTGAACCCGCTTTTCCGTAAATTTAAATTTGGGCCCATATTTTTTTAGAAGCCAGGTCCCCGTATTTCTTCCCAGCCAGTAGCTGATCGTGATTCCGCAAATGCTTCCCACGATCGCAAAAAGGACGGTGGAAATCGGGTTTAACTGTCCTTTCGCGATGAGCCAGCCCGACAGGGTCAGCAGCGTCTCATCGGGGATCGGGAGGCCCACAATTCCTAAAACAAGCATGAGGAATAAAATCGGGCCGCCATATTCCAGCAGCCAACCCACAGCCATTTGAACGAATTCATGCATAGTATATCCTCGCCCTTTCTTGTACCCTTTTTCGCAATAGAATTCCAATCGAATCGCACACGTCATCTAAAAAATAAATTTAACAAAAACAGCGCTTCCACTACAACTGATGGAAAAAAGGAGTTACCTATGAAATATGTCGTCCCATTAGGAAGAGTCTTGTACAGTCTTATTTTTATTCTCTCATCATTCCAACATTTCACCCAAGGAACGATCGATTACGCCGCGAGCCAAGGTGTGCCGATGGCTAGCCTTCTTGTTCCCTTCTCCGCGATCTTAGCCTTAGCGGGGGGGTTAAGCATCCTCGTTGGATTCAAAGCGCGTTATGGCGCATGGCTGATCGTCCTCTTTCTCGTTCCGGTCACTCTTTCGATACATCATTTTTGGACGTTCACTAACGCAGGCGAATATCAGATACAGATGATCATGTTCATGAAGAACATCTCCATGCTTGGAGCCGCGCTGATAATCACCCAGTTAGGTTCAGGACCCTGCAGCTTAAAGAAATAGACGTTCACCGGGGCGGGTTTTTCCCGCCCTATCCATCATTGTGCTCCACAGTGGCATGGGCCTTCACTTTAAACCACACATAGACCTCGTAGGTCACGGGGACCATCAAAGCGCCAAACATCAGGCATAGCAGATAGAATGTATGCAGCAAGTGGCCCAAGGACCCCACCATCAAGATCAATCCGGAAGAGAGAAATTTGAGACCGACGCTTGTCTTCACAGAAGCCCAGACATGCTCCTCTTTTTTTAGCAACAGCTCGATCAATCCCATGAATGTGAGACTGACCGCCAATGAGCCGGCGAGAAGATAACGGATGTTATCACTGGGGACATGGTGCGGCGAAGTCAAGACATTGAGCAGCCCCGCGCCTGTAGCTCCCACGGCCATTACAAGCACAAGGTGTAAATAGCTCCAGAGAAAAACAGTCTTGTGTTGATCCCGTGGCGGCTTTCTGGCGATATTATCGAAATAGATCCACCAGATCGCAAAACTGATCGCCGCTCCCGCAATCCCTTCTGACACCACTCTCAGACTAAAGTGATGATGGCGGGCCACGCCGCGTATCACCCCCACCAGCGTTTCACCGATGACGATCAGCACGAAGAGCCCCAAACGCTCAGGCAACTTGGACAAGCTAAAATTTGGAAGTGTCCGCTGTTTCTTCAAGGTCATCAAAGGAGTGAATAGATCGCATCCGAGCGCAATCGCCCACAATCCAAACCTAAGCGGAACCTCGACCCAGAGCGAACTGATGAAAATCAAAATGGAAACCGCATAGCCCGCGATCAAAATTTTTCCCACAGGCCGGAACCGTTTTTCGTGAACCGCCGCGCGCAACCACAAGGTCACAATCATGAGCCGCGCGGCCATATAGCACAGCCCATAGCCCAACGAATAGTCGCCAGGCATATGATGCCCAAAGATCGCAAGGCCTGAAACAGGAAGCATGAGTAAAAATGTGAACACCCGATTTTCGAGGCCGTCGGTTTCAAAGCGGTCGTTGTAATAGTTGACGCCAATCCAGATCCACCACGCGGGAATGAAGAGGAACAGATAATTGGCCAGCGATCCCCATGTGGGAGTCTGCGTCAGCAGGTGCACCAGTTCTGAAATCACTACCATGAACACGAGATCAAAGAAAAGCTCAAGCCACGTCACCTTGCGGTGCATCACTGGATCTTCATGCAATTTTGGCTTTTGCCACAAAATTCTGTTCAACATGTGGGAAGCCAGTTTAACGCACAGTTCAATTAATAACAATTCGTTGACTCGATACCGAAATGTTTTCTAACATGTCCCAACATGCATTCACTACTGACTGCTCTACTCCTCTTTTTGACGACTCTGCTCAGCGCAGATCTTCGAGATGCCGATGTCCTCGCAGCGACAGAAGGCGATCCCTCGCTAACCATTTGCGAACTCGTCAACGCGCTTACGGGAGATTGCGTGGTGTCGCGCGAAGATCTTTTCGTTCCCGGCGTGCAGCCCATTTCTTTGCGCCGCTCCTATTTGAGCGGTGACGGTTACGGGAAGCTCGGCGGCTGGGAATTTTTTCCTCATACAAAATTGCAATTCTTCCACCGCAAAGGCAAACGGTCGCCTAATCACAAATACCACCGCGTGCAAGTCATCGAGCCGAGCGGCACCTCAGCCCTCTTTAGCTACCAAGAGAACAGCCCTAGAAAGGAGTCTGATTATTACATCCTCGAACTCTTCAATCACGGCAAAGGCGTAACGAACACCGCGACAGGCTTTATCGGCGCGCGCACCCACATCAAAAATGCCGAGTTATTTCGCGACCGAGACACTGAAGTTGCCGAGTTAATTGCTGCAGATGGAACTGTGCGCAAATATGTCGCCGCCCATTATGTCGCCGATGAAGCGCGCCTCTACGTCCTCGAATCGGAGCATCTGCCCAATGGGAACTGGGTGCTCTACACCTACGACCGTAAAGATCGGATCACCGAGATCTGCACCCAAAACCCTGCACAGACAATCACCTATGCATGGGCGAAATTCATTTATGAGGCCGACTATCCAGACACCCCGAATTTTTCTATCCACACCAGCGACGGAAGGACCGTCGAATACAAGTTCAAAAAATACCAAGAGTACAAGACCAGTTACAAAAAATACGTGCTCAGCGAAATCATCAGTCCCGAGGCCCCCAAAGAAGAGATCACCTATCATCCCCTTGATCACAAGGAAAAATTTCTTCTCAGCGGGCGCAACTATCCTAACGGCCGCGGGGAATGGGTCGACTATTTTCAAGAGGGCTACGATGAAGAAGACCCCCTATTTGACCGCGTTCAAGTCATTTATGGGCCCAATGCGACGGGAGAGAAAAACATTCCTCTCTACACCTTCCGCTACCATCTGGAACGGGTCAAGATCAAGAAGAAGAAATATGAATATACCGGAAACGGCTCCACAGAAATATTCGATGCTCTAGGGAATAAGACCGAGGTGCGCTTTGACACCCAATTCCGCCCCACCGCGATTCTCGTCTATGAGGGTACAGAGGCCCTCAGCCATCAAGTCCATTTTACCTGGGATGGCGAGGGACAGCTTTTAAAAAAATCGCTCGTCGATGCCCAAGGCAATATCCTGTGGAAGCGGAACCTTTCCTACGACACCAAAGGAAACGTCCTTCTTGAGAACAACAACGACTATCTGACCTATTCCACCTACGATTCCTTGAGCCGCCGCATCCGCGAAGAGGAAGAAAATGGAAAGATCACCCATTTCACTTACCTCGACGCGACATCGCTGCCCCTGTCCAAAATCCTCTGCGACCGAGGCAAAACCATCCTCCGAGAATTTTACGAATACAACGACGATCTGATCCTAGTCAAAACCATCACCGACGACGGCAGCTCGATGGACAAAGACAACCTCGCGGATATTTCCTTCCGGAAAATCGTCGTCTACACCCTCAAAAAAGAGCGCCCCGCATTTGGGTTTCCTGAGACGATCGAAGAGCGCTACCTCGACCTAAGAACAGGCGAGGAGCGTTGCCTCAAAAAGAATGTGCTCCACTATAACAACGAAGCGCGCGTCGACCGTAAAGAGATCTACGACGCAGAAGGGCGCTTCAGTTATCGCCTTGTCTACACCTACGACGACGCCGGTAGAATTCTCGAAGAGACCAACTCATTAGGACATACCGCCTCCACTCGCTACGATGACAATGGAAACAAGATCTACGGCAAAGATTTCAGCGGCAAGCAGGAATACATCACCTATGATTACTGCAATCGTCCGGTGCGCATTGAAGAGGTGAATGGAACCGAGCGGCGTGTGACCGAATACCGCTACGACGCTAAGGGCAACCGAATTGCAACAATTGATCCTCAAGGAAATACTACAACTTTTACCTACAACGCACTTGGACAGATCATCGCCACCACACTGCCCGACGGTGCAACCCTCACCGCCGCCTACGATCCTTGCGGCAGACAAACCCGCCTCACCACTCCTGAGGGACACACCACGCTCAGCGCCTATAACATCTTTGGAAAACCCACCAAAATCACCCACCCCGATCAGACCATAGAGCGGTATGATTACGACATCAAGGGAAATCTCACAAAAGCGACCAATGCAGGCGGCACAGAAATTCAGACCACCTATGACGCCTTCGATCGAGAGACCTCCCGAAAAAAAACCTTTGCAGGCGCCTTGCTTTCCCAAGAGACGTTCGCTTACCGCGGCATTCACCTCATCGGCGCCACCGATCCTGAAGGCTACGCCACTACCTACACCCACGATTTCGGCGGCAGGAAAATTGCCGAAGAGCGCGCCGGCAAGAAGACCTCCTACACCTATGACGCATTGGGCCGGATCGCGCAAACCCAAGTGGGCGATCTCGTCCATTGCACCGAAAGAGATTTTCTCGATCAGATCGCAATCGAGCGCAAAGAAGATTCAGAAGGCAGAGTCCTCGCCGAAGAGCGCTACACCTATGACGCCGCGGGCAACCGGACAGCGATCCTCAAGGAAGTCGACGGCCAAGCATCCCAAGATCAATTCCGCTATGATCTCTTCGGAAGACTTACCAGCCATATCGACCCCCGTGGGTCCGAAACTACCCTCTCCTACAATGATCACTTTCTCAATGCGTCAAGAGAACAGGTCCTGCAAAAAATCACTACCGATCCCGAAGGGGTGTCGCTCATCGAGACCTACAACACCCGGGGCAAGCTAGCGCACGCCGAAAAGCAGAGCGCCTCCGGCAAGTTCCTCGGAAGCGAAGCCTTCACCTACGATCAAGACGGCAACTGCATCAAGCAAGAGAGCACTGTCGTCTCCTTCGTCGACGGCTCCCATTCCACACGCACCCTCGAGCGCAGCTATGATTTTCGGGGCAACGTCACCACCCTCATACAAGCCAGCGGCACCGCCTCCCCCAAAATCACCCGGTTCACCTACACGCCGACCGGCCTCCTCCATCGAACCCTCAAACCGAGCGGCATCACCGTTGAAAAAACTTACGACGGCCTAGGAAGGCTGATCGAGCTCTTCACCTCCGATAAGGCCCTCCACTACCGCTATACCTACAATGGGCTGGACCATCTCCTTCTTATGGAAGATTGCATTGCCGGCAAAGCAACTACCCGCAACGTCGATCCTCACGGCTCGCTCACTTTTGAAAAACTAGACCATGGCCTCTACCTAAGAAGCGCCTACGATATCTTAGGGCGCAGAACGGAGCTCTTGCTTCCCGACAGTTCTTCTATCGTCTACCGCTACGATGCCCTCTATCTTCGAGAAGTCGAGCGCAACGGAAAAACGCACCGGTTCCTCAACTTCGACCTCTCCGGCAACCTCCTCCTCCAAGAACACCTCGACGAAACCCGCACCCAGACCACCTACGAGCCCGGCGGCAGGCTCATGACCCTCAACTCGCCTCATCTTTCCTTAAGCGCCGAGGCGCTCACTCCCCGCGGCCATGTCACCGGGATCGCCTCTCGCATGGGCCCAGCTAAGCGCAACATCGATTACATCTATGACGATCTTGAGCAAATTCTCGAAGAGCAGGGCCATAAGTATGCCTATGATTCTCAATATAACCGCCTCAAAAAAGACACCTCTGCCTTTGAAGTCGATGCCTTCAACCAAATCACCTCCAAAACTGACACCTTCACCTACGACCTCAACGGCAACCTCACCACGCACGGCGATCAGACCTATCACTACGACGCCCTCGACCGCCTCATTGCCCTCGAGAAAAAAAACACCTGGAAGCTCACCTTCACCTACGACGGCCTCCACCGCCGCCTCACCCGTTCCACCTTCATTTGGGAAAACGAAAAGTGGACGCCCACCGATCTTCTCCTCTTCCTATACGACGACGAAATCGAGATCGGGAGCGCCACCTCCCCGGACAACATTCTCGACCTTCACATCCTAGTTTCTCCCTCCTTCAACTCCCCCACAATCCCCCTCGCCATCGAGCTCCGCGGCGAGACTTTCATCCCCCTCCACGACCTTTCCTATAACACCTGCGCCCTCGCCGCCCCGGGAGTCAGCACCCTAGCGGAGTTCTATCAATTTTCTGCCTTTGGCGAAGAAGAAGTGTTTGACGGCTATGGAAAACTGAAAACAGCCCCCCTCAATCCCTGGCGTTTTGCCGGAAAGCGCAAAGATATTTTGAGCGGCCTGATCAACTTTGCCATGCGCGATTACGACCCCGAGCTCGGCCGCTGGATCACCCCCGACCCCGCCGGCTCCGTCGACACTCTCAACCTCTATGCGTTTGTGCGGAATAATTCCTTAAGCTTCTACGATGCGCTGGGATTGGATTCGGAACCGTTTTCGGTCAAAAACTTTCTCCAGAATTTGTCGGAAAGCCCCCTCCAAGACAATGGAAACACCTTTATCCGCAATAAAAATTATTGGCGCCCGCCACCTGAACCCGAATTCATCGAGTTTGAGCATAAATACCCAAACCGTCAACATTCACAACTTTATGTTACCCCAGGCCGTCCCGAGCCTCCTGGAAACATAAGAATAGGGTATGTCAATGGCATCGGAGACACATTTAAATACCATATTCAGGATGTTGATTACATTTCAACGGCAGCAAAACGCTATGCTGTACACAGTTGTTTTATTCCCACTGTTGGAGTTTTTGGAGACTTACGTAGATGCCAACTTGGACTGTATAATTTTCAATGCACTGAGGCAGAAAAATTGATTCATCAAGAATGGGATAATTTCTTTGACGGCAATACACCAGATGCGAGATATTTGATGATCACACACAGCGGCGGAACTATAAAGGGCAGGAATGCGCTTTTAACTTATGATCAGGAACGAAGGAAGCGGATCTCGATAGTGGCCATAGCCCCTGGTGCGTACATATACAAAGACACCTGCGCTTCCGTAATCCACTATCGAGTAGACATGTATCATGACATTGTACCGTACCTTGACGGTAGTGGTTGTAATCAGGCAGAACGAGAGGGCACAATTCGAACTCTCGAATGTAAAAGAGGTGGGTTTCAGGGCGGGCACGGCATTCGCAATCCCGATTATTACAGAAAATTAGAACAAGAAATATTGGATTTTATGATACAGGGCATTCAAAAAAAATGAATAATTTATTAATTCTCATTCTGGTAGGGATGGTCGTCATGGGTGGTAATCACCTTTTTTCTCATGTTTCACCACCTTCAATTGCAATGACAGAAAAACTTGAAAACCGTGTGGCGCCATTACTTGAAAAAAAATATAAAATGCGCCTTTGCGGTTCCGGAGGAGGAATGCCCGATGGCATTGTAAATATGTTATCCTTGAGCTTCGACTCGTATCGCATTGCAAGCATTGAAGAGGCACGGCCAATACTTGTCGATTGTGTTAATATTTATATGAATGCTGTGAATGCTGACAAAGAACTTAAACCCTATTTAAAGAACGCCCCCTTTACACCGGAAAACATTAAAATCAGCATTTATTTTAACTCTCCCCAAGGGGAGGAAGTTTATGATCCGTATTTGAGCGTTGCAAGCACGTTGTGTGGTAAATTAATTTACCGCACGAAAGAGAAGGGAAAAATATTTGGTTATAAATCCGAAGTCATCGAATCTTATGAAGACGCCGTGAAAATCTTGAATAAAAAGAAAAATACACCTCAATAACATCTAAACGCTTAAATAATTTCACATAACCTCTCAATAAAAGATCTGTAAGTCAATGAATCGCACTTTTATTCTGACTCTGCTAGGCGTCCTTACGATGGGTGGAAACTTCGCATGCTCTCATGTATCTCCACCTACCGGTGCAATGACAGAGAAAATTGAAGCAAAAGTAGCGACCTTGCTTGAAACGAAATATAAAATGTCTGTTTGTGGCTCAGGTGTAGCAATGCCGGATGGCATCGTCAATAGCTTAGTCTTATGCTTTGACTCCTATCGCTCATTAAGTATTGAACAAGCAAGACCCATCCTTGTGGATTGCGTCAATACTTATGTAAATGCAGTCAATTCCAATAGTGAAATCAAGCCTTACTTAAAAACTGTCCCTTTCTCACCCAAAAACATCGAGATTAATATCTTTTTTCGGACCTCAAAAGGAGCGAGTGTTACAGAGCCAAATTTGTGCGTAGCTACTGCACTGCACGGCAAGCTGATCTATTGCACCGAAGAAAAAGGCCAAAAATTCGGCTATAAGTCTGAAACCACCGAACCTTATGAAGAGGCCGTAAAAATCTTAAATGAGAAGAACAACAAACCTCAGCAGCATCTAAATCCTTAAATAATTCACATAACTTCTCAATAAAGGATCTATAAATCAATGAATCGCACTTTTGTTCTGGCTTTACTAGGCGTCCTTACGATCAGTGGAAACCTCGCGTTTTCTCATGTTTCGCCACCTTCAATAGCGATGACAGGAAAAATCCAGAAACAAGTCGCCCCCATGCTTGCAAAAAAGCATAACATGCAGCTTTGTGGTGCTGGAGGAGGGATGCCTGACGGTATTGTTAATATGCTGGCTTTAAGTTATGATCTAAAGCAATCTCTAGCTATTGAGCAAGCCCGGCCAATTCTCATCGACTGTTTGAATACATATGTTAATGCTGTAAATGCTGATGTTGAACTTAGACCCTACTTAAAAAACTATCCCTTTGATCCAAAAAACATCGAGATCAACATTTTTTTCTGGACTCAAAACATGGAGATTGTTTCAGATCCCTATCTCTGCGTAGTTAGTGCAGTCAACGGCAAGCTAGTTTATTGCACCAAGGCCAAGGGACAAAAAATTGGTTACAAGTCCGAAATCGTTGAAAGCTACGAAGACGCCGTCAAAATCTTGAACGAGAAGAATAACACCTAACCCCTTAAGCCCATAAATGATTCATAAAACTTCTTAATTAAGGGCCTCTCAATCAATGAACTGCGCTTTCATTATCATTCTGGCAGGGCTAATTACGATGAATGGAAACTTCGCCTATTCTCATGTATCACCCCCTTCTGTTGCGATGACAGGAAAAATCCAGAAACAAGTCGCCCCCATGCTTGCAAAAAAGTATAACATGCAACTTTGTGGTGCTGGGGGAGGGATGCCTGACGGTATTGTTAATATGCTGGCTTTAAGTTATGACCTAAAGCAATCTCTAACTATTGAGCAAGCCCGGCCAATTCTCATCGACTGTTTGAATACATATGTTAATGCTGTAAATGCTGATACCGAACTTAGAACTTATCTAAAAAACTATCCTTTCACACCAAAAAATATAGAAATTCATATTTTTTTTCAGACTTTGGACGGAGGACAGGTATGCGATCCATTTCTGTGCGTAGCGAGTTCTGTTCGTGGAAAGTTAATCTATAATACCGAAGAAAAAGGACAGAAGTTTAGTTATAAATCTGAAGTCATCGAAACTTATGAAGACGCCGTGAAAATCTTGAATAAGAAGAAAAACATTCCCCAATGATCAAACTTTATTTTAGTTGATTTTACATAACCATTAAGACAGTATTCTCTCATCTTTGTTTTATAGGAGAGAAAACTGGTGAATAAATCTACATTTTCATTAGCTCTGATTTCTAGCATAACCATCCTTTTTTCCGGTTGCCGATCCGATCTCAAAAATACGCCTTCGGATATAACCAATGATTCATCTGACAAGAAGAATCATCATCATACCATAACTAATACGCCTACACCTAACAACACTGCCACGTTTTCCGAAGAGCAAAATGCCAAAGAAAGTATCATGAGCCTTGTCGGAGAATATTTTGAAGTTCCTGATCCAGAAGACCAAAATGCCACCTTGGAACAAACTTTTCTCATCGAATTATTTGCTAGACCAGGTACTTCTGAGACCAAGATAAAAGTAATAACACCTTCACACGCAAATCCTCTCGATTCAGAAAAAAATTTCAAGAATCATATTGAAGCAGCGCAGTCTATTTTTCGAGTACACTCTAATTATTTTACAGAGCTTTTACCTGAACTCAAAATGATCGGCTATGGAGGAAAGTTCATGGATAAAATTCAACGAATCGACGTGTTATATGTTTCTAAAAAAGCGTCTTTTAATGAAGAACTGTATGCGATGATGCTGTTTTCTTTCTTACAAGATCTAAACAACCACAAAGAGAGATTTAGCCCTTATTTTGCTAAATTCCCCGTTACAGCCGAAGAATATGAGCTTCGGATCATGTTGCCTGAATATCAAACGCTCAGCCCGGCTGAAGATCCACAATTAGCCTTCATGTTCAATATTGGAGATACTATTTTTCTTTGCCATCGAGAAACTATTTCAAAACGCCTTAAAATTTATAAAAAGATGGAATTCAGTGACGTTATAGATGCAGTCAACCAGAAAATCAAGCGGCTAGAAGATGAGCGAAAAGCTAGCTGAAGGATTTGATTTGGCTTGCTATCACTGTATATTTAGGGTGATAAAAAATGCCGCTAAAGGTCCTCAAAGACTTTAACAAATGCGACTCCCCCGTCTGTAGAGTAAGAGAACTCGGCGATGCCGCAGTTAGCCGGATAGGGAATCCGCTCTTCAGAATCCTTGGCGTCGGCGATGAGCGTTTTCAGCACACGTCCGTGCCCGACAACAATCACAGTCTCATCTTTGTGAAGCTCCCCGATTCTTGTGAGCTCGGCTAGGCTCTGTTTGAGTAGGGCGTTGTAAGTTTCCGCGCCTTCAAAGACCGGCAGATGGTCCCAGCGGATCTTTCGGTCGGGATAGGTTTGCTTCACCTGCTTCTCCAGCGGGCCCCACTGCTCCGTCATTTCTTTGACTAACTGCCCTTCAGCACCACCCCAGTAAATTTCTCGAAGACTAACTTGAGGCTGCACCTCGAGGTGCAAGGCCTCCGCGATCGGCTGGGCGGTCTGCAGGGCTCTTTGTAGATCTGAGGCATAAATGGCGCTCACTTTTCCGATGAGGCCGCTATCTTGCAGATAGGCGATGTCCCTGGCACATTTTTCTGCCTGGGCTTGCCCTTTTTCAGTGAGAGCCTCATCGGTTCCGCAACCGGTGTAGATATATTTATTAGGGCTGGGATCATTCCCGGGAACTTCCCCATGCCGGATATAGAGAATGCGCGTATCCGCGTGAGTGAGAGTCTGGGCGCAAAGAAGGATCGCAGTCAGAAAAAAGGTAGAGAGAATGTTCATGGGTTATCTCGGGGATGTGGCGGCTTCCGCCTCGTGGACGCGCTGGATCTGCAGAAGGTTCCAGGAATCGGTGCTGTAAGGGGTCTCAAACCACGCGGTGATAATTTCTTTGAGGATCGCGGGCGCTAGGGTGCGCAAACTTAGGGCGAGGACATTGGCATGGTTCCAAATCCGGGCGCCCTTGGCAGTCTCAGCATCTGCACACAAAGCGGCGCGAATGCCGGGAACTTTATTCGCGATGATCGTACACCCGGTACCTGTCCAACAAAGAATGATCCCCTCGGCGGCCTCTCCCTTTTGGACCTCTTCTACAGCCTTTAGGGTCACTGTAGTCCAGTCCACGGAGTTCTCTCCTTGGGCGGGGCCATGGTAACGCACTTCATGCCCCCTGCGCTTAACTTCTTCAATTAGGAGGTCAAGGATAGGGGCATATTCATCGGAACTGATGACGATTTTCATAGAGGTAATTATAACATTTTGAAATGCAAAATGTACAGAACCTATTCGGCGGGCTTTATTGCCTGATCAACTGGAGATCTTGCAGCTCCCCTACTTGCCCATTATAAGAGAAGCGAAACTGCTCCAATGCAGGAAATTGGTTGATGACCGGACGGACATGGGTTGGCAGCGGATTGAAATTTTTGCACTCAGACACTTCCAGTACGCGCAATTTTTTATGCGTTGAAAGCTGGCCGGCATCTCTCATGTGTAAGCTAGGGCAGCTCTTGAGGGCGAGGGTTTCCAAATTTGGACACTGGCGCAGGGAGATCTCGAGTTCGTAAAAAGATAGATTGTCAAAGTCATCCAGCTTGAGTGTTTGGAGTTGAGGGCAGCAGGACAATATTTCAGGAAGATCGCCGCAAAAATCTTTGAGTCCATCGATTTGGGACAGCTCTAAGTGGGTGACCTGAGGATTGCTCTTGAGTACCTGCATCAACTCCTGTTTACTGCAATGGGCGCAGTCCAACTTTAAAACCTGTAAACAGCGGAAATTTTGAGCCATCGCCTTCATCGCGGCTGTATTGCAGTGGGCCAAATCCAGTATGCGAACCTGTTTTAGCCTTCTAAAAATCGCGGGCCATTCGTCATCGGTTGTCCCATGGGGACCTGACATCGTGAAAAAAGTCACATTGTTGAACCGCTCCACCAAGCCCTTCACGGAAAATTCTCCACTGAGGGGAAGGGTATCTAATTTCTTGAGATCGATCGCTCTGACCCGATGGCGATTGAGGTAGACCAGTTGTAAATCTCTATTCGCGTCTCCGTAGCCGAGTGTTTTGTCGGGGGTGAGCAAGAGCCGGTTAAGCTTGTCCCTAAAAAAGCAGTCTTCCCAGGTCAATATCTCTGCGCCGCTTTCCCGCACAATCCCCCTCTGCTGGCAAATGCGCTGCCAGATCGCTTCGATTTGCTCAGTTTGAGCCGGACGTTGATTTTGCACGGCGACTAGTAGTGCAGGCGAACGGATGACATCCAAACATTCGGCCGACACCGTTCGATCAAAATAGCTACTACCCCCCTGGGTGAAGTCGGGGAAAAGCCACTCTCTGAACCAAGCCTTTGCAGAACCCCAATCGCTTAAGCTATAAAGCATGGGACTTGAGTCGCACTGCCCCACAAATGTGCTTTCAGACCTATCATTGAGTCGCTTATAGCCTTGAACTGAGAGATCTGAACTCATACTTAACCTATTGGTGTTTAGTGTGTTTTACTGCAAAAACCCGAAACTTTTACTTATAATTGGGCAGTATTATCTCATTAAGAACATTCGAGCACAAGAGGAAACTAACAATTAATTAACTAAACAACCTTTTGAACTAACCAAGCAACTACCTGTAATTGCCAAAAACAGATCAGGAACAACAACTTAGTCTTGCATTGACATATATAAAACTATTTAGCATAACGAAATTTAGAGCTTAAAAATTAAATTTTTCACTATGTCGAACGACAAACTATATAATTATATTATCAAACCCCCTCCACCTGTTGCCCCGGTTGGTGAAGTGGTTCCCGTTGCTCAGCGAATTACTGTTATCGACAAGACAAAAATTAAAGGCTCCGACCGGATCAAAGTCATCCAAAAGCTTTTTAGAGATCATGCGCTGGGGGATATCACCATCACTCAATGGAATGATGATAACCATGAGGCTACCATCCTCCTAGGTGGGCAATCGTTTGAGGTGACCACAGTCGATGTCGAGGGCCAAGGACCCCAGGTCATTTTGGCATTCAAGGAGCAGGGGCCTCAAAGCCGCGGCGCTGCTTTTACCGAGTCTTGCGGCAAGCTCTTTTCAAATTATAAAGAAGACAAAATCGGCACCCTTGAATTTTTGGCAAAATTGCTGATCCTCCCCATCTGGGCGCTGTATCACATGGTGACCTCGTTCCAAGGAAAAGAGGCGCAGCTCGAGAACCTCCTCGGCAACTTCTCCGCACATAGTCCTGAAAATTTCCTGAAGATCTTAGAAAGTGGTGTCGAGTTCATCAAGCAAACAAGTCCCTCTGCGAATCAGGACGCTGTGCTACTCCCCATGGGCGCAGGGATAGCTCTGGGAAAAAACTTACTCAGTGCGGTGAAAAATCCTAGATTGCGTAACACTTTCCTGGAAGGTGCGGGAGGGTTAAACACTAAGATTGGAAATTTACAAGACGGACAGTCCGTTCTCATTCCAACCGGGTACTACACAAAAGGCCAGTATCATCCCGTCCTTCTTTATGTTGTCAAGCGCGGAGGGCAGCTTGTAGTCCAAAAATACTCCCTTGCGACGCCAGATTCTTCTCACACGGGGCGCATCCCCGCTTTTGAGGAGTTCGAGCTCGAGACAGATAATATTGCAGCTTTTACCCAGAGTCTGATCACTCTGCTGGAAGAGCCTAAAGGGACCGCGAGTTCCGTGGAACGGCTCAAAGCAGCAGGCCTAGATACTCAGAGATATACGCCAGATATCAAAGTCAACGCCGACCCGATCGGAGGGGTTTTGACAGCATTGGGAAAACGGTTAGCCCCGGTGGGAAAGGCTGTTACCCCCAGCGAAGACCCTTGGAAGCTGATCTTCTCTTATGCAACGACTGTAGATCCCGCTCTTCTGCCGGAAAAAACGGTGTTTATGACCCATGTTCTCGAAAACATGGTCAGTGAAACATTGAAGTATGCAGAGCGCCTTCCTCTCGATAAGAAAGAGGCCTACTACAAGGTACTTGACGTACGGATCAAAAAATTAGAAAAGCACCTTCTCAAACACAACCCTGAACTCGCCGATAAAATCATCGGTCCTCTGAAAGCGCAGATCCATAGAGTGGTTGCAGAATCTCAAGCCAAGATGTTGCGTCAGGGAGAAACGAGCACAATCATGGCGCTTTTGGAACCGGGCAAATCGGCGCCCGTACACCTTAGCATCCCGACAAAGATCGCCCAGACCCGTACGGAACAAGATCAAGCCGCCCTACTCGAGAAATCAGGAAGCGTCGGGATCGTTGCCAATCGAGCCGATCTGCAAAAACTGGAAAGTGTATTTGCCCCACAGGCGGCGACGCCTACGCAAGCGCAAGCCGGCGAAGCGCTTGCTGCGTTGGGAGCGCTCTACGCTAAGATTGATCAGCTGATTGAGGCCAAGGACTACATTAAGGCCAGATCGGCTGCGACGCTGGCCCTGGCAACGCTGCCCAGCATCGATAATCCGGCTATCTTCAGTAATTTCACTGCAGACCAAATGGATGAGATGAGCCAGAGGATAGAACAGATCACGGGCCAGCTCTTTGAATCTAAGCTCCGGCTCAGCGACGACCACCCTTCACCTGAGGAGCTGGTTCACCTGCTCAACGGAAGGGCTCTCATGGTCTCTATGGTGCGCACACGCATCCAAAAAGTGCACGCGGAGGCCCAGCGCCTCTTTTTGCAAGGAGGGCGGACTGCAGAACTTAGAGCGCTCTATGATATACCGTTAGCGCCAGAAGAGTTTGGAGACTTTTTTTTCCCGAATGGCAATGTTCTACAAATCAGAAAGCTCGAAAGAGAAAACGATGAACAGTACCAGCTAGTCGAGGAGTTGCTGCCTCAATTACCCAAACGCATCCCCGGAGAAGATATCGTGTTGACTGAGGTCGACTATGATCTTAACGATGCAAATGGTAGGATCTTTAATATCACTCGAGAAATCAATAGGCTTAAAGGGACCCCGCGCAACCACGCACAGGAAGCCGCTAAATTTAAACAAATCGCCGAGTTTCTCCATGAACTGGGTATACCTCTTATAGACGCCCAACTTCTCTGTTTCGACGATTTTACGCTCGACAGCGAAAAGTATCGAAGCCTTTTGCAAGACAACCCCTATCTCTCCTATGGCTATGATTCAAATACAGCCAAAAAGGCTGGAGCCCTCGCCAAGTTCTTCGTCAGCGATCGGGGAGAGTTCTCGGAACGCTCTGCAGTACTGCTGAACGCTTTTGAAAGCAGCGAGCTTTTTGCTCCGGCGAAGCGGCTATTTTCAGAAAGACTTCTACAGGTTCATAAGATTTATGAAGATCAGCCAAGATCGGACGCAGATTTTCTTAGAGAGGCTAAAACAGAAATAAAACGCTCTGACACCTCACTGCTTCCAAAATTTCTCATCGATCTGCGCCGTGCCGAAGCGTGGTCTGACGCCGTCTTAAACCCTAAAGGGAGCCTCTATCTCGGTTTTGCAACAGAACTTGGCACTAAAAAATGGCTTCTGGGAAATGTGCAGCAAGCCCAACAAGGAACCTCGCTCGGTTCGCCAAATTTCTTCAAGAAACTGCGTGCCCTGCAAGCGAATGATCTTCGCACCCGATTAGTAGGCATGGAGCGGGTCGTCTTAAATATCCAACTGACTGCGCTTGACGAGGCAAATCCTGCCGTTACTTTTTCCCAGAACAACGGAGGGCCTGCCACTGGGTTTTGTCTCTATCCCCGCGGATTGCCAGCGAACTTCAGGGACTTAGGATTTCCTCCCGATCCTCTTTTATTTCAAGATACCTTGCATTACATGCCCGCTTCCTTGGCACGGGCAGAATGCAGCCCTATGGATGAGTTTCTACACTTCGAAGCTGACGCCGCTCCGCCGGACCCTTCGATTCTTACCAAACCCGGCAACACCTACGCGATGATGTCCCACCCCCCGGCCTACTTTTACGCAGCCGCAAGTGAAAATCGTCTATTTCCCAAGCTCGACCCTGTTGATGAGGCGGAACTACTAAAACTACAATCTGCCAAACCCGAGTTCGGCGCCTCTTACTCATTCGATTTTATCATCGGTAGGAAACATCTTCTCGATAATCCCGATATACAAAATCGAATCTTACAGGTTTTATTTCATGATCGCGGTCTTATAAAATACTTGATTCGAAACCCCGATCAGGTCCTTGCCTCAACGGATCTCATTCAAAAAAGGATTGGGCAGTGCTTAGAATCCAACCAACTTGTTCAAGCTGCCTTTTTGTCTTTTATTCTGCAAAAAATTAAAGAAGCTCTCCCGGAAGCCGCTGCATTTCATAAACAAATTGATGAAGGGAACCCTGCGGCGATCGAAGGGCTTAGACGGGAAGAAGAAGCGGCTAGGCTCACTCAAGAAAAACCCTTTTCCTCAGCCTACCCCGCAATAGTTAGACCAAGATCTGAGGCCGCCCTGCACATTTTAAAGAGGCTATCTCAAAATCTTAACCGCCCGAACCCCACGCCAGAAAAACTTTTTGAAGCCTTAAGTAGACCTGAGATTTGGACTCAGCCGGAAGGGAAGACCTTCTCTCTTTTTCTGCTCGACAACCTGAATACCGCATCGATCCCAGCCCTCACTCCAGACAACATTGTCATCGTTTTAAAAGCTTGGGAACTGATCCGTGGCAACCAAACGGAAGTTTCGCTCCCCACCCTGCGCCAACACCTCCAGCTAAAAATGGAGGGATCTATTCTTCCTGCTGTCTCAGACAGATTGGCAGGAGATCAGGCATTGAGAAACGCTGTTTTAAGCACATGGAAATCAAGCCCCAGCCCTGAATGGCAGCGCGATCCAGAAAACCCCTGCCGATTCCTAGCAACAAACGCCTTGGGGGTGGTTCAGACTTATGCGAACGAGGCAGGCGGCCAAAGCGAGTGTTATTTAGACTTGATCTCCTGCGAAGCCACTATGAGAACCGCCGTCGGCAGCCAGCAAGCAAGCAACCTCCCCGATGAGGTGGTGAACCTTCCCCTATATAATAAAGTCTTTGAGGGAAAGCAGTTCGTTGCCAAGGATGTGATGGGAGCAACCCCCTCGCAGCGGGTGTATACGTTTACGTCCAAGGGTAAGAACTTTGAGCTTGTTTATGACCGCAGCGAACAAGACGCCAACCAAAAACTGAGCATTTATCTAACTCTCGCCGGTGTCCGCTATCGGTACACAACGCCCATCCCCTCCACGCAGGATAACTTCGCAAATGTGATCGAGCACTATGGGATTTGGGTCAGGGAAGGAGAAAGGGCCCCAACTGCTTTTTCCCCGCAGCAATCGGCGATCCTTTTTCCAGGAAGGATCGATGACTACCCAACTCCCCAAGCGCTTTGGGACGCAGCTTTCACCATCCGAATGGATAATGTGGGCAATGTAAAAGAGATCAGTAAAAAAGAGGGGCCGGTAACCTATCAGGTCTTTCAAGACGCTAAAAACACCCTCGCCTCCCACTTCCCTTTCGCCCATAAAAATGATATCGTCTTCATGAAGAGAGAGGGGGAAGACTCTATCTCACGTATCCAGTTCTTGAACGAAAAGATCACACTCGAGCTCAACCTCGACGGCTCCTGGAGCCCCTTGGGAAATAAGGATTGGAAATGGCGGCAGACCGATACGCGGCCCCTCGTAGGTCAATTTGGAACCTCGTATCAACAATTCCTGCTCCCCTTTAGAAAAGGGGGCCAAGAGCAGTATCGGATTTTCCCGCACCCTGTCGCCGCGACACGCCTTAAAGAGACCGGGGAAACCGTGCTAGAATTTGCCCCATCCTCTCCCTGGGAATCGACTGCTACTCCCGTGCTCACGATCACGAAGGATGCATCGGGCGTGTTGCACGGAACCCACGCTGCCTTTTTATATCTCGCCTACGTCGACTTGTGCCAAGGCAATTATGAAAGAGCCGTCAAGCATCTCAATGAGGCAGCAAAGGCCAATGCCAAAGAAAGTGAAATCCCAGTGATTGAGACCATCGCCAAAATGATGCAATTGCAGCCTCATGCAAGCGGCAAACAGATCGCCTTCCAGCTCAAGGCAGCGCTGACGATCCGCACGATCCTGCGCCAAAGCTACCAACAGTTCAAAATCCCCGCTTCTAAAGAGGCTATGCGGCAAAATGAAGCGGAGAACCAACGGCTGCGCACGTTGAGCGATGAATACGATCAAATCCCCCAAGGGGAAACTGTTCATCTTGCCGCTTCCCGTTTAGAATTAACAGCTCAAGACAAAAGCGAACTTGAGCTATTTAAAGCACAGGCGCTCGGCGCCGCAAAACCGCGCCCTGCCGCCCCTGCGCCCAAAGCACTGCAGCTGCCAGTCCCACGCCATGCGCGGGCATCCCAAGCCTTCCTTCCCTATTTGATCCTATCCATGGAGCCTCCGATCCCGGGAGCGACAAAAGAAACGGTGCTCCAATTAGGAGCGAGCCCCACTCAGGAAAATGTCCTAAAGCATTTTTGGACCTATTGGACGCTGATCAGCAACAACACCATCACTCTTAGAGATCTCAGCGGCTTTTATCTCCCCATCCCCGCTCCGCCGGGAACAGATCCTGCCCTTGTAGAAGCCGTGGACTTTGCGCGTCGGACCCTGCTCTCTCTTGCAGCCACTAAGGAAGCCATTGGCGCCTTGCAACTGCGATTGATCCAACTAAATGGTAATTTGCAAGAAAATAAAGCTACCTCGAATCAGGTAAAAGACCAGCTCATACAAGAAATCAACCTCATTATGCAACTTCAAGACATGCAGCCCTTCGAGGAACAGCTTACACATGACAGCTCAATAAACGATTTTGAAATAACGCTTAACTATTTACCAGATGAACAGCTTCAAACTGCTAGAACCCATATATTGCGGCTCAAAGAACTCGCTAATCAGCGCAGAGACCTCAACATCAATATCGAGCAAGTTAAACAAAAATTTAAGGACGTGGATCGCTTTCTGGGCATAAGGGCTGCAGTTCCTGGCGCGCCTAACCAAGAAATCTTCAAGCTTAAAAAGAAACTTCTAGAAAAACAGATCATTCCTACCGGCGGTCTTCCCGGCAAACTCGTCAGTTTTTATGATGCGATGCGCCAAGGAACACATAACACGGCGCAGGCCGCCTTAGAACAAGCATGCGCAACGCCTATCGATGCATTGCTGAGCGGCGGCAAACAAAATTTTCCGGGAGCGGTTGCCCTTCTTCCTCCGACGCTCACCCTAGCGCCTCCACAGCTCGTGCCAGCTCCTATTGAAGCTAAACCGCCGGAGCTCCCAGAGATTGCAAGACAGAGTTTTGCAGCCCTGCAAACAATAATCGCGCAAAAAGAGGCCGTACAACTTAGACCCGCTCTCCAAGTCGCTACACCGATCGAGCTAACATCGAGAGCCGGCCTGTTATATGCCGATTACATGAGCGTTGACACCCGTTTGCCGACAGATACGGAGTTAACGCGTCTTTCTGACGTTCTCACCGAAAGACCGCAATACAATGAAGAATGGCTCCGCACCTACACGCAAATTTTCTATGAAGAACCTAACGCCCTCGCACAGCTAGAACCTCTAGACATTAAGCGTTCTAAAGACGTTGGACAGCAACTGCTCTATGCTGCCGCCTCTCTGAAAAAAGCAGGGCAGCCGCTTCCGCCTCCAGCGCAATTCTCAGCCGCTAATAAATTGGCTGGATATAAAGCCCTCAGAAATGCGTTTGGAGAGCAGCAAAAAACCGAGCAAATAACCAAAGTCGAGGCGCGCAGCGCTGTGGCACAAGGAACATTTGCCGATACGGGAAATCCCCTCACTGACTTCGATAATGCGCGAACAAAAAGTGGAATCGCAGCGGATTCCGCTAAAAAAACAGAAGCCCTAAAAAGTTCAAGCTTCATCAACGAGCGCAACGTGGAGAATTTTCATCGGGACCTCCAAGTAAACATTGCCGATCTGCGACGCAATTTAAACGCAGGAGCAAAAGATCTCGTTAAGGCATTTACTCCGCATGCCAAACGCTTTGGGCTCCAAGAAACCTTCCGCAATACAGAGCAATTTTCTCCGCTCGACCAGCTCAACGCAATCCTAGATCTTTGTGAAAATGGCGCGGAGCTCCCTAAGGAAGTCCTAGAGAAGGCTGCCGATTATCTTTTCTTAGCGACAGAACTACAGCAAAAAGAACAGGCCCTCGGAGAGCTCACCGCCCTGCATGATCTCGGCAAACAGAGAAGAGAGATTGCGTCAGAGCTGCAAAGAAATAGAAAACTGCCAAGAACACCGCTGCTCGAAGCCACAGCCAAAAACCTAGAAGAGGCCCTTAAAACTCTCGAGATCGAATGGAAGGTCGTCTCTACATCGATCACAGATAAGATCAAAAGCGGTGAAAACCATACACGCTATTCTGCAGAAGTCTATCTGCCTAGGCTCACCGCTGTTCTAGACAAAAAGATCGGGGAGTTTGGAGAAGATAGCACTCGACTAGGACGAGAAATCGCAGCAAGCACAAGCCAGCTTGACGTTGTCACAAGACAATTGGACGCCTTTCCGGATAAACAGGCTTTAATCGCTCAACAAACTTCGCTGTTTGTTAAAATTAGCGCCGTTCAGGATGAAGTCAGAAAGGGGGACGCTTTACTCGAGCAAAAGCTCCAGGAAGAAATCACCACGGAAGACCGCAAAGTCGCTGAACAGGTGGTCGGTACCGCTGTAGCTGCTTTCATCCCCGATTATGTGATCAAAGTACGTAGAGATCAGGAGCTCAGACGTGTAGCGGAAGAAAAAAGATCTGAGGCAGCTGCCGCAATACAAACATTAGACTCCCAAGTTAGGGAGCTCGGTCTCAAACTCAACACTCTCGAAGCAAGAGATGCGCTAGTATCCAAAAAGGAGCAGCTCAGGCTCAGCATCGGCAAGCTCACAGAAAAGAAAACCCTCCTGGAAGCGAGGATCCAAAAACTAAGGGCTAGGAAAGAAAAAGTCTCTCCAGAAACCGGCGGCCTTGTCGACCAGGGGCAAACCCTCCCCTATTTGGTGCGCGAGTACCGTCAGAAAATCGTCTTTACTCCGGGGCAGGTCGAAAAAATCGAAATCATTCTGGACGATCCGCATGCCGTCGAAGTGTTCCGGATGGGCCTGGGCAAGTCATCGGTGATCTTCCCCTGCGTCGCCCGCATCTTGGTCAGCCGCGGCGAACTGCCCATCATGATCTTTACTGAGACACTGCTTGAGCAAAGTCGCGCGCAGATGGATAAAAGGGCCTACATTTTTAATTTCAGCAGGGGCTCCAGGGTAGCGCCCCAGACCCTTGCCGAAGAATATTACAGCCTGCTCACTGCTAAGCACTCCGGCCACTACATCATGACCACGGTAGATCGGGTTGCCGCTCTTAGAAACAAGATCGTAGAAGTCCATAACATCCAGAGCCAGCAGTTCGAGGCCGCTCAAAAGTTGAAAACTCAAGAGGGAGAGGTACCTCCTGAGAAGAAAGCAGAATATGACAAGCTCTATGCCTCGATGGTAGAAACCTTCGAGCAGCTCCAATGGCTAAAGAAAATCCACGCCTTCTTCTATGCTCCCGATACACGGCTCGTCGCGGATGAGATCGACGACATCTTTAGCATCAGCTCAGAGAAGAACTTTTCGGATGGCAAAAACCCCGACCCCATCGACCCTACGACCTTCGACGCCGGGGAAGAAATTTTTAAACATGTTTTTGCAAGCCAAAATGCGGAGATCCAGGCGCTGCGGCAAGCGGTGATCGATGACAGCTTGGCGACTTGGGAGCCTGCAAAAGTTCAAGCGGCAATGAAACAAGTCGCGATTGAAATTCTCAGAGACAAGGATAATGCTAACGGTTATCTACGGACCCATGGGTGGTCGCAAGAGCAGCTGGATGCCATTATACCCGAAGACCTTGGCGAGTATCTTTCCAACCTTAAAGCGAAAGTCCTTCCTCAAGGAATGGCAGCATGGCCCAAGGGGCCTGCAGAGGCAGGAGAGCTCAAGCCGTTTGAAACGATGGGAGCCCTGCGCCATTGGATGACAAAAACCGTTCACACCCTGTCCAGAAAACAGGCGGGGAAAGACTACGACTATCAAAAGGATCTTGACGCTTGCCAAAACGTTGTTCCTCTCAAAGACCAGGTGGAAAAACCCAACACGAAATTCGGCCAAGAATCAGAACTCGTCGGCTATCACTTGCTCGCCTACAGCAGAAAAGTGCCTCCGCAGGAGTTCTTCGCTGAACAGATCACTGCCCTACGGAGAAAAGCAGCGGAAGAAGGGGCAGGATCTCCTTGCGCTGTCCTCATGGAGCATATCGATCTGACGGGCGCAGACTCTCCTCAAGAAATCTACACGAGGATCAACGACAACACCCCCGGAAGGTTCTTAGATCGCATTGCGTTCCTGCGCTTTGTCATGAGAGATCAAACTCTCATTCGTATCTACCGCTCGCAGATCACCTGTCCCGTCCAAGATACCGCTGGCGTCCTTTCAGGCGCCTCAGGATCGCTCAACCTCTTCTCCCTTCCCCCAGATGTATCCAGCGATCCTAGCAACATGGCAAAAAATGTCACCGGAGAGACTTTATCGTCCCAGTCTCTTATGGGCAAAGGGTTCGAGGAGGATGTTACCTCATTTGCAGAGCTCATCCCCCATATGACAGGCCTCACCCGAGACCGCAAATGCAAAGCGATCATCAACCAAGGGTATGCAACGGAAAACATGCCCACTAAAGAGTTGATCGCCCACTTCCGCATAGAGAATAAAGTAGCAGGAGTTCAGCGCGAGTATGTCTTCATCGATGCGGATAAAAGAGCCTATTTCTGGCTCCCTGGCGACACGGAGCAGCCGCGTCCCTTCGATAAAGAGTTAAACGCGAAAGACATTCATGCGGACCGCGTCCTTTACTATTTTGCCCCTGCAGATACTCGGGGAACAGATTTTAAAATCCCCAGCGGGTATGGCGCATTGATCATCGGCCCCACGACCACTCCTGATGAATACGACCAGGCGATTTGGCGCTTGCGTGCCCTTGGAAAAGGGCAAGAGGTCAAAGTTTACATCCAAGATCGACACGCCGCTGCGATCCGCGAGACGCAGGAATTGCAGGGAAATCTTCAGCTTGGCCATGTCGTGCGCGATGTCCAATTGCAAGGGATTAAAGCCAACACGCTACAAAATTTCAAGGCAGCGACTTCGCGTCCCGAGTCAACCTTGCGCATGAGAGTGGCGGACGCGCTCATGAAGCCGATTGAGGTTGGCGAGGTCGCCGCGCTCGCCCAAGACAGGCCGAAAATGGAAGCCGTCTTAAGACTCAACGCTCAAACATTCAATGCTGTCAAAGAGCTCTATATTCGCCCTAAGGCAATGCTTTACCAATCGGACTATATGCCGACTGACGAAGAGGACATCACCCCGTTCCTTGAGTCTAAGCACACCGAAACGCTTGAGAGGATCGATTCAACGATAGCTAGGAAATTACCGGGCGAGCCTTCAGAAAACGCCGCCTTCAACGCTTGGGCTGCCAGAGTTCGAGAAAGCTTGCCGATCGCCAAAAGCGAGATCGAAAAACACAAACAAGGGCTTGCTGCAGAGGATGCGAAAACCAAGCAAAACCTAGAGGCAAGAGTCGATAAAAGCAAAAGTGTAAATGAGGATCAAACCTCCGAAATCACCCAAGAGCAGCAGCAACAGCAGCAAACGGAGACGGCGCAGCAGCAGGAGCAGCAAGCGACAACGGAAAGAAAAGGGTTCAAAGGAGATGCATATGACTCTTATGTTTCGCCGCTTTTCAATCCCCCTTCCCCCTATTTTGATGGCGGAGTCGCCAGCGGCTATGTTAATCTTTTTCATACACAGGATATACAGAATCCTAAATACCCAGCGAATGCGGTATTTAATAACTGCGGCATCCCTCCAGCTTTAATGTTTACGCAATCGTTTAGCGCCATCATGGATCAGGGTAGATCGCCAGGAAAAATGCTAGGGCAACTATTTCTCTATAAAACTGATAAGGGGAAAATTGGCGCCTATTTAATAACGGGAATGGACGCCGAGAAAATAATTCCTACTGTGGAAAGAGCGCGCGGAATGAGAAACGAGTTAGTTCTTCGCATGATCTCCTTACCTGAAGATCCAACACAACCGCCCAAAGACTATTGCGCACCGACCGGAGACATTGGGAATATCGATGAAGCCAACCAATTGATCGCCATCTCGAAACTTCTGATGGGCTATGCTGTATATCCCGATCATGAACTCGCCGCGTTAAGGAATTGGTTTACCGATCTTAAGCCTGTAGAGAAAAACAATCTCATCGCCACCCTGCATAAAAGATCGGCCCCAGAGCAAACTCTCAAAATGTTAAACGACTGGCTATATTTGTAGGAAGTACCCCACTCCTTTTGCACCCGTTTAAAAAAAATTATTGTCCCATAAAACGGATTCGGCTAAAAACGGGTGCAACGATGTCACAGAAAAATAAGCTCCTAGTTTTCTTTTTCCTCTTCATAGCCGTTGGCATAGCGGCGCTCGCCTATTTATTTTTCGTAGACGTCGCCGTATTAAATCCTCAAGGCATGATCGCCATTAAAGAGCGGGACCTGCTCCTTAACGCCACTTGGCTCATGTTCTTCATTGTGATCCCCGTATTTATTCTTACTGGATGGATCGCTTTCAAGTACAGATCAGAAAATACGAAAGCAAAATTCTGCCCCGATTGGGACAATAGCCACCTCGCAGAGGCTATTTGGTGGGGCGTTCCTTGTATTGTTGCGGCCATTCTTTCGGTCATGATCTGGGATAGCTGCCATGAACTCGATCCCTTCAAACCCATCCCATCGACGACAAAATCGATCAAGATCCAAGCGGTGGCGCTTCAGTGGAAATGGTTATTTATTTACCCAGACTATGGGATCGCAACGGTCAACTTCATCCAATTTCCTGAGCAAGTGCCGATCGATTTTGAGATCACCGCCGATGCTCCGATGAACTCGTTTTGGATCCCGGAGCTCGGCGGCCAAATCTATGCGATGCCAGGGATGAAAGCGCAGCTCCATCTGATCGCGGATACTACTGGGAGTTATGCCGGCTGCTCGGCCAACTTGAGCGGTATCGGATTTTCTGGAATGAAGTTCATTGCGATGTCGAGCACACAGGCCGAGTTTGATGCCTGGGTCCAATCGGTGGGACAGTCGTCGAGCCCTCTCGACTATGACCAAGTCCTTAAAAAAAGCTCTTATGATCCTCAGGCATTTTACGTGCTAAAAGATACAGACTTATTCCATCAAATTATCAATAAATACATGGCGATGCCGGAGAAACCCAAATGAACGGTCTTTTTGGAAAACTCACAATCCACGCCTTTATCCATGATATGATCGAAGCTTCAGTAGGCATATCGATGGCAGTGATCACGATCGCCTTGATCGTTTTACTCACCTATACCAAAAGATGGAAATGGCTTTGGTCCGAATGGCTCACCTCTCTCGATCACAAAAAGATCGGAATCATGTATCTGGTCTTTTCTTCAATCATGCTGTTTAAGGGTGTTGTGGATGCAGGGATGATGCGGGCGCAGCAAGTGCTCTCGGTGAGCGAAGCGTTCGGCTATCTGTCGGTTCCCCACTACCAACAACTCTTTACGGCCCACGGCACCACGATGATCTTTTTTGTGGCGATGGGAATTATCTCGGGACTGATGAATATCATCATCCCCCTTCAAATCGGCGCGCGCGATGTCGCCTTTCCATTTTTAAACTCGCTCAGCTTCTGGTTATTTGTCGCGGGCGGCATGCTCCTCATGGTCTCTCTCGTGATTGGAAATTTTTCAGGCGCCGGCTGGGTCGGCTATCCGCCATTGACGGGCATCCAGTATAGCCCGGGGGTCGGGGTCGATTATTGGCTCTGGACCCTACAAGTGTCGGGGGCGGGGACGCTCCTTTCGGGAATCAACTTTTTGGTGACAATATTAAAAATGCGCTGCCCCGGCATGACGCTGATGAGAATGCCGCTCTTCATTTGGAGCTCGCTTATCACCGTCGTTTTGATCGTGTTTGCCTTCCCGATCCTTACGGTCACTTCTGGGCTGCTCACTTTGGACCGTGTCATGGGGATGCACTTTTTTACGGCGGATCTCGGCGGCAACCCGATGATGTACATCAACTTGATCTGGGCCTGGGGACACCCTGAGGTCTACATTCTGATCCTTCCCGCCTTCGGGATCTTTTCGGAAGTGGTCTCCACCTTTTCACAAAAGAAACTCTTCGGCTACACCTCCATGGTGTGGGCGATGGTGGCGATCGCGTTCATCTCGTTCCTCGTTTGGCTGCACCACTTTTTTACGATGGGCGCCGGCGCTAATGTGAACGCATTTTTCGGCATCATGACGATGATCATCTCGGTGCCTACCGGCGTCAAAATTTTCAACTGGCTCTTCACCATGTTGAAGGGACGGGTGATCTTGTGTTCGCCTATCTTCTGGTTTTTGGGCTTTGTGATCATTTTTACAATCGGCGGCATGGATGGCGTTTTGATGTCGCTTGCCCCTGTCGACTTTCAGGTGCACAACAGCCTGTTTTTGATCGCCCACTTCCACTCGATGGCGATCGGCGGTGTTGTCTTTGGTCTCTTCGCCGGAATCACCTACTGGTTCCCCAAGATCTTTGGATTCAAGCTCAATGAAAAATATGGTGAATACGCTGCCTACTTTTGGAACTTTGGATTCCTCCTCGCTTTCATTCCGCTGTACATTCTCGGATTGATGGGAGCGACAAGACGTTTAGACCACTATGATCTTTCCACAGGCTGGCGCCCCCTATTTATCGTCGCAGCCATCGGTGTGGTGGTGATTTTTGTCGGCATCGGATTCCAGGCCCTGCAAGTGTGGGTCAGCATCAAGCAGCGCAAACAAAATCGGGATACGACCGGAGACCCTTGGAACGGCAGAACGTTGGAATGGTCTACCTCGTCGCCGCCGCCGTTCTACAATTTTGCGCGGATCCCTGATATCAACACCCGCGACGCATTTTGGACCATGAAACAATCGAAGGAAGTTGCGCAAGAGCCCTATGAGGATTTCCACATGCCCAAAAACACGCCGCTGGGTATGTACATTGGGGTTTTAAGCTTTACGCTCGCGTTTGCAGTCATCTGGTTCATCTGGTGGCTCGCTATCGCTTCGCTCGTAGGCATCGTAGCGGCTGTCATCGCGCGGCTTTCTGCAGAACACACCGAGGTGACGATCACCGCCGCCCAAGTTGAAAAAATGGAAAAAGCACGATGAAAAATTCCCACGTCAGCTTTCCAGACACACACCACGACGCCTCCTCCAACACCCTCTTTGGGTTTTGGATCTATCTGATGACCGACTTTATCCTCTTCGCCGCTCTGTTTGCGGTGTACGCCGTGCTCTACACGGGAATGGAGGGAGGTCCCTCAGCGAAGCAATTTTTCGATCTGAAGAGCGCACTCGCCTCAACGCTGATTCTTTTAACCGGAAGCTTTAGCTGCGGCATGGCGCTTCTGTCCATACCCAAGAAAAAATCTGGAACCATCGCATGGTTTGCCCTCACCTTTCTTTTGGGAGCCGCCTTTTTAGGATTGGAGTTTGCCAACTTTAAAGGGCTGATGGACAAAGGCTTTACTTGGAAGACCAACGCCTCCTTCTCCTCCTACTTCGTCTTGATCGGAACCCACGGGCTCCACATCGTCTTTGGACTCCTGTTCACCTTGGTGTTCATTATTCAGCTGCTCCGCCGCGGTTTTACAGATGCGGTGATCCGCAGGCTCACCTGCCTCAGTTTATTTTGGTTTTTTTCCTATGTGGTATGGATTTTTATGTTTACGATCGTCTACCTAATCGGAGCCAATTAATATGGAAAAAAAATCGATTTGGAGAGGAAGTGTAAAGTCGTACGTGACCGTTTTTATCCTCTCGCTGCTCCTCACGCTGGCCGCTTACTTCCTGGCGACCGAAAAAATCCTGTCGGGATGGATGCTTAGCGGAACGATCGCCCTCCTAGGGCTGATCCAAGCTTGGATTCAGCTCCTCATCTTCTTGAATGTGGGCAGAGAACCAAAACCCGATTGGAACCTGATCGTTTTTCTCTTTGCCGTCATGGTCACCCTCATTTTAGTGTTCCTTTCCCTGTGGATCATGAACTATCTCAACTACAACTTGATGTAACTGAATGCTGAAAACCTACTATTTGCTTACGAAACCGGGGATTATCATGGGTAATCTCATTACGACTGCAGCGGCGTTTGTTCTAGGCTCTGCAGGCCAATTTAGCGGCTGGTTGTTTTTATATACGATGGCCGGCCTGGGCTGCGTGATCGCCTCGGCGTGCGTGTTCAACAACTATATCGACCGCCACCTCGACCAAAAAATGGCGCGCACAAAAAACCGGGCGTTTGCGACAGGCACGATCTCGGTAGAGAGCGGGCTGACCTTTGCGATTTCTCTAGGGGTCGTGGGGCTTGCGATCCTAGCCCTTTACACCAATTTTTTGGCCGTTGCCGTCGCCTCGCTGGGATTTTTTGTCTATGTGATCTTGTACAGCCTCTGGAAGACCCGCTCGGGCTACGCCACGCTCGTGGGAAGCATCTCCGGCGCCGTTCCGCCCGTAGTGGGCTACTGCGCTGCGAAAGGGTCATTTGATGCAGGCGCTCTCATTTTATTTGCTATGCTCGTCCTGTGGCAAATGCCCCACTTTTTTTCGATCGCGATGTACCGTTTGGAAGATTACACCTCCGCGGGGATCCCAGTTCTACCGGTAGAAAAAGGGAGCCGCGCGACTAAAATCCAGATGCTCCTCTACATCATCTCTTTTATTCTTGCCTCGTCGCTCCTCCTCGTGTTTGGATACACCGGGGTCACCTACCTCGTGATCACCACACTTTTGGGATTGGCCTGGCTGACGCTCTGCTTCCAAGGGTTTACATGCACCGACGACAAAAAATGGGCGCGGCAGATGTTCCGCCTCTCCCTCGTTGTGATCATGGCCCTCTCCGCAACCATTTCATTTACATGAGGTAATCATGAGCCATTTACTAGGATGGGAAGATCTTCTACTACTCAACGAGATCGATCAACCCGCGACCTATCTAAAAATGATGAGCGGAGTTTGGGGTATTAATGTCCAATCAATCGTGGAGATCGGCGTCTACCGCGGGAGGACCTCTAAACAATTGAGGTTGTTGTTCCCCGAGGCCAATCTCTATTTAGTCGATCCTTGGGACCTCTATGAGGATTATCTTTCAAAAGAGGCGGGACCCGTTTCCAAAGCGGCTGACGTGTATGCAAACGCCTACCTGCATGTCCAAGAGATGTTCCGCGACGACCCTAAGGTGAAGATCATCCGCAAACCTTCGACCCAGGCCCTCAATGATGTCCTCGACGGGATCGATCTCATCTTCATCGACGGGAACCATAGCTACCTCTATGTCAAAGAAGACATTGAAGGCTGGCTCCCCAAAATTCGCAAGGGCGGCATGATATCGGGACACGATTATGATCCTGCGTTCCCCGGAGTTGTGCAAGCTGTCGACGAGTGTTTTCCGGAAGGTGTCGTCTACGGCCACAATTACACATGGCTCAAACAGAAAGATTTTTGACGTTTTAAAATCATTTCTTTACAAACCGTGTTTGATCTCTTAGGATTCAGAAAATTGAGTATTCACCACATATGGGGGTTTTATGAAAAGACTGATGTTCGTTCCTGCAGCTTGTTTATTATTGACCGGGTGCAACAACCAGATGGAAAACAAGCCAATGGAAAAGAAAGAAGCCTGTAATGTCGAACAGCCAGAACAATCTGCGGATTGGGCTATTTCAGGAAAAGTCAAAGAGGCCATCATGACCGATAGCGACCTGTCTGCGCGGGCGCACATCATGTCTGTGAGCACAACGGATGGCGTCGTCACTTTGGGCGGAACGGTTGCCAGCCAAGAAGAGGCCGATAAAGCGATTAATATAGCCAAGAGTATCCCGGGCGTTAAAAGCGTTAAAAGCATGCTGAAAATTAAGCCTAAGACAGTTAAATCTTGAGACACTTAGATATACATGCGTAAAGTATCCATTCAGATGATTTTTCTGATCGTGATGATCACGGTCATTAATTATTTCGACCGCAGCGCTATTTCCTACGCCATCCTGCCGATTCAAAAAGACTTAAATTTGAACGACGTCCAGTTTGGCGCCATAGGGAGCGGTTTGGGCATCGGATATTTGTTCATGACCCTTTTTGGAGGCATCTTAGTCGATAAATATGGCTCAATTAAGGTCTGGGCGATCGGCGCCTTCTTCTGGTCTGCAGTCACCATCTGTATGGGGTTCGCTCAAGGATTTGCCTCCTTTTTCTGTCTTCGCATCTTGTTAGGCATCGCAGAAGGAATTCACTTTCCGGCGCTCATTAAAACTGTAGCCGACTGGTTGGACGTTAAATCGCGCGCGCGCTTTCTCTCTTTTTCCTTGCTCGGCGTTCCGCTGTCATCTGTTCTAGGCGCGCCGTTGATCACATACCTCATAGAAGCGGCGTCCTGGCGCTCAATGTTTTATATTTTGGGCGCATTAGGCTTGATTTGGTGCGTTCTCTGGAGGCTCTTTTTTCGCGGCAGGGAAAACCCCCATTTATCTACTGTTCATCTCAGTGGAAAGGTCAAAAAAATCCACTGGAAAACTTATCTGAAGTCAAAACCGTTGATCGCCAATTGCGCAATTTATTTCATCTTCGGTTACATCCTCTTTTTCGGACTGAACTGGCTTCCCGGATATTTAGAGAAAACGCACCAGTTAGGCTTGACCGAAGCCGGATTTTTACTCACCTTGCCCTGGATTGCCGCCTCTCTATTTGTCGTTGCGGGCGGCTATGTCTCAGATTACCTCATGAAAAAAACGCACTCGGTGCGCATCGCCCGGACCTACCCGATTGGGCTGGGCCTTTTGCTGACAACCATTAGCTTCTTTTTTCTCCCTTACACTGAGAACTTAAGTGTTCAGCTCGTTCTTCTTTCCCTAGGTTTTGGATTCGCCTTTTCGATCAATGCTCCGATTTACGCGTTAAATACCGATCTCTTTCCCACGCACCCTGCAACTGCGCAGGGAATCATCAGCGTTTTCTTTGCCATCGCAGGAATTATTTCTCCTTTACTCACCGGCTGGCTCGTCCAAACTTCCCACCATTTCTATTCGGCAATGTTCTTTGTCTCCGGGCTTTCTCTACTTGGAAGCCTTATCGCCTTCTTTCTGCAACATCCCGATCGCACCGCTTTTCATAAGCAAAATGGTTGAGCACGGGTGTGTTGCATAACTTTTTCCAATGAGATTTAATGAAAAAACGCTCAGATTTCAGCGTTTATCGCTTGCAGCAAATAGCCAAAGTGCTATTTGGAAAAGCGTAAGCGCTTAAAGATGAGTTGTTTTTTCACAAAGATCATGGAAAATAGTTATGCAACACACCCGTTGAGCACTAGACAATCATTGAGTAATAGTTTATTAGTTAATTATGACAACAAGTTTACATAAGGACCCCCACATTATCAAAGGGTCCCTCTTTGCGATCTGCGGGTATTTATGTTTGGCGCTCTTGAGCGCTTGCTCCAAAGGGCTGCCCACGTTTCCTCTGATGCAAATCCTATTTTTTCAAAATTGCATTAGCTGCATCCTGACACTTCCCAAAGTGGCCATGGGTGGAGGATTCAAGTTCCTTAAAACCTCCCATCCCTACCTCCACCTGGTTCGAGACATTGCAGGATTGGCCTGCTACTTTTCGTTTTTCTATGCCATCAAAGAGATTCCTCTCGTGAACGCCGTTCTCTTTGTAAACGCCGCCCCCCTTTGGCTCCCCTTTGTCATCTATTTCTGGCTGAGAAAAAGGGTGTTCTTCCACATTTGGCTGGGAATTTTTTTGGGCCTTATCGGCATCATTCTAATCATCAAGCCCCTCTCAACGCCGATCAACTTGGGGGTCATCTTGGGACTCGCTTCCGGGATATTATTTTCGATCACCATGGTTGGCCAGAGGACATTGTCAAAAACAGAACCTGCCTCACGCATTCTGTTCTATTATTTTTTCTCCGGACTCCTCATCACTACACCCTTTGCGATTGCCGAGTGGCAGCCCTTTAACCTGATGCAGCTTCTCCTGCTTGTAGGAACCGGCGTTTTCATGTATCTCTCGCAAGCCTTCATGATCAATGCTTTCACCTATGCCAAGGCCTCCGCCCTCTCCCCATTGGCTTACTCCGCTGTGATCTTTTCTGGGATCTTGGGATGGCTCATTTGGGGACACATTCCCGATTGGCTTTCGGTCGGGGGAATTGTCTTAGTCATCATCGGCGGGATCATCACCTTAGTCATTGAAAGAAAAAATGAGCGGAGAAAGGGAAATACCATCAGGTAACCCTAAAAAACTGACTGAGCGGCTTTCACGCTCGAAATTATCCCAAGAATTTTTTAGGCAGACTTAAGCATCTTGGGTTTTATTCCGACGGTGATGTGAAACTCATGCTCCTGTTGAGGCAATCCATATTTCTTCCTGATGCGGCCGAGCTCAGGAGCTTCCACTGTAATGAGATAGAGGCCTTCTATTTCTTTCCATCTAGGGGGATGAACGACTTGACATTTCTTAGGAGTAAAGACAATGAGCTTACCGCATTCCTCAATTTCTCCCAGCCCAAACTCCCGAGCCTCTTCATAATAGACGACGCTAATATGAGCGCCTACTAACCCCGGCCTTCCAAAATAGGGCGGCTCCTCAAAGCCCTCTTCTTCAATAAACGAAATGAGCTTGTGGATGTAGGCGTCGTCGATATCGACGTAGAGAAACCCATCTGAACTCTTCAAAATTCCGCAGTGGGACAAATGATTGCGCACATAGTGCATGACCTCAGGAGAGCGAGGAGCCTGAGCGGCAATGCAGCTAGAGAAGAGGCAAATAATGGCCACAATTAAATATTTTACGCGCAGCATATTAGACCTTTTTTATGGAAGTTTCCAAGACATTCTATAGGAATTTCCGTTTTTTCAAAACCCTCAAGAAAACTTTTGTTACCCCGATCCAGGCCGCCTAAAAATCCATTCGCTTGCAAGGATAATGTAACTCAGTTACAATCTCCTACATTCGAAAGCTTAAGAACTCAATGAAACGGTCATTAAAGGTTACCGACGTTCTGAAAAAAGTCCGGGAATGTGTCGATAAGGGGCGCTACTATGACACGTCCCATTCGACTTTAAGAAAGCGTCAGCGTTGTATTAGTTTGCCGGAGATCCTCTATGTATTACGCCATGGTCATCATGAGAAGAAAAAAGATGAGTATAAGCCGGAACATAACGACTGGACCTATGCTATCCGCGGAAAGACCGTCGATGAAAAAGATATCAGGATTGCTGTTGCGTTTGATCTGG
The DNA here is from genome assembly GCA_009885755.1 of Parachlamydiales bacterium. Taxonomy (GTDB): domain Bacteria; phylum Chlamydiota; class Chlamydiia; order Chlamydiales; family Rhabdochlamydiaceae; genus VFKB01. The sequence continues at coordinate 3,580 of VFKB01000019.1, read as the reverse complement.
ATGGCATGTTAATTATCACAGTAATTGAAATAGATTGAGGAATAAAGTGGCCATGGAAACAAAAAAAGTAAAACGATTCGTCTACGAAGGGTTAGGATTTCCTGTTGCCTTGGTCAATGTATCGCTCGTAAAAAAGAGAGGTGTCTGGACTCCAGCCATTGACTACAACAAGCTGCAAAAAGAGGTTCTTCTCGCTTTAGTGCATAAAACCGTTGCCCTCACTGGGGATGAAATCCATTTTATCCGCGTCTACTTCGAACTGACCCTCGAGAGCTTTGGCAAAAACTTCGGGGTTACACATGTCGCCGTACTGAATTGGGAAAAGATGAACAACAAGCCAGCGAAAATTAACCCAACCACAGAACTTTGCATTCGTCTTTTGATCCTGGAAAAGTTAAACACCAGCAATCAAATCTTTAGAGAAACATTTAGAGAATTCGATTTTGCAGGGATCGCTAAAACATCCGCTCTCAAATCCTCGAAGCCCGTCACGCTAGCGGCTATAGACATTTCTAAACGTTCACACGTCTATGCTTAAGAAGTTAGCTATCTCTTATTGCATGTAGGAAAGCGCCAGCCGGACCATTTCCGACTCGTCAGCAAGCGCTGCATAACACCTTAGGATCCCTATTCCAGCTTTTGACGCGCAGCGCATCTTTGTAGAGCAGCAGTTCGCAGAAATGGCCCGTTTTGACCTTAAGATCTTCCATCTTACCCTCACCCTGGATCTTCTTCCACTCGGCATCTTGGAACGCGTAGAAAAAGCGGATAACGCCATTGCTGGTCACTCCCACCACTGTCTCCCCTGCCGCATATTTCTTGCGCAGCGTCTTGAGCCATGTTTTGATGGCGCTTAAGTGCCCCTCTTCTGAACCGCCAAAAAAATCGGGCCACCGAGTGTGCGCCGTCCACGCCTTGTATTCCTCTGCCCAATGCTTCGCGATCTCCTCAGACGTCAACCCCTCCCAAGGGCCATAATCGATCTCGGTGAGCGCCGGCTCGCACAGCTGTAAAATATTTTCACAATGTAGATGCTGGGCCACAATTTCTGCCGTCTCGATCTGCCGCTTCAACGCCCCGGCATACATCGCCTGAGGCTTGATCTTTTCAGATTCTAAATAGCGGGCAAAATAGAGAGCTTGCTTTCTGCCCTGCTCAGTGAGCGGCAAATCGGTCCGGGCGCCCACCTGCGTGGGAGTTTGCCCCGCTTCAAACGTGTTGCCGTGACGCACTAAAATCAAACGGATCGGTTGTTCGCTCATAAGAGCTCTCCTTCTCTTTCAATCACACTTTCTACAAAAGAAATATCCTCAGGCCGATCGACAGAACCATGCGTCCGCCCCCGATAATCGACAGGAACCACCTGAATCGGAATGCCATTTTCTAAAGCGCGGAGCTGTTCGAGCTTTTCCGATTTTTCAAACGGGCCTTCTGGAAGCAGGCTGAGCTGCTGCAGCGTCGCTGCGCGATAGGCATAGAGGCCGATATGGCGGTAGATCATCCGATCGGGATGATTTTCTTCCCGATGGTAAGGGATCAAGGCTTTGGAAAAATAGAGCGCTCTTCCCTTGCGATCAAAGGTCACCGTCGTTCCGCTCGAGCTGCCGCCCCGCTTGCTCGCCACAAAATCGGTCAGCGCTTTTCCCGTTAAATGTACGGCAGGCGTTGCCATTTGAAGAGATGGATCCGCGAGCATCGCTTGAAGGACCGCTTCGATCACCCAAGGAGGCGTCAACACCGCATCCCCCTGGAAGCTAAAAAAGATGTGGTGCTTTTGACCTAAAAGACGCGAGGTCTCCGCGACGCGGTCCGTTCCCGTTAAACAGTCGGGACTCGTCATGAGCACATTCGCCCCAAAGTTTTCGGCAAATTTCCTCAGCTCCTCATCATCGGTGGCAATGATCACTTCATTCGCGTAAGGGACCGCTTTTGCGATGCGCCACACGCGCTCGATCATCGTTTTTCCTTTGATCAATGCCAAGGGCTTATTGGGGAATCTCGTCGAGGCCATGCGGGCCGGGATCACGACAGCAGCACTTTCACTCATATAAACTTCCTAAATTTTTACTGAGCGTATTTTAGCATTAAGACCCAATTTATCCCAGCTAAGACAAGGGAGCCCCTATCTTCAAATATTTTCTTACATCTTTCGGTGAATCCAAAAGTCGAGAAGTTTTTATTGGTAAAAAATAGACTTTCGTTTAATATTAATCCACTTCTAGGAGAACAAAATGATTCTTTCTGACGCAACAATCAAACATTATCTTAGCACTGGCCAAATACAGCTATTCCCCGAGTTCAATCCCGCAGACATTCGCCCCGCAGGCATCCGCCTTCACCTCGGCAGCGAGCTCCTTATTCCTGTCATTGGCCAAACGGTAGATCTTGAAGCTCAAGAAGATATAGAGTTTGAACGCGTCACGATCCCCGAAGACGGATTTATCCTCCGCCCCGGCCAATTTGTTCTAGGCACAACCCACGAAAGGTTCCAAGTTCCCCGCGACATCGTTTGCCACGTCGAAGGCCGCAGTACAGTCGCCCGCGTAGGTCTGGCGATCCACTGCACCTCAGGCATCATCGATGGCAATTTCGAGGAGGCCAGAACGGTCGTCCTAGAGATGAGCAACCATGGCCCCTTCGACATCATCCTCCGCTATAAATCGGCCCTGGCCATGCTCTCCTTCAGCCAGCTCACCACAGACATTACGCAAAACGCCCAAAAGCAATACCAAGGGCAAGACGGCGTCGTAGCCCCTAATTTCAGAATGCAGAAGCAGTAAAGTCTTGGAAATAGGCGAGTCTCCCTAGTACCATCCCGCAATGCTCCCAAATTTTCAAAAATTAAAGATGATAACCATATTTCAAAAGCAAATCGGAGAGTTCCGATTTAATAAGTTCAATGTCCGTGCTTTTATAATGCCTAATGTGCTTTAGCAACCCTCCTCGAGGCGGATATCGATCTACAGCGCGTTGAATATCTTCCGGAGTTGTTTGATAGCCGATAGAATGAGTAATCTTGCTAAGGTAGCCAGTGGGATCCTCATAAAGATCTTCATAGCGAATGAGAATGACACCGGGCTGCCGATTCCAGAACTCGTAAAATGTCCGCCATTCTTTAATAAGCTGGCGCAAATCAAACTCAGAAATATGATAACTTGCTCCCTCTCTGCATCTGTAAACATGATAAGAATAGAACGCATCAACGGGGTTTCGAATCAAACAAACCGTAAGCCCTGTAATAGGCGGGATTAGCTTCTGATTAAAGCAGGGGTGATGAGTTTTTAAAACAACAGTTTCCTCTTGCGTGGGATAGCGGCAAGTTCCCGTATAGCCATGATCTGTAGAATAGCCGCCCCAAGGAAATCTCTCAGGCAAATGGGGGTAATCGCCATCCCTGTATGCAGAGCTCGTCGCAATCCCGGTGGCTTCTTCAATTAAAAATCTCATCCAGTGATTGCCAGATCTTGGAAACGAAGCTAAATAGACAATCTTCCAATCAGAGGGGGTGTGTTGCATAACCCCAAGTCTTAACGTGCCCGAGCCCGCGTGCGTGCCCGAAGGGGGCAGCGGGGGCTTCTCC
>VFKB01000029.1 GCA_009885755.1 Parachlamydiales bacterium | reverse complement strand
TAGTAGTCCTTAACAAAAATTCTTGAGATAATTTCTAGCGTGAAAGCTTAGATGAAATCGACGACCGCAGGCTTCGCAAGTTGATCCGTATTAAGCTAATACGAATCAACTTGCGATCGTCGATTTGAGCGGCTTTGACGCCGAAATTACTCCAAGAATTTTTGTTAAGGACTACTAGAGTTAGGAACAGGCTTTACTTTCGTCGCACGTCAAAAACGTATTATAGTGGATGGTATAGATTTCCGTATCGACCTTCTCTTTTTTCATCGAGATTTAAAAAGACTCGTAGTGATTGAATTGAAACTAGGAGACTTCGAGCCAGCGCACAAAGGACAAATGGAACTTTATCTACGCTGGCTAAACAAATATGAGCGTCGATCTGGAGAGGAAGCCCCTATGGGGCTCATTCTGTGCGCAGGGAAAAGCCAAGAGCAAATAGAACTGCTCGAGTTAGGACTCTCGGGTATCCACGTCGCCGAATATCTCACCGCTCTGCCATCCAAAGAAGTATTACGGGAAAAACTTCACAAGGCAATTGTGCAGGCACGGCAGCGACTAGACAACCAAACCGAAGAAACCAGTCGGCAGGATGGGTGATTTTCTTTCCCAGGTAAAAGAGATGCAACTGTTGCAAATTTTGCAACAGTTCAAGAGGAAGGGGAGCGAACCAGTCTGATCAAGTTGTTCTTGACTTCTTCCTCTCCTTTAAACAAAGGCATTATATTCTGCTACGCAACATAGTACCAGGCGGTTTTTGCCATGAAATAGCTAATTCACCTTAGCTTTTTTCACTTTCCTCCTTATCAAAAAGATGCATGATAGGACCATGAGGAATCAGCTGAATATTTAGAACATCCAAGACAGCTAATAAAGTACTGACCTTGATAGTCGCTTTTCCTTTTTCTAGATCAAAAACAGCCGTCTTTCCAATCCCTGCTAATTTGGCTAATTTAGCTTGAGTGATCCTTGCCTTTTTACGATGAAATCTGACAATTTTCGCAATTTTTAATGTTGGTGATTCTTTCATTTTTTTACCGCCCTAGCAGCAAAAATACCAAGAAATGGCTTCTTAAACTAGTAAAATTGCAAAATCCGTCGATATTTACCGGTCAAGCGGTAAATATGGCACGCATCCAATGATTGAAGGTCAATGGTTTTGAATAAAGGCTACGGCGTCACGATCGACCCGGTCAGGCCACTTTGCTTGAGCAACTGAATGATCGACGCTGCGACCTTTTCCGGCGGAAGCAGAGAATCTGCTCGTTCGTCAGGAAAGCAAGCGTGGCGCATCGCTGTGTTGGTGCGCTGGGGGACGACGACGTTGACCTGCAGCTCAGGCCGCTCCTCCGCGAGCGCTTGAGAAAAATTCACCACACCTGCTTTTGCCGAAGAATAGATCGCGTACCCTTTTCTGCCGCGCGTATAGGAAGAGGAAGCAATATTGATGATATGGCCGCCCTCTTTCACCTGAGCCCATTTGCAGCTGAAAATAAGGCCTGTCAAGTTGACGCGGATCATCTCCTCAATTTCATGCGCCGAAAGGTTTTTGAGCTCCTTCACTTGCAAAAGACCGATACTGTTGATCAACCCGTCAAGTGGCCCCAATGCCTCAAATAACTGCTGCGTCTTTTCTTGCGAGGTGAGATCGGCGGCAAATTCCTTTGCCGATCTGGAAATAACGACCGGGATCGCCCCTTCTTGTTCGAGCAAGATGCAGATCGCTTGGCCAATGCCGCCGGTCCCACCGGTGATCGCAATCCGTTTCCCCTTTAAGGAGAGGAGAGAAAGGGGCGGCGCCGCTGACTGCTTCAATCGGAAAAGTTGCTCCGCGACGAAAAGGTCGAGTTCGGTCGTGATTTTTATGTTGTGCTCGTCGCCAGGAACGATAAAGACACTTTTCCCCTGGTTCAGGAGCAGTTGACAATCGTCGGAGGCATTGGTGCCCGGGGAGTTCTGGTGCGCCTCGAGGATCGCTGCGTAGGAAAAACTTTGGGGGGTCTGACCGCGCAGATAATGGGCGCGGACTGGGATGTCATCGATAAGGGACCCGGAAGCGGAATGGACAATGGTGTCTGCGGAGGGAATGCAGGTATCGACGGCGCCGTGGACTTTGACGGCGGCCACATGCTCCTCTAAAATTCTTTTTGAGATAAAGGGGCGGACGGCGTCGTGGATCACGACGTATTTGGAGTCTGGGCAGGCGAGAAGGCCCAAGTAGGAAGAGGTTTGTCTGTTTTCGCCGCCGGGGATCACCTTTACACGGAGGCTATTATAGGGGAGTAGATCGGCGTTTACCTCAGCGATCCAGTCGGGATGGCAGACTAGGATAATAGTATCAAATAGGTCAGCTTCTAAAAACCGCTCTAGGGTGTAGAGGTAGATCCGTTTGCCGGAGATCCGGTGAAACTGTTTGGGGAGAGAACTTCCAAAGCGGAGGCCGCTTCCACCCATGAGTAAAATGGCTGTGGTCATGCCTCGACTATAATATAATGAAGAATAAGCAGGAATACTTGAGTTCATCAAGTAAAAGAAAAGAGGGCCTAAAACGAGTTTTAGGCCCCCATGCAAGAATCAAAACAAGGAACAAATTTTAGAATCCGAACTCAAATCCGCCAGTCAAGCCGTATGTGCTCAAGTCGCCAATTGAGGCTCTTGAAACAACGCGCTGAGTCTGTGCTTGGCTGTAGTTCCGGAATTGGTTTTGACCGAAGAAGTGGTGTTGTTCAAAACCGATACGGAAAGCAATATGGTATGCTTCATCGCAAGTGAGTTTGTCCCAACGAAGTCCAAGAGCGAGGTCGGTGACGGCTCTAGCGACGTTCAGGTGGTCTTTTGAGTCCACTATACCGCTATCGTTCACAAGATTTTGTACACCTACTTGGTCATAACGGACGTGAAACCGGCCAGGCAAGAGAGAAATCGCCGCATTGGCATAAATTCCCCACCCGCATCCAAGGCTCCACAAGGTGTTCATTCCAGCTCGGATACCCATACCCCAGAAACGGCAGCGCTGGTCAATATCAAGGTTAGCTGTAACAAGCCCACCGACTTCCTGTGCAGCATAGTCATTGCTTAGTTTTTGATCGATCCAGGCGCTTCTCACTCCGGCAAAAGGACGGAGAGTGAGCCACTTGCTGACAAAAAACTCTCTGCCGAGCTCAAGGTCTAGCATATTTAATTTCAGATTCCAATGAACACTAGCTTGCTGTAGAGGTTGTGCAGCACCAAATTGTGTTCCAGTTCCATTGGTTGCGAACAGCACTGTATGAGGATTGGTATCAGAAGGAGTGACCTTTTCATCTCTGTGGTCGCGCGATGTGAATCGCACCCAATTGAGATAAAGGTCCCAACCATCATGCGGCATGTTGTAGCCGATTCCAACGCGGAAGCCCCATTTCCAATCGAAGTTTGGATTGAGAACGCGGCCATCGGTGAAATTCTGGGAAGCTTGTGTAAGATCTTGGAATGTTTCTTCAGCAAACTCCAAACCATCTTCTTCCGCTCTCCAGAAAAGCGCATCGGCGGTGATGAAGAGATCGGCTCCGTCTTTTACATCGGGTCTTGCAGGAGGAGTAACGCGGTTGCTGCCTTCTTTTCTCTGCTCAAGAGTTTTCACGCGTTGTTTGAGCGCCATGATTTCTGAATCTGTGTCGGCATGGACGTAGCTTGAAAATGCAATCAGCGTTGTCGCGAGTGCAAATGTGATGTTCTTTATCATAATCTCCACCTGGTTTTGGTTTGTGAGTTAAGGGATAAACGATTTGGAAATTAAGTTCAACAGATTTGTCGATGACTTCTAGATGGTGATCTGAATATTAGCGAGATGCGTGTGCAAATATTCTGCGCGTTTGCGCGCAAGATCATTGGGGTCGAGAGTTTTTTCCTTGAATGCAAACGCAAGATGCGCGCGTCTGCAATGGAAGAAGAGATGTGTGAGCTGCTCATGCGCAATCCCAGTAATCCAACCGAGATCAAGACCTAATTGGATCAAGCTGAGCGCATCTAGCGCTTCTTTGATGTGCAGTTGGTAGGAGTGCATGACGAGGCCATAGGCTCTGCAGACTTGATCTTTGATCTCAAAGGGCGCTTCTTTTTTTAGCTGCTCGCGCTGCGCTTTTTCTTCAAGCACGAGTTTTGTCGCTGTGTTGTGCAGCGTGTGGAAAATGGTCTCTTCGGATAGGCCTAAAGTATAAGCATTGGAGAGAACGAGGAAGTCTCCGATAAAATCGTCGGCAACGCCCTGCAATCCTCGGAAGATGACTCCCTCTTCTTTGTTTTTTGCGAGCCATTCTTTCAGTTGGCCTGTGCGGTTGAGCGCGGGCAGATGGAGATAGGCAGACGCAGTTAGAGCGGTCCCGCAACGGGTGGGATCTGCCGTGAGGTATCCAAACTTTGGGGAATAGGCAAACTCTAATGTGGAACAGAGCGCATTCTCGAGTTTGGAAAGCTGCTCCCAATTCTTTTCCCAGGCGCCTTTTTGATCGAGGAGCTGCAAATGCAAGTGGTCTTGAATATTGAGTTGGGCGAGGAAGTTAGCGGTGGGATCGATGATAAAGGCTTGCCCTTTGTTGGCATTTTGAAAACTCTCCAAACAGAAAAAATGTTCGAAGAGAAATTCTTTGTCCAAGGGGCTTAAGGTTTCGGAAGGCATCAGATGAGCGCTGTCGACATGTTTGAGCACGAGCTCTTGCAGAATGGTGACGGTCTTGCCGAGTTCGGCTTGGTCCATCTTTTGCGGGAATGGATGCGAGCTTAAATTTCTTTGGAGGACAAAGGTCGAGAGCGGCCAGAGAGGGTTTGCGCTTTTATCCCACAGTCCTTGATGGAACAAAAACGGGGGAAGTTCAGTTTTTTCCATGCGCCGCCTTTTCGTTGAGCGCTTTGATCTGATCGCGCAGCCAGGCCGCCTGTTCGTAGTTCTCTTTTTTCAACGCGTCATTGAGAGCGTCATGAAGCGTCGAGAGCTGATTGATCGGCAAGATATGCAGCGATTGCTGCGGCGATCTTCCCGAGTGGAGCGGTTTTGTCTTTTTGGTCCGCTTCGGCAGTTTTTTTCTGGAGATGAGCTCTTCGACAAGCACATCAGAGAAGATGGCGTAGCATTCTTTGCAGCCCAGGGTATTTCCCATTTTTATGCTCTCGATCGGCGTTCTGCAATTTTCACAGCATAGGCCGATCTGCGGATGTTTTGCTTGAGAAGCGCTGCCGTGCAGCTTTTGTTCCAGGACAGGGCATGCAGCGCACATTTCAAAACAGAGCGGCGTGCCATCGACAATTTCTTTGTAAATGGTCTTGATCGCTTTTTTGCACTGGCTGCATTCTACAGGTCTATCTGCCATACTTCTCCTCTTTAAACTGGAGCCCGATAGACTGTCAAACGGAAAATTACGTGTCGACGGCTTCCGCGGAAGGATCTTTTTCTTTTTGCAGTTGGGGTGCGAAGAGAACAAGCAGCAAACAAATGAACATCAGGATGCCCATCGTCGAAATCGCATAGCTGATCGGATTTTCCGAAAAAACTTGAGTGAGCAAGCTGGCACCGGAAGAAACCAGATGCGCAATGCACCAGGCAAAGCCCATCAGAAGCGCGGAGACGGTGCTGGGATTCTGTGGAACGAGGCGGTGGCCCCAAGAGACGATGATCGGATTGATAATTCCAAGGAAGGCTCCCAAAGTGGAGAGAAGGCCCATCGTCCATCCAAATGAAAGATCGGGAAGGAATAAGAACGTATAGAATAGAGCGATAGCAAAGGATAGGACAACGATGAGGACAGATTTTTGTCCGTACCGGTCGCATAAAATCCAGCAGGGACCATCGTGAATGCGGAACCCAAAATGAAACAGAGATGCCCGCCTCCCATGCAAAGCCACGAGTGGCACTCGTGGACTTTGAGTAGGTCGGGGAGAAGAAAAACAAAAGCGGCAAAGAGCCCGAGGTTTGCGACTTGAGCGAGGTAGAGGAAGAGGAGCGGCTTGCGCGCCTCCATCAAAGGCGAGAAGAAGTTTTTAAAGGAGGTCCCGGACGGAATGACGGTGAGAGGCGGAAACCGGTGCCATAAAATGACGGCGATCAGGAGGACCACAGGAATAAATAGGATGAAGGCGTGGCCATTGAAGGCGTCGAAGATGTTGGTGAACACGAGTTGCGAGATCCCCAGGCCGATCGCGCCTCCTGAGGCAAAAAAAAGGATCCCGCGCCCTTTGTGGACTTTCGATAGGCTTCCCGCAATTCCAAGCGCTGCCGGATGGAATGATCCTGAGCCAATCATGAGAAGGAGCAGAAAAGAGAACAAAGAGAATGACCCTTCAGTCATCGTGATCCAAAGAATGGAAGTGGAGAGGATGAGTCCAAAAATCATGATCCGCTTGCGGTATCCCCGATCGCAAAAGTACCCAAAAAAGACCTGGAGGAATTCACCGATGAATCCTGCGGCGCTTGCCAGGATGCCCGCTTGGATGATATCGATCTGGGCGATCGTTTTATAAATAGGCCAGATCCCTGTAAAAAAATCCATGAACATGTGACCGAACCACAATAGAAGAAGGCTGAAAGGGGTGGAGGTTCTCATGATTTTTAAATATATTTTTTGAAAAAAAGATGCACTAGTATAATGTGGAAATCATATATTACTCACCAACCAAAAGAGGAACAGTATGAAAAAGATCGTAAGCTGCCTGTTCATTGCCGTCGGAGCGATGACAGGTGCTTTGCAAGCGGAAATACCCGTGAACGAAGCGGAAGTCCTGCTCGTCGATATGGCTATGGACCAGGCCAACTTTTCCCAAAAATTGAGCAAGGCAAACGCCGCGCTGTATAACCAGTTCACAGATATGCAAAAGCAGCAGGCGATGGACATGTCAAAGCCAATGAACAACAAGCCGGGGATGACTCCAGACCAGGCTGTTGAGAAAGTGGCAAAAGACAACAACATGATGATGCCGATGAAGAAGAACCCATCAGGCAGCTGCCCTGTAAAATAACTCATTTGAGGGATTTATGAAGAAGTCATTCGTTCTTTGGGCGTTCCTCGCTTTTACCGGCGCGGTCTTCGTGAATGAGACAGGCGGATTTGGCGGAAAATCTGAAGAGGCAAAAATGAATCGGGAAGAGAAGGCATTTGCCAATACCTTGAATGCCGAGAATCGCCGGACCTTTGTAAAGCTGTTTAGCGAAGAGCAAAGAAAGCATGCGCTTGCAAAGCAAGGGATGGTTCCCAATGATGTCGTTCAGACATTGGCCAAAGAGATCGCCGTTGAGGTTGTCCAAGTCAACAACTTTGAAGAGACAACGCTCGTTCGATAACACATCTTACACCCGCGCCCTAGCGTGCGGGTGTTTTTTATTCGTTCATTCGATACACTTCCAACCATGTTAAAGAAAAACCGCGACGGCCTCTATTGGCTAGAGTTTGAGCTATTTTCAAAAATTCCCGAGCTTGTGCACGGATGTTTTTTGCGACATGGGGGAGAGAGCATAGGGCCCTGCGGCTCGCTGAATGTCTCCACCCGAAGAGACGATGATCCTGCAGCGGTGCGGGCCAATCTAGAAAAAATCCGCGGTGTCTTTTCGGGCATTCCGCTCGTTGGGACGAACCAGACCCATAGCGATCGTGTTGTTGTCGTGGGAGATCATCCCGACATCGAAGAAGGAGATGCCCTGATCACCCAAAAACGTGGCGTGGCCCTTCTCATCAAGACTGCCGATTGCCAGGCCGCCATCGTCTACGATCCTATTCGCCAAGTCATTGCAAATATCCACGCGGGGTGGCGCGGAAATGTTCAAAACATCTACGCAAAAACGGTCAAGCGGATGGAGGAAGAATTTGGTTCCAGGCCGGAAGATCTTCTCGTGGGCATATCTCCGAGCTTAGGACCCGACGCTTCTGAATTTGTGAATTATAAGAATGAATTCCCCGAAGACTTTTGGCCGTTCCAAGTGAAGCCCAACCATTTTGATCTTTGGGCGATTGCTCGGAAGCAGTTCATCGACGCCGGAGTATTGCCCGAGAATATAGAGATCGCCAGTGAGTGCACCCGCAGCAATCCTCACGATTACTTTTCGCACCGCCACGATAAAGCGACGGGGCGACAAGCGACCATCATTGGCCTAGCTCTTTAGAAAAACGTATCGGCGACTTGGATCCCCAATTCAAAGATCACAAACAAACTGAGGACGATCAGCACCGGCTTGCCGCCGCGCAGCTGTTGATCTTCCAGCGAGTAGCGCTTCACATATCTGCCTACCCACACCATCGCTGGCGGGAAGAATCCAAATAAAATTGCGCAGCTGATGCCGCCGGCGTAGCCGAGGGCCTTAATGAAGATATCGGGGTAGATCAGAGAGATCACCGTCGGCGGGACAAACATGAGCATGCAGAGGCCCACTTTTTTGATCCCTACCTTTTTGATCTTCAAACCATCTGCGAGGAAGTCTAGGAACGCCAGCGCGAGTCCAATGTAAGAAGTGGTCAGCGTGAAGAAGGCAAAATATTTGCCCACTTCGAACAGCAGGCTGCTGCCCACGAGTTGCTTCAAAGGCATGACCGCATTGTCTCCGGCCAGTCCAGCTTGAACGAGGTTCTCAACGGGGACGATCCCTAAAATTAAAAATTCCCAGATGAGATAGACGATCAGCGGGATCGAGGTTCCCAGCACGATCGCCAGCCGCACCTTTTTCACATTTCTGTCCATATAGGTCATCAACGTAGGGATGATGAGCTGATAGGTAAAGGAGGTGAACAGGACAGGCAGGGCGATCCAAGATTTAGACCAGTTCGCAAAATTGAGCAGCTTGTAGTCGACGTGATCGTAGGAAACTGTGATGAAAACGATGTAGGTGATCAAGACTCCCACCATGAGGAATAGGTTCAGTCGGTCTACGGACTTGGCTCCCAAATAAACAACAGGAGAGAGTAAAAGAACATAGAGGATCATCGCGAGCCATGGGGGAATAGCGCCATTGGTGATCTCAGCGACAATGCTTCCCGTTCCGGCGACGTGGGCGATCATGACCGTGACAAATAGAAAGAGGTAGAGAACCCAGCACACATTTTTTCCAACGGGGCCGAGCAGACGGCTCGCCATCGTGATCAAGTTCGCGTCTTTAGGCATCCACGAGCAGACTTCTAAAAGGAGGAGTCCTGTGCAAAGCATGAAGCACCAGCAGAGGAGGTAGATTAAAACGGAGGGGAAAAAGCCGGCAGGTCCTGTAGCGACCGGAAGAGCGAGCATCCCTACCCCAATGGTAGTTCCTGCAATCAGCAGTGTGCCGCCAAGTACGTGGCCGAAGGAATGAAAGACGTGCATAAATGATCCTTTTAGTGATTTAGCGTTATAGAATAAGAGGTTCACGCGTAAAAATGCAAGGGTTTTTAAGGGGAAAGACTCCCCGCCGCAGCGGGGGATATAAAACTATTTCTTAACACGCAGGTTGAAAAGATCTAGAAACGCGCCTGAATCAAACTCCCTCTGAGGCTATCATGGATCCCTGTAATTTTCTCAAAGCAGAGGCCGTTCGTCCCCATGGCTGTATAATTTTCTTCAGTGGTTGTCGCATGATCCAAATTGTTCACATACTCCCCCACATGGTTGCCCAATGTCACATCGGGATCGGAGGCATTAAAGAGAGAGACGATCATTTCGGGGAACGCGGTTTTCAGAGCATGGCTAAGATGGACAACATCTTTTCTGCTCTCACACAGGTTCACAATCTTCGCCAGGTTTGCAAGCCCGGCTGTATTATTGGCTGCGGCGAGCTGCAGGCGGTACTCGTTCAGGATCGTTTGGAATTCATGGCCATCGGATCCGAGATATTGTCCATGTCTTGTAAGTTGGTGGTTGGGGTTGACAAAGATTTTTTCCATCGGTCCGCCCGAGGCGACGACGGCATCCAAAAAGGCTCTCCAGTAGAGATCGGGATCGCCTCCCCAGACGCCCATGCCTACGGCGGGGAAGATGACAAATCCGCTTTCTGCGGCTTGCAAGGCGGTGCGAAATGTCTGCGTCATGATCGGCCGGTTCAGCGGGGAAGGCGTCGCTTGAATGCCCCGAATCCCGCAGGCGTTGATCAGGCGGATGGCATCTTGCTCGCCGGGATGTCGTTCTCGGATTTTCCCATTGGCGTCGAGGAAAATGCGGAAGTCCTCGGATTTGACAACGAGAGCGCCGATTTGATAGAGGCTTAAATTTGAGACTTGCTCCCAGTGTTCTCGGTTTGCAAACCCAAAGTCTTCCGGACGCTCTGAAACGCGGGTAAGGAGATTTCGGCAGTTAGGTGTGTTTAGTTCGGAGAGCCTGATCGGCGCTCTGTCATCCCCAGGAAGTGTGACAATGGGATCTAAATTAAGCATGGTAAACTTGAGTTGTCGGTAAAACTCGAGAGGCAGCATAGGCGCAGTATAAATTTCTTGGCTGACCAAGGTCGATTGGATTTCACCCATGGACATACGGTAAGTGGCGGGGCCATATAGGTCAGCTAGATTGGGAACCGTGATTGGGGTCGCCCCACGGCTGCGGATCTCCCCGTGGACGCCCTCTGCAGTGAACTCAACGATACGCCCCGGATTGTTATAGATGATCTCAGTTCCAATCTGGGCTTGATCCCTGGTGAAGGCAAAAAGCTGCCCTGATCCAGGCAGTGTGGTTGAGCCCGGTCCTAAAAGCGCATCAAAAAAAAGGTTTGCCGGTCGGACCGTCACGGCGGTTAAATTCGTGTTGGGATAGAGAGTTCCTTGGCCGATCCGATAGCCTGCAAATGGGGGCGCAGCGTCGATCACGGCCATGATGTTGGGATCGAGAGGGACTGAAGAAAGTTGTTGCACAATCCTCTCTAAAAGGGGAGAGGGAGCGCAGGATTCAGTGCACCATAAAATCGCTTGGGCTGCCAACATTACGAGGACAATTGGGGTCACATAAGAAATGATCTTCAAAGCTGTCACCACCATGGAAGAGGAGTTAAGATCAAAATAGTCATCCACAAATCCTTGGATCGATACTCTGGAGGGAAGGAATGCGCAGCTAGGTAAACAAGAAATTTCTGATGACATTAGCTATTCTCCTTGGATTGGCGAAAATCTTATGCTGTGAAGATGGATAAAGGCAAGAAATTTTTGGCATGCATTGATACACAAATGGATTCAAAAGTTGGTTTTTGGCTACGGTGGCTATGCAACATACTTTTTGTCTTCGCTCGCGCCTTGTGATCCCACAATGGTCGCTCGCTCCAGACAAAAAATCTGTGCAGCCGTCCTGCCAAAGGCCAACTTTTGAATCCATTTGTGTATATTTCCCAGGTTGGGTAAAATTTCGCATATGTTAAATGGATTAAAGCTCATTCCTTCCAAAATTTTTGTGGATGATCGAGGTTTTTTTTCGGAGCTCTATCAAAAAAGAGTTTACGAAGAGGCCGGCATCGGCTGTAACTTCGTTCAGGACAACCTCTCCTTTTCAAGAAAAGGGGTGCTGCGCGGGATGCATTTTCAAGTCGACCCAGGTCAGGCCAAGCTGGTCTCCGTCCTTCAAGGAGAAATTTTTGATGTCGTGGTCGATATTCGCGACGGATCTCCGACGTTTGGCGAATGGGAAGGGGTAACCTTGACGCCCGAGACACAATTTTTTATTCCGGCAGGCTTCGCCCACGGCTTTTATGTCCTCAGCGATCAGGCCTATGTCTATTATAAAGTGAGCAGCTACTACGATCCGGCTCAAGAAAGAAGTTTTCGGTTCAACGATCCTCAGGTGAACATCCAATGGCCCGGAAGCACCTTCACCCTTTCCGCACGCGATCAGCACGCTCCCTTTTTTGAGGAGCTCTTTGTGTGAGAATCTGGATTGTCGGCAAAGAGGGCTTGCTCGCACGAGCCCTTGCCAAAGCCTGTCAGCAGCGAGGCCTCGAATTTTTTGCCACCGGCCAAAAAGAGGCTGACGTCGCACGTATTGAAACCTTAGAACCCTTCGCATGGGGCGCCACCCACATCATCAATTGCTCGGCCTACACCAATGTCGACCTCGCTGAAAAAGAAGTTGCTAAGGCCTACGCCATTAATGCCGACGGCCCAGCTAACCTGGCCAAAGTGGCCCGCGGCAAACTTCTCCACGTCTCTACCGATTATGTCTTTGACGGCAAGCAAGAGCAGCCCTATATAGAAACCGATCCCTGCAATCCACTTTCGGTCTACGGAAAAAGTAAGCGCGCGGGAGAGGAAAAACTTTTAGCCCAGATGCCCGATGCTTGCATCGTCCGCACTTCCTGGCTTTTTGGCGAAGGAGGAAAAAGTTTTATCTCGATGATGCTTCGCCTAATGCAAACCCAGAGCGAACTGAAAGTGGCTGGAGATCAAGTGGGCAGTCCTACCTTTGCAGACGATCTTGTAAACGCTCTCCTCGATCTACTCGATCACCGCGGTTTGTTCCATTATACGAACGGCGGCGCCTTGACCCGCTACCAGATCGCCGAAGAAATGCTCAGAGCTTCCGCGCGCGCCGGCCTGCCGCTGCGTTGCGAGAAACTCATCGCAGCGCCATTTGTCGCAATCGCTGAGAGGCCGCCCTATTCGGTGCTCGACATTAAAAAAGTGGAGCAGACGCTTGGCAGACCTTGCAGAGATTGGAAAGAGGCCATTAAGGAGCATGTGAACAATGCGCTATAAAAGAATCTTAGTCACCGGAGGCGCCGGCTTCATCGGCTCAGCCTTTATCCGCTATGGTCTCTCGCGGCTGCCTTGCGAATCGCTCACTAATTTAGATCTCCTCACCTACGCCTCCGACCTCAAAAGTTTAGAAACTGTCGCAGAGGATCCCCGCTATTTATTTGTCGAAGGGGATATTTGTGATGAGGAGCTCGTCGAACGGCTCTGCGTCGCCCATCGGATTGATGCGATCGTCCACTTTGCCGCTGAGACCCATGTGGACCGCAGCATCCAGGAGCCCACCACCTTTTTATACACCAACGTGGCCGGCACCGTCGCTCTGTTAGAAGTTGTGCGCCGCCATCCCCACATCCACTTTCACCATGTCTCCACCGATGAAGTCTATGGATCGCTCGAAGAGGGCTGCTTCACAGAAAATTCTCCCTACCGCCCCAACTCTCCTTACGCCGCATCCAAAGCCGCCGCCGATCATTTCGTCAGGGCCTACGCGCACACCTACCAACTCTCGACTACACTCTCTCACTGCAGCAACAACTACGGCCCTTTCCAAAATGGAGAAAAATTTATTCCGCGGATGATCTCATGCTGCCTCGACAAACAACCCTTGCCCATCTACGGCACAGGAGCAAATGTGCGCGACTGGCTCTACGTCGACGATCACGCTGAAGCGCTCTGGATGATTTTAGAGAAGGGCAAACGGGGCGACGTCTTTGACATCGGCGGCGATTGCGAAAAGCAAAACCTCGAACTTTTGAAAGAACTCATCCCGATTGTTGCCGATGCCTCGGGCGAAGATCCGGAGAGCTACCGCTCACTGATCACCTTTGTTCCCGACCGCCCCGGCCATGACCTGCGCTACGCGATTGATTGCACCAAAATCAAAAAGGAGTTAGGTTGGAAACCGCGCCACTCTTTTTCTGAGGGGCTGAAGATCACCGTGGACTGGTTAATGAGATGTTAGGCTCAAAAAAAATTACGTGCATCATTCCGGCCCGGCTCCAATCGACCCGCTTTCCCCAAAAAGTTCTCGCCACGCTCAAAGGCAAGCCGCTCCTTCAGTGGGTGTGGGAAGCGGCGCATAAAGTTTCCTTTTTTGACCAGATCGCTTTTGCGATCGACGCCAAAGAAACCGCCGAAGTGATCAAAACTTTCCACGGGAAATATTATATGACCTCGCCCGATTGCAAGTCGGGCACTGAGCGGCTCGTCCAATTGGCCTATGAGGGGAAGATCGATACCGACATTTGGGTCAACTGGCAGGGGGACGAACCATTCATCCATGCCCAGATGGTTCATGAGCTTCTCCAAGGATGCCGCCATGAAAAGAGCGATATTTGGACCTTAAAGAAAAGAATTACCCTCCGCGAGGACATCGAGAGCCCCCATATTACTAAGGTGGTGACTGACCGAGAGGGATTTGGCCTCTACTTTTCCCGGAGCGTCATCCCCTATTATAGGGAGCCCTACCCGGAGAGCGACAAGGTGTTTTTTAAACATATAGGGATTTACGCCTATACCGATAAGGCCCTCCAGAGGATCGGTCATCTGCAGCCCTCCTATCTCGAAGAGGCTGAGCAACTTGAGATGCTCCGCTTCCTCTACCACAGTCTGAAGATCAAGGTCCATGAGACCGATTTCGATGTCTTTGGGATCGATATCCCCGAACATCTGGCCAAGGCAGAAGCTTATATCGACCGCCAAAATAATGATTTTACGTAAAGTATACCTTTCATTGAGATTATCTCCCGAATACGTTATTATTTCCCCATGTTTCAAACAGAATATAAGTATGGTTTTGTCACGGACGTCGAGTCGGAGTCCTTTCCTAAGGGGTTGACCGAAGAGACCGTCCGCGCGATCTCGGCCAAGAAAAATGAACCGCCGTTCATGCTCGAGTTTCGCCTCAAAGCCTTCGAAAAATGGAAAGAGATGAAGGAGCCCGACTGGGCCAACATCGACTATCCGCCGATCGACTACCAAAACATTTCCTACTATTCTGCGCCAAAAAAGAAACAAGAATTAAACAGCCTCGATGAAGTCGATCCCGAAATCCTCAAAACCTTCGAACGGCTCGGCATCCCGCTGGATGAACAAAAACGGCTCGCCAATGTCGCCGTCGATGTCGTGTTCGACTCGGTCTCTTTGGGAACCACCTTTCAAAAAACACTCCAAGAAGCGGGCGTCGTCCTCTGCTCCATCTCCGAAGCGGTCCGCAGATTTCCGGAGCTCGTCGAAAAATATTTAGGCAGCGTCGTCCCGATCGGCGACAACTATTTTACCGCCCTCAACTCCGCTGTATTTTCTGACGGGTCGTTTGTCTACATCCCGAAAGGGGTCCGCTCGCCGATGGAGCTCTCCACCTATTTCCGGATCAACGAGCGGGACACCGGCCAGTTTGAGCGGACGCTCGTCATCGCCGAAGAAGATTCTTACGTCAGCTATCTCGAAGGATGCACCGCGCCCGCCTACGACACCAACCAACTCCACGCCGCCGTCGTCGAGCTCATCGCTCTCGACCGCGCTGAGATCAAATATTCGACGGTGCAGAACTGGTATTCGGGAAACAAAGAGACAGGCCTCGGCGGCATTTACAATTTTGTGACCAAGCGGGGACGCTGCGCCGGCTACAAATCTAAAATCTCTTGGACGCAAGTCGAAGCGGGCGCTGCCATCACCTGGAAGTATCCAAGCTGCATCTTGCAAGGCGACGAATCGATCGGCGAGTTCTATTCCGTTGCGGTGACCAATGGAAAGATGCAGGCCGACACCGGCACCAAAATGATCCACCTCGGCAAAAACACAAGATCCACCATTGTATCAAAAGGGATTTCTGCCGACGCTTCCCACAACACCTACCGGGGCCTCGTGAAGATGGCGCCGAAGGCCGAAGGGGCCCGTAACTATACCCAGTGCGACTCAATGCTTGTGGGCAACCGCTGCTCGGCCAATACTTTTCCTTATATCGAAGTGGGCAACGCCACTGCTCAAGTCGAGCATGAGGCCTCCACGTCGAAAATGAACGAACAACAACTGTTTTATTTGCAGTCGCGCGGCATCGCCCGTGAAGAGGCGATCACGATGATCGTCAGCGGTTTTTGCAAAGAGGTGATCAAAGAGCTTCCGTTAGAATTTGCGGCAGAAGCGCAGAAGCTCCTCCTCATCAAGTTAGAAAACTCAGTAGGATAGGCATGATTGAAATTAAAGAATTATATGTCAACGTCGAGGACAAACCGATCTTAAAAGGATTGAACCTGCACGTGAAGGCAGGCGAGATCCATGCGATCATGGGTCCCAACGGCGCCGGCAAATCGACCTTGGCAAAAGTTCTCGCGGGCGACCCTTCTTATGAAGTGGTCAGCGGAGAGGTCTGGTTCAAAGGGCAAAATCTTTTAGAACTTTGTCCGGAAGACCGCGCGCGCCTCGGCCTCTTCATGAGCTTCCAGTATCCGTTAGAAATCTCCGGCATCACCAACCTCCAATTTCTTCACGCTGCCTACAACGCCGTCCACCAAGCGGGGATTTCCGAAGAGGCATTCTTAGACATCCTCGACGAGAAGATGGCGCTCATGGAAGTCAAAAGTGAGTTTAAAGAGCGGAACCTCAACGAAGGCTTTTCGGGCGGAGAGAAAAAACGGAATGAAATTCTCCAGATGGCCGTCTTAAATCCTGCGCTCGCCATCCTCGATGAGACCGACTCGGGCCTCGACATCGACGCGATGCGCGTTGTCGCCAGCGGCGTCAACCGGCTCATGCGCGCAGATAATGCGCTCATCCTGATCACCCACTATCAGCGCCTCCTCGATTATATTAAACCGCAGTTTGTCCACGTGCTCCTCGACGGGAAAATTGTCACCTCGGGCGGCTCTGAGCTTGCTCTCACCCTGGAAGAAAAAGGTTATGACTGGCTCACCGTTTAATCAAGCCCTCTTAGAGAGGTTTGCAGAAAAGCCCGAAGGATTCGCCGAGTTCCGCGCTCAAGCCTGGAACCGTTTTGTCCAGATGGGCCTTCCCGAAAAAAAGGGGACGTTCCAATATTTCCCCCTCTCTTCCCTCTACGGCGCAACTTACGAACACCACACCTCCATCTCTTTGCCTTGCGAAGAAAACACCCTCATCTTCATCGACGGCGAATTTAAACCCGAGCTATCCCGGTATAAAGACCTGCGCGATCTCGTCATTCTTCCCCTCGAAGAGGCGCAGCGCTCCTACCACGGCATCCTCTCCCGCCGCCTCGCGCAAAACGCAACCGAGGAAAAAGATCCCTTCGCCCTTCTCAACCTCTCGCTCCACCAGAAAGGCGCCTTTGTTTTTATTCCTCCAAAAGCCGTGATCAAAAAGCCGATCCGCTCCATCCACTACGTGAGCCGCCCCTGCTTTCCCCGCCTGCAACTCTTTGTCGGCGCCCGGGCCGAAGTGCAGTGGATCTCCCACGTCGTGCAACAGACCCAGCAGCCCGTATGGGCGAGTCTCGTGCTCGATGTCGCCCTCGATGAGGGAGCGCAGTGCCACGTCACGCAAAGCTATCAAGTTGATCCCGAGAGTTTTCTTTTCGACGCCGTCCGGGCCACGCTCAAAAAACAAGCGCAGTTCACGGCCATCAGCGTTCACAAGGGAGCTAAAGCGCTCCGCCAAGATTACAAAATGCAGCTCGCCGGCGAAGAGGCCGAAGCGCATCTCTACGGATTATCTCAGCTGCAAGATAACCAACAATCCCACGTCCACGTGCACATGGAGCATCAAGCGCCCCACTGCCGTTCGCGGCAACACTTCAAAGGCGTCTTGCGCGACCATAGCCAGTCGAGCTTCGAAGGGAAAATTTATGTCCACCCTGAAGCGCAGAAGACCGAGGCCTACCAGCTCAACAACAATCTCATTTTAGGCGAGCGGGCGATTGCGAACAGCAAGCCGAACCTAGAGATCTTTGCTGATGACGTCAAAGCTTCTCATGGAGCCACCGTTTCTCAGCTCCGCGCTGATGAACTCTTCTATTTGCAAGCCCGCGGCATTTCTCAAGACGCCGCGAAACAATTGCTCACGCGCGCGTTTTGCCGCGAGATCATTGAAAAAATCCCTCACGCCGGACTGCGGTATCCCTGGTTATGAAAAAAGACTTCCCGATTTTTAAAGACAGCGCTCTCGTTTATCTCGACTCCGCCGCGACCGCGCAAAAGCCCCAATCCGTCATAGACGCCATCTCCCATTTTTATGCCGCTGAATATGGGACCGTCCATCGCGCTGTCTACAGCCTCGCCGCCCACTCGACCGAAAAATACAACGCCGTCCGTGAACAGGTTCGTAGATTCCTCAACGCCGAGCACCGCGAAGAGATTGTATTTACCAAGTCAACCACCGAAGCGCTTAACCTGATTGCCGCGACGTTTCCTTTCCAGCCTGGTGATGAAATTCTCATTTCTGAAATGGAGCACCATTCCAACATCGTCCCGTGGCAGCTCGCCTGCGCCCGCACCGGCGCTCAGCTCAAAGTGATCCCGATCAGCGACACCGGTGAAATTCTTCTCGACGCCTACAAAAAACTCCTCTCGCCCCGCACCAAGCTCGTTAGCGTCGCCCACATCTCCAACGTCCTCGGCACGCTCAACCCGATCGCCGAGATGGCCGCCCTCGCCCACGCCCATGGCGCCAAAATTGTTGTCGACGGCGCGCAGAGCGTCGCCCATCTTCCGGTCGATGTCCAAAAGCTCGACGTCGATTTTTTTGCCTTCTCCGGCCACAAGGCTTACGGCCCCACCGGCATCGGCGTTCTCTACGGGAAAAAAACACTCCTCGAAATGCTCCCTCCTTACCAAGGCGGCGGAGATATGGTGGAGACGGTCACCTTTGAAAAGACCACTTATCAAAAACCTCCGCTGAAATTTGAAGCGGGCACGCCCCAGATCGCCGAAGTGATCGGCCTCGGCGCTGCAATTGATTATCTCAATCACGTCGGCCTTTCCACAATCGGAGCCCATGAACACAAGTTGCTCCAAGAGGCGACGCAAAAACTTCTTGAAATTCCCGGATTGCGGATCTTAGGCACAGCGCCGAATAAAAGTGCGATCATCAGTTTTGTGATTGAGGGGATCCATCCGCTCGATCTCGGTACTCTTCTTGACGTGCGAGGCATCGCCGTACGCACCGGGCATCACTGCGCACAGCCGCTCTTGCGCCGTTTCGGGCTCACCGCCGCGACGCGCGTCTCCTTTGGCATCTATAATACTTCTGAAGATATTGGGGCGCTGATCCGCGCCCTCAAAGAAATCCTGAACATCTTAAAATAATCAGAAATCGATCATCAGGCTGAGTGTGCCGCCTTGGAATGCGAGATCGCCGAGGTTGGAGACAGAGGCTCCGGGCTTGATGTTATCGGTAAAGAGGACCAGCTGGTTTTGGCCGAAGAAGATGTGCTCTTCCCAACCGAGCGATACGGCAACGTGGTAGCGGTCGTCGCAAGTCGATTTGTCCCAGCGGATGCCGGCGGCGAGATCGAGGATGGCGCGCTGGCTGTTGAAGTCGTGGGTGACGCCGAGTTGATTGATGTTCAGCGGCAGAACATCTTCATGCTCGGTGATCTCAAAACGGCCAAAGAGGATCGCAGCGGCGATATTGCCGTAGAGGCTGATGTCGCGGCCTAAGATCCATTGAGAATTTAATCCAGCGCGCAGCCCAACGCCATGGTAGTGGTTTTTTAGGCTGATGGAAACTTTGTCATCGCCGGGAAGTGTCGAGCTGCCGCCGAAGTAATCGACGTGATACTTTTGGGGGATGGAAGCGCCGCGGACGCCAAAGTGGGGGCGGAGGGTGAGCCATTTGCTGGTGAAGAATTCTCTGCCGAGTTCAAGGTCGATCACATCTAGAGGAAGCTCCCAGTGGGCTGTGGCGGAAGCGGCGGTGGTTTTTTGGTTGAAGGTGGCTTCGTGTGTGTTGTTCAGCGTGGTGTAGAGTTCACCGTTGGGAGAGACAGAGATGGAGCGGTCAGCGAAGCTGATGAGGTGGGTCCAATTGGCATAGAGGTCCCAGCCGTCGTGGCAGAAGTTGTAGCCGAGTCCCACGCGAAATCCCCAGTTCCATTTGAAATTGGGATCGACGAAGTGGCCGTCGTTCACGAGGCCGATGTCTTGTTCGTTGTCGATGACGAAGCTCAGGCCGTTTTCGTTGGCTTGCCAGTAGAGAAGATCGCCGGTGACGAAGAGATCGAAGCCGTTTTCGATTCGGGGACGCACGGAAGGGTTGCCCATCGCGCCCGATTGCTGCTTCTGCTCAAGAGCGCTCAAGCGGCTGTCTAGATTCCGGATCTGCATGTCCTCAGTGGCAAGCAAATTGCTGACGAGCACCAAAGAAAGCACAGGCAAAAATCTATCCCACTTCATAACATCCTTCCCTTTTTAACTCTAAGTAGACTCTAAAGATTTTAGAGATTTTGGGTCAACAGACATCTATCGATCTCTAAAGGAATTGAAAAACCCTAGGTTTAGATGTACACCTAGGGGGTGAGGAGAAGATTCTAGAAATCGACTTCGAAACCGAGCGTCCAACCTTGTGTGGTTAGATCGCCGTCTTGCGGAGCATAATTGGTATAAGTGGATGGACTGGTAGGTGTGCTGTGGCCGCTGCCCACAATCGAGCTGAAATGAGCCCACTGGTTCATGCCAAAAGCGATGTGGTGTTCCCAACCCAGCCAAAGCGCGATGTGATAGGCAGAATCGGTGCAATCGTAATCATAGCGAAGGCCGAGGGCGAGATCTGTCATGGCACGTGTTGCGCGAAAAGAATTTTCGGTGGAAAGGACGTTGAGGCCGCCGCCTGTGATGCCCGCGACGCCGCTGGTGTTTTCTACAGTTTCATTTTGTTCGATGTCGAAACGTCCGTAGATCATGGAGAGGGCGAGATTGCCGTAGAAGCTCCAATCGCCTCCACAAGTTCTACCCCAATGCCACAGCGAGTTCAACCCGCCGCGTATGCCGACGCCCCAGAAGTTGTTTTTGAAATCGACATCATCCTGTAAAACTATCCCGCTTTGTGTGAAAGCTCCGCCGTTGTAATCAATGTCATATTTTTGGCGGATTGATGCGCCGCGGAGGCCGAAGTGAGGTCTTAAGGTGAGGTATTTGCTGGTGTAGAACTCGCGGCCGAGCTCAAGGTCAATGAGGTCGAAATGGAGTTTCCATCGCGCGTCGATGCTGTCGACGGTGGGGTTAAGGGTGACAGGGGGCGACAGGAGGTCCGGAACTCCTAGAGCATTTTCTGCTCCTGGAACAATGCCGCTAAATAGAGTGTAGAAGCGGTAAGGAACGATTTGGATGTCGCTCTCCACATGTTTTGTCGCTGTGGTGCGGAAGTGGGTCCAATCGGCATAGAGATCCCATCCGTCATGGGACAGGACATACCCTAACCCCACTCTAAATCCAAAATCCCATTTGCTCTTAGGATAGAGTACATCCGCGTCGTAAAAGGCAGAGGAGTTTAACGAGGAGACTTGGGAAGAGGCCAATCCGGGCGCTTCTAAATTTTGGATGGCGAACTCGAGGCCATCTTCATGCGCATTCCATAAGAGTCCTTCAATGGTGACAAACGTGCGTGCGCAGTCGACATAAGGTTTAGCATGGGGATTGACCACACAGAGCATTTCCGGATTTGTGGCTTGGACGAAAGGGCGTTTGCATGCGCCGCGTGAGTTGTTTTCATTAGCTGCTAGAGCAGCCGTTATGCTGCATAGAGAAGCGGCGGCTAATGGCCACAGTTTTGTAAATTTCATGGATGTCTCCTAAAGTTAAATATATTCCTTCGCCACTGTAGTTTTTTAAAATTTTTTCGTCAATTAGAGAATGCTGAAGAGGAGGGAAAAAGAAAAAACCTAGGTTTAGAAACTAAACCTAGGTTCAAGAGATTTAGGAGTAGAGATTTCTTAGAAATCTAAGCCGAAACCAAGTGTCCAACCCTGAGTAGTCAAATCGCCATCTTCAGGAACATATGTTGTATATGTGCTTGGACTTGCTGGTGTTCCGTGTCCACCTGGTGTACCCACGATGCTGGTGTAGCGTGCCCATTGGTTCATGCCGAACGCAATGTGGTGCTCCCAACCTAACCAAAGTGCGATATGGTAGTCAGAATCTGTGCAGTCGTAGTCATAACGGAGCCCTAAAGCAAGGTCTGTCATTGCTCTAGAAGCGCGGAAATTATTTTCCACATCCAGAATGTTTACAGGACCGCCTGAGATATTTCCGATTCCGCTGCTATCGAGAATGGTTTCACTTTGCTCAACAGTGAAGCGACCGTAGATCATAGACAGAGCGATGTTTCCGTAGAAACTCCAATCTCCGCCCAAACCTCTGCTCCAGTGCCACTCAGAGTTCAAACCGCCTCTTACGCCGATACCCCAGAAGTTGTCTTTCATGTTGATATCATCTGTTAAATTAAGAGTAGCTGAAGTTGCTCCTTCTCTAAATGAACCACCGAGATAGGTGATATCATAGTTTTGACGGATTGAAGCACCTCTTAAACCGAAGTGCGGTCTCAATGTCAAATACTTGCTTGTATAGAATGAGCGGCCTAACTCGAGGTCGATCAAGTCAAGGTGCAGTCTCCAAGAGGTTTGTGCTTCTGCTGCAATTGGGTTGATGGTATTTGCTGCACCAGTAAGTAAATCACCTACGCCTGGAACAACAGCGGACCAAAGTGTATAGAGTCTGGTTGTTGTTGTGTTTGCATCTGCTACAACGTCATCACTAGCATTTCTTCTGTAATGTGTCCACATTGCATCGAGATCCCAACCATCATGGGTCAATACATAGCCTAAACCGAATCTAAAGCCATAATCCCATTTTCTTTCTGGGTTCAATAAATCTCCATTGTAATATGGAGTTGAATTACTGGAAGATACTTGGTTATTGGAGAGGGTAGGCGCTTCTGTGTTAGAAATCGCATACTCAAGACCATCTTCGTGAGCATTCCAGAAAAGGAGCTCAGCAGAGAAAGTAGCACGTGCACAATCAATGTGTGGTTTTGCATTTGGATTAATTACGCCCAGCGAGCAAGGATTTGTTGCTGGTACGAATGGATTTTTGCACTCACCGGCTGGTGGAATGTCGGCACAGTTACCATTTCTGCTCGAGCCAGAATCGGCCTGAACAAAACTAGTTACACTTAATAGCGATGCTGCAGCTAACGGCAACACCTTTTTTAGATTCAGGTTCATAGAAGATCCCCCTGGGTTTGGATCAGTTAATAAAGTTCGAAAATTTCGCGGTACCATCGATACTCCAATGGAACCTCTTAATAGGCTTACTGTAATTTTTAGTATGATTTATGGTCAACAATAAATTTTAATCGAAAAATATCGAGATATTTTCACTGAAAAACACATCTTAACAAGTTGGATCTCAAGGCGTTGAGTTTATGTGAGTGACGAGTGGTTTTTTGTTCAGGTTGACAAAGGAAGAGCTCAGCGGCGCCTTGAAATTGCACCGTTTTTCATTTTTTTGCTAAATTAGTAACGAAGGGCGGGAAGGATATTGTCGAGATCGGTCAGCCAGAGGAGCGACTGTTTGCCGAGCTGGTCTAGAATGAAAAACCAAGCGGCGCAAAGAAGGGCGATCCCTAGGAGGGACTTAATGGACATACCGAGGAAGGCGATCTGCACCTGAGGAGCGAGGCGGTTAGCGATCCCTAGGAACATCTCTGCCATTAAGACAGCGACGATAGAAGGGGCGGCGAGCTGGATGGCCAGAGAGATGAACTTGGTGAGCAGGCCAATGATCATTTGCCAGAAGGGTTGCGTGAGGGTGAAAAAGCTCGCGTTGAAGAAAACATCTACGGGCATGATGCTGTAGGAGCGGAGAACGGCGTTGAAAAAGATGAAGGGGCCCCCGATCTGAAAAAAGATCACGATGAAGACGTAGTTATAAAGCATCCCGATCGAGGAGACCTGGGATTGCATGACGGGATCTTGGATCATCAGAGAGGAAGAGCCGCGGAGGAAGTCGATCAGGATGCCTGAGGACTGGGCGATATAAAAGGGCATGCCGACGATGGTACCGAGGATGATCCCGATGAAAAACTCTTTCAGCCCATAGCCGATGATGTCGTAGGCGTCGAGGCCCACGGGAGCGGTCATTGTGGTGATCATCATGGGAAGGAGGATGACGGTCAAGGCGATCGCGAGGCCCACCTTAACGGGAGCGGGGAGCTTGGCGCCGAGGAAGGGGGCCATGGAAACAATGGGGCCGATGCGCATGAGTCCTAAAAAGAAATAGAAGCGCAAGGTCTGGAAGCTAATCCCTGGGTAGTTGCTGAAAAAAGAGAGGTAGTCGTCCATGGATTTATTAATATGTCCATTTGGGGAAGTTCGTCAGGATATTATTGGCAAATTGGAGGATTTGCGCGCCTAGCCATCCGCCCATTAGGATCAGGGTGATGATCACGGCGACGAGCTTCACGGTAAAAGAGAGTGTCTGCTCCTGAATCTGGGTCGCGGCTTGGAAAATGGCTACAAAGAGGCCGAGCGCCATACTAATAATGATGGGCGGACCGGACAAAATCAGGATCAGGAGAAGGGCCTGATAGCAGAGCTGATAGATTTCTGCAGAAAACATAAGAACCTATCCCAGTATTGGAAAATATTGATTTTTGAACAATTTTTTCACAGATTTTAGAGCCGCTTCGCAGGACATACTTGGACAAGTAGTCCAAGAAGCGGCTCTGAAAGATGTGGAAAAAGAATTAAAAAGCATATTTTTGGAATATTGGGATAGTGCTCTGTAAACATAGTTTTTGAGACAATTTCGAGCGTGAAAGCTCGCTGAAATCGACGACCACAGGCTTTGCAAGTTGATCCGTATTAATGCAATACTGATCAACTTGTGATCGTCGATTTGAGCGGCTTTGACGCCGAAATTGATCCGAAAACTTTGTTTACAGAGCACTAAGTTCATAATTACCTAAATGTGAGTACGAGTCCTTGGATGATTAAGGTCCAACCGTCAACCATGACGACGAGCAGAAGCTTTAAAGGGAGCGAGATCGTGAGCGGAGATAACATCATCATCCCCATCGCGAGCAAAATATTCGAAGTGACCAAGTCGATGACGAAAAAGGGTAGGTAGATGAGAACTCCGATCTCGAAGGCCGCTTTAAGCTGCGAGGTAATGAATGCCGGGATCAGGACAATAAAATCTCCCGGTTTTAACGAGTCTTTAAAAGGGTCTGGGAATGACTTGTAGGCGAGCTGATAGAAGCTTGTGATATGTTTTTCCATCGAGTTTCTTTGTAAAAACCCGCGCATGGGCTCTTTAGACTTGTCGACGATGTTGATGATGTATTGGGCGCTATCCCCCGAGACCAATGTTTGAGGAGGAGATGTTTGAATGACTTCCTGGGCGGCGGTGTACATTGCAAGCCCGGTCGGGAACATCACATAAATGGTCATCAAGAGGGCGATCCCGTTCAACACTTGGTTGGGCGGCGACTGTTGGACGCCGAGGGCGTTGCGGAGCAGTGAAAGGACCACGACGATTTTTACATAAGAGGTGAGGAGCATGATGGCGAAAGGGAGAACCGAGAGTCCTGCGAGGACAGCAAGCTCAGTATTGAGCGTAGGAGATGGGGGTGCGGCGGGAGGAGGCGCAAAGTCAGCTGCCATCGCTGCCGTAGAAAATGCGAGGAAAAGAATCAGGAGAAATGATTTCATAAAATTACGCTTGGGGCTTCATGTATTTATTAAAGGCCGCTTCGAGGGCGCGCCACTGATTTTTCATTGTCGCGTTGATAATGCCAGCTTCGGTGACGATAATACAACCCCCTTTTTCAACATCGGCGCGCTCCTGAATGGAAAAGCTGTCGACTTGCTCTAAAATTTCTTTGAGCCGGGGCTTGTTAGCTTCTAAGATATCCTTGTCTTCTTTATTGACATAGATGGTGATTCGGTGATTTTGCACGGCAGGCGCCAGCGCTTGCATGACGATATCGACGATGGTCTCAGGGTTCAGCTCGAGCTGTCTGCCGACAATTTTTTGCGAGGCTTTGATGACGAGCGGAAGAACCATTTGCTGCATTTCGTGGCGCAGGCGGGCGATCTCTTGGTCGAACCGAACTAAATGCTCGTTAAATCTGCCGAGTCCTTCATCATATCCCTTTTCTTCTGCCTTTTTCCGGAGGCTGATCGAGTCGAGCTCCGCTTTTTTGAGCAGGGCGGCGCTGTCTTCTTTCGCTTTTTCTAAGACTTCTTCGGCGCTGAGGATCGTGCTATATTCCTCTTTGCGCAGGATCTTTTTTCCTTTGGCCGGATGGAGCTCTCCTTGAAAAATAAGGGAAAAGAATTTCATGAGGCTTTCTCGTGGGTAATAGGGTTAAGATAAGAAAGAAGCTCGGCCACCTGTGCGGAGAGAATTTCTTTATTTTTTGATTCGGTCTCTGTAGCGAGCTTATCGAAAAGATCTGCTTTAGAGGCCTCCAGCCGGCGGCCTAAATGCCACCTCAGGCTCCTGTTTTCTAATCCGATAGCTTTAGCGAGCCGATTAAGCCCGCGCTGGTCGATCGAGACAGATAATGTATCTTTGTTTCCATCCCACTTGCCGAGCCCCATTTTGCTGAAGGCGACCGGTTCTTTCTGCTGTCTTAAGGTCTTTAAATATTTTTGTTGTTCCGGAGATAGGGACTCTTCAATTTTCCTCAGCTTTGCGGTCTCGATGATCTGAGGCATTTCAAGGGCGACATCGCGCATGCCCAAAAGGGAAATGAGGAGCTGCAATTTTTGTGCAGTAAGTGAGAGGAGTGCATTTAATGGGGAGGCAGGAAGGAAATCGATCGGCAGAAGGTCTGGATAGTCTTTTGTGAAATGGTCCCACCAGGTCTGTTGGATGAATTGTTTAGCGATTGGGGAAAGAGGGATGAGGGTGTTGGAAAACAAAAGTACCCTTTTTAAATCTTTGATCTGCTTTTCCGATAGAGGAGAGAGGAGCAAAGGGATATCATTTGCAGGAAGCGTTCGCAAAAAAAGGGCGAACCAGGAGCTGTGAACTTCATCGAGTTGAGCACTCAGTGGAGTGAGTCCTTTGCTCAAATCTTTCCAAGGCGGATCGGGCAGCGGGCTCTCTAAGCAGCCGAGCAGAGCTTGCCTTTTGTCTTTGGGGCACTTTTGCAAAAAAGCTCTGCAGGCAATGAGTCCGGTCATGTCCATAAGAATTATTTTTCCGTCAAGGCTGCTTATCTTGTGGCGGTTTCTCTTTATTATCTAAGGGGATCGGGTTGAAAAGCTCTTTGACCCCTTGGTTTCTGAGGAGAGGGTAGAACTT
The DNA here is from genome assembly GCA_009885755.1 of Parachlamydiales bacterium. GTDB lineage: Bacteria > Chlamydiota > Chlamydiia > Chlamydiales > Rhabdochlamydiaceae > VFKB01. The sequence continues at coordinate 34,749 of VFKB01000029.1, read as the reverse complement.
CCAGAGCATCCATCCGATCACGACCGCAAATAAAATGCTAATGGCGGTGAGCGCAAAGAAAATCATCCGGAACCTAGCGGCGGAGTGTTTGCTCATCACAATCGACCAGATGCTCACATATTCTTTGTTCTGACCGGATAGGGATTCGCCTCGGGCGCCCAGTGTGACATCGGTGAATCGGGAACGCTCGGAGATCACAGTGACGTCATTGAGGTCGAGCCCGTTCACGCTTCCCGCAACTAGACGCTTGATCTTTGTGACAAGGTGGCTGTTGGGATCGTCTAAAATTCCTTGGTGCTTCACGTAGACAGCGGCGGTCACTTTTGTCGGCGTCTGAGTAGCTCCGGGGCCTGGAGTCGCTGTCGTGGTAGGCGGAAACGAAAGCTGCACATCGGCGTCGATCACGCCATCAATTTTGCGGATGGTGTTGGCAATTTGCTGCGCTAGGCCGGCCTGATAGCGGATGGTCTCTTCTGTGGCCGAGGACATGAGCCCCTGTTTTGCAAAGAGTGTGAGAAGATCTGTTCCCTGAATGCGCGGCAGGCCGTTTTGATTTAAAATTGCCATCGCTTCTGTCGATTTCCCTTCTTCAACCGCAATACTATACAGGGCAACATTATCTCCCATTCCCGGATTTCCAGAAGGAGAAGAGATCTTTTGCGCGTTAATATTCTTACTCGCCAAGAAGACAATGATTTCGTTGGCTTCCCGTTCTTGGATATCGTTGACGATAATTAAATTAGTTTCGCAACTTGTAAGAAGGAGTAGTACTGCGAAGAGGAAAGAGGAAAGAATTTTCATAAGTTTTTCATATTAAGGGTAAAATGTGTCCATCAAGTTCTTGGCCAAGAAAATACCCGGCCCTGCCCTTCTTATAACAGGTTTTGAATAAAAAGAAACTAGTGAAGAGGTTAAATAATTTTCTCGCAGACTATTTTTTTTTATAAATCCACGAAGGGCCGTTGCCAAAACGGCGGCAAACATAATGGTGAACTCCAGTGAGCGCTGCCCGATATTGGAGAAGTTTTTCTTTTTTATTTTTGGATGGGAAGATGGATTTGATCGCAAAAAGTTTATAGAGGTGAAAAATTTCGGGGAGCAGAACGCGCAGATAAAGAGAGAATTTTTCCGAGCGGGAACAGTTTCTTTCGATCCAGAGCAGCCGGTTCCTCCACCAAAAATAGGTCGAATGGGGTTTGCCGCCGGTAAAAGAGGCGGAGACTTTGTGCCACACTTTTGCCTCCCGGCATATATGGAGCGAAAAGCCTGCGCGTTTGGCCCGAAAACAAAAGTCAGACTCTTCCCAAATCAAGAAAAACTTACTTTCGAGCAGGCCGATTGTTTCTAAGACTCTGCGGTGAATAAATAAGGCGCAGCCGCACAAATAATCGACGGCGGGATCGTCGGGAATTTCTTTCGCGCGCAGTCCGATGAAGTCGAAAGAAGCGGTGCGCGGGTTCCACGTTCCGCCGAGATGATCGAGCCTGTCGGGTTCCTGATAGAGATAGATCATAGCACCTTGGAGCGGCTGGCCGGAGTTTGCAAAGCCGGAGAGAAAATGGGGATCGACAATGGTGTCGTTGTTAAGAAGGACGACGGCGTCGAAATCCCTTTCGAGCGCATAGCGGATACCCACATTATTTCCTTCGGCAAATCCAAGATTTTCTTTGTTTTTTAAAAGAGTGACATGGGCTGGAAAGGAGGCGACGGAGTCGTCGGTGGAGCCGTTATCGACAAGGAGCGTTTCGAAATTTTTGTATTCCAATTTCGCGATCGAGTCGAGGCATTCGAGGGTGTCTTTTTTTCCATTCCAGTTCAAAATGATCAGAGCGATCTTCATGATTTTCCTCGGTAGAACAGCTCTAGGGCGGCGCTGTAGACTTGTTGCGGAGAAATTTGCAGCATGCAGAACGGTTCGAGACATTTTTTCTTCAGGCACGGCTGGCATGTGGGCGGATGGGCTAGGACGATGGCCCGCTTGGTCCGATAGGGGCCGCATAACTTGGGATCGGTGGGGCCAAAAAGGGCGACCGTGGGAGTCTGAAGCGCTGCTGCGAGATGCATCGGTCCGGTATCATTGGTGATCATCAGGTCCATTTTTTTGATGAGCGCGCCTAAATGGAGGATCGAGATTTCGTCCGTGAGCGCGAGGGCGCCGCGGATATTTTTGGCGATATGGTCCACCAACGGCTTTTCGCTCCCTTTGCCTGTGACAAGGATTTGACATCCTAAATGATCTGCCAGCGCGTTACCCACCCGGATAAAGAGTTCAGGCGGCCATTGTTTAAAAAGATTTTGCGCGCCGGGATGCATCCCAACAAGGGGGAGGTGCGCGGGGATCTGGTGTTTGATGAGAAAATCGGTCGCATGGCTGATGTCCGCTTCATCAAGGAAAAGTTCTAAACTGGGATTGCTCACATAGGCGCCGGCCTGGGCGACGAGGGCGAGCCTGCGGTCCACTTCATGGATCGGTTTGTCCTCTAAAGCAGCGGTGAGAATGCTGTCGAGATCCTTATTGCGCCCTTTAGTACCGATGAGATGGGGGGCTCCTGTAAAAAAGGCGAGAGGGATCATCACCCGCTGGGAGATGTGGAACAGGAACACGTGGCTAAACTTCTTTTTTCTCAGTTTGAAGAGGAGCCAGGGGTTCTTCATAAAGAAAAATTCATCGATATAAGGGCAGTGCTGTAAAAGATTTTCTCCGGCCTGGGTGGTCAAAACGCCGATATAGGCTTCGGGGTAGGTCTGCCGCAGTGCCCTGAGGGCGGGGACTCCCCATATAGTGTCGCCGAGTCCAGTTGTGGAGACGACGAGGAAGCGCCTCTCGCTCCGCTTGGGGCGGGGGAAGAATTTGGTAAGCCCGATCAATCCTTTAATCAAGTGATTTTTCATCGTCTTGCCATTTTATCATATGGGAACCTAACCCGGTATTCAAATTTTGCTGTTTTTGACCTTTTTGGCATCTGCGGCTCCCCCTTATCTTAGCCATGTGGATCCCACATTGTCTTCGAAAGACAGAACCACATATGCACAAAAATGCCAAAAAACAGCCTAAATTTTAATAACGGGATAGGTTCTCGCAGAGGGCAAAACACAAGACTCAAAAATGGTCTAAGCTGTTCGGGACCAGTTGTCCCAGGTGATCTGTCTGCCGAGCATGGTTGCAGCGGCGCATTTGACGGCGACCGAGACGGCCAGCATGGCTGCGGCGACAACGGTCGCTAGCGTGGTAAAACCGACGGCGACACTATTTAGAATGCAGATGTAGCGGGAACTTAATAGACCTGTGCGTACTGTATTGGCATCTCCTCCTGATATATAGGCAGCAGCGCGTGAAATGCCGAGAAGTCCCAAAGCGGCGGTTGACCCGGTGGCGGTGTTGAGAATGCCGTATTGGAAAATTTGCAGGGAGGTGTCCTCACAGGCAATAGCTCCATTGAGGATCGATTCGCAAAAAGAGGGAGGATTAATGGTTGTTGTCATGTGTAGATCTCCTTAAAATGCCCATTTCTAGAAGCATTGCTTTAACAAAAGGTTTCGCTAACGAAGTTCGGTTGACACACTCCCCCTCCACATAGCTTACAGCATCTTCTTCGAGGGATTGGCCATATAGTTCACCTTGGGAGAGTGACGCGCGCAAAGCGGTTTTTTCAGCCTCGCTTAATTCTTGTCTCTCGATCCAACTACCCCACCACGCATAAACTTCGGGGAAAGGTAGAGAAGGTGTGCCGATCGCTTCTTCAAGCGATTCAATAATACGGTCTGTGGTGTAAAAGTTGTAAAACATTTCTCTTACTGGAATTTGCCTTACAGCCAAGAGAAGAATAGGATCGACGTGAGCTGCTGCATCCTCTGCGGCCCCTTGATTCGGAAGCCCGAATTCTCCGCCAATGAGGTTGACTGCAAGATTGTAATTATGAATGTCCAAATGATCAATGATTCCTGCTGCCGCCCGGTTAAGCGGAGTCGCCTGTTCGATTTGTCTATATAGGTCCTGGAAGATGCGGATCCGCTGGAGTTGGAGGTGGGTCAACACTTTTATCTCTAAAGGGAGAGGAGTCACAGATTCCGACGCGATCGAGAGATAGGCGTCGGAGACGGTGTTAAATTTTCCGGAACCGCAATACTCCCCTCCATCGATGGCCAGCTTTAACAGAAGATCCGCGCGTGAATTTTCGTCGAGCCTGGGCATGAGGTCAGCGATAATCTTGAGATAGTTGTGGAGGACTGTGTAATTTACAGGCTCTCCTTCAAGAATGGTCTCGGTTTTAACGCTGTGAACAAATAGGCGGAGCTGATTTTTTAGGTAAATATCGGGAGCGTATCTCCCTTGATAGCGGTCGCGCCAGCGGGGGTCCTGGGTTAACCTTCTCTCTAGGGCTTCTTGATGCGAGCCGGAAGACCAGTCAATTGCTGCACAGAGAGTGTTAAGGGTTCCAATATCGATGTTGGGTATAGGGGGGAGCGCATCGTAGCGGAGATGAAGCGGCTCGGGACTTAAGTCTTGATGCCGCGACACCATCAGCTGCTCGGGAGAGACAGTTGTTCTTTGGACAGGAACTGTCCCAAGGGCAGGACTGGTTCCCCAAGCGGCGTTCATCGCCAGGGTCGCGAGGTTCGCGGCGACAAAGAGTTGTGTGAAAATATCGCCCACAAAAAGGCCGGTGATGAGAAAAAGGGGATAGGTGGTGATATGGATGATGCGCCGCGCTTCTTGCGGAAGGATACCATTGCGATCGAGAAATCCGAGTCCTACAAAGGTGATCGAGGCGACTCCAAAAGCGACGTTGCCGAAGATGACTAAAGTCACAGAGCTGACGAGGCTGGCGACCTGGCACAGGGTCCCGATCTGGTCATAGATTAAATAGAGATTTTGTCCGCCCCATTGATTTGTGGAAGCGTAGGCGAGAAGAACGGGGGGCAAGGCGAAGATGCAGCGGGAAGAAAAAGAGAATGTGGCATAACTAGCAGCCTCAAGTACGCGCTGGACTTGGCCGAGGCATTCCCAGATTTGGCCCGATTGGTGCACGGCGGTTAGATAATGATTTTGGCCCTGGCGCACGGAATCTTCGGTGCGCTTCAGTTCCGCAAGGGCATTTCCCGACGCAAATCCTTCTGCTACAGACCATAGAGTGTTCATGTGGCGGAGGAGTTTAAGAAAATGTTACTTTTCGCGCATCACAATTGTGCCATTCCAATTATTTGGCGGCGGGGCGCGCTGAAACTCTTGGGATTGCGCGATCAGGATTTTAGATACCGAATCATTGCCGCCGAAGAGAACATTGGCCTCTTCGAAGACTTTTATTGCTTCGGCGAACTGCCGATTTTGGAAGAGGGACAATCCTTTTTCATACACGGCGAGCGCTGCTAATATTTCCGCAGAGGCTTTCCCTTTGATGCCGAGCAGTTCGTAGATGATAGAGGATTGAGCCTTTCCTTTTACCGAGACTTTTTCGATCGGGCGTACGAGCATCTGATCTTTGATGGCAGCGGCGGTGGACTCTCCGATCAGAATCTTTGTTCCATAAAATTTGTTCAAACTTTCTAAACGGCTCGCGAGGTTGACCTGGTCGCCGATCGCGGTATAGTCCATCCGATCGGGAGCGCCGATATTGCCGACGATTGCAAGCCCCGAATTGACGCCGATCCGCTGCTTGAGCAGGGCACGATGTTCGGGATTCATTTTCTTCCATAGGGAGGGGAATTTTTCCTGCATCTCCAAAGCGGCCTTACATGCATTTAAGGAATGATCGTTTTGCGGTGTGGGAGCTCCCCAGAACGCCATGATGGAATCGCCTACATATTTATCGACGGTGCCGTGATGTTTTTCGATGATCTCATTCATAGCTTGGAAGTATTCGCCCAAAATTTCCAATAGAGTATCTGGAGCTGTTTGCTCAGCAATTTGGGTGAAATTGGCAAGGTCGGAGAATAAGATCGTGATCTGCAGTTTTTCACCGCCAAGGGTTGCGGAGTTGCCTGACAGCATGAGCTTTTGGACCAAATCTAAGGGGATGTATTTAGTGAGCGAATTCAAGCCGAGCTTCATCTGGTCGGTAGCGACATTCATCATGTTCACCTCCTTAATAAAGGAAACTTTATCGCTGAAGGTTTCCGACGAGAAGGTGAAGGTGCCGATTTTGTGGAGCTCGTAGGCGATCTGTTTGAGCTTTTTGGAAATGAACCCAAAAAACAGGGCTCCTATGAGACCAAAAATAAGGACGAGCGTACAGGAAATAGCAATGGTGATCTTGGCCTGCTTATAGATCGGCTGCAAGAAATCTTCCTCATGTACGAGGGTTAGAATATTCCAATGGAGCCCGATCTCTGAGGATAGCGACTGCATGTAGCAAGCAAAATCGCCAACGGAAAATGGAGAGGAATTTTTTGGATCCTTCTGATAGTGGAGCAGAGTTTGGCGGATTAACTCGGGTAAAGGTTGGTCGTGGTGTTCTTTGGGAAGAGATTCTCTTGAATGTTCTGTCGAGGCGATGATCTCACCTTTTTCGGTAATGATCGCTATGTCTCCCGTGGCGCCTATTTTTACAGAGTTCAAAAACAGACTGAGCTGGTCTAGTGAAAAGTCAATGTTCCAAAAACCAACGAACTGATCCTTGATTTTCTGTTCAAGGGTGTAAGTGATTCCAAGAACCGATGTAGGATATGCAAATAGATACGGTTCCGACCAAGCTCCATCGGGCCGTTTCAACCCAGATTGCCAAAAGGGTCTTTTTCGCGCATCGTAGTCTGTCCGGTTTTGACTTTTTTCGGCCCAAGTCCGATTGATTGGATCAAAGGTGTAAAGTGTCTGTAAGGTGGGCATCTTAACATCTTTATTGTCGATCACGCGGATGTCCCCAATGATATCATTGGTATCGAATGCTCGATAAGCTCCTATAAAGGTTCCATCGGTTTTGGTGAAATAGGCCCACGCAAAATCGGGGAATACGCTCAGCAAGTCGTGGCAATAGCTGAGGATTTTTAGGGGTTGGTCCAAATCGAGGTTCCCTGAGGCCACGACCCTCTGGGTTAAAGGAAGCAACCTGTGCGCGGGCGCAAAGAAGTTTTCCGTATGTTCGGTGACTTGAGCGGAGAGCTCTTTGGCCAAATCGTCCCACAATAGGGCAATCGTTTTTTTTGTGTTGAGATAAGTAGGCATTCCAGTTGCAATCACGGTGAGAAGCACTACGAGAATGACCGAGGTGACGAGCGTAGGCCGAAGAGGGAGCGGTTTTTTAATCGACATTTTTTTCATGGTTTTATTTTATGTCCTGAAAGGGTGCTTAACCCATCGTAGGCTGCATATTTATACAGGTCGTGCAAGGTTGGATAATTAAAGACTCTGCCGATGAGGTGGTAGAGCGTTTTTTTGTCCTCGACGATTTCCATCCCATAGTGGATCAGTTCGCAGGCGATGTTGCCGATGATGTGGACTCCTAAAATGGTGAGGGATTTTTTTTCGAAGATGAGTTTTAGGAGCCCCGCTTTAACGCCGAGTATCCTTCCGCGGGCGAGGTCCTCGTAGCGGGCCCTTCCGACGCAGTAAGTCAGGCCTGCATTTTTCGCCTCTTCTTCTGTGATCCCCACCATGGAAACTTCGGGAATTGTATAAATTCCATAAGGGAAATGGGTCGGCAGGTGCTCGAGGTCTTTCGTTTTGAACATGTAAGAGACGGCGACCCTTCCCTGATCCATGCTGGTGCTGGCAAGAGCCGGAAATCCGATCACATCGCCTGCGGCAAAGATGTGGGGAATATTGGTCCGGTATTCTTTGTCGACGACGAGTGTTTCTCGTTTTCCGAGATCGAGTCCAATTTTTTCACACTCGAGGCTTTTGATGTTGCCGCTTCGTCCTGCGGCATACAAAAACATATCGACTTCTAGGGTCTTTCCTGTGCTTAAAGTGAGGATCAGCGGCTGCTCTTCTTTTGCAGGAACCTCAATTTTTTCGACGGAGGCATTAAAATGGATATCGATGCCAGCTGCTTGCATTTGGCGGATGAGCTCAGCGGAAATCTCTCCATCGATTTGAGGGAGAATATTTTCCTTGTCATTGATGAGGTGGACTTTACAGCCTATCGTAGAAAAAATCGTCGAATACTCACAGCCGATGACCCCGGCCCCGACGACGCATAAAGAGCGCGGAAGGCGCTGGATCTGTAATATGGTGTCTGAGTCATGGACCCGTTTCGCATCGAAAGGGATTGCAGGGGGATGATAGGGGTAGGAGCCCGTTGCGATGAGAATGTAATCTCCATGGATGAGCTGCTCTTCTTTTCCTTTGACCCGGATGGTGTGGGGATCTTCGAACGAGGCGATACCGTGATAGAGGGTCACCTGATGCCGGTTGAGGTTGGCGATCACTTCTTGGCCTTCGGTGGCTGTGACATAATTTTTGCGGAACATGAAGTCTTCGATAGAGGCTTCACGCACAAGGTCGCGGTCGACCCCATATAAGCCTTTCTCATACTTTCCCGAAAAATAGAGCGCGGTCTCTTTGAGCGTTTTGGACGGGAGGGTTCCGGTAACGACCTCGGCCCCGCCGCACAACTCCCCCTTTTCAATGATGGCGACCTTGTGCCCAAAATAGGCAGCTTTGACCGCAGCTTTTTCTCCGGCAGGCCCGGTGCCGATGACAATCAGTTCATAGGATTCCATGAACTAATCTATAAAGTAAGGGGGCTTTATTTTCGAGGATTGGTATTATTTAATCATGGCGTTGATATTAAAAAAGAATTTTTTAAATTTGGAAAGAAGCCATCATCGATCATGTCCCCGACATGATCCATAAGGCGCGCAAGAAGTTTTCACAAATCTCTTTTAGATCAGTGCCTTGATTGTTTAAGATTATTCTAAATAAGCCTTTAAATATTCTAGCGTCTCGTAGATGAGAACATATTGTTCGGGAGTTTCTACCATAAACACCCTCTCTTTGCGCATAGCGGAGACGATCTCAAAGACAAGGGTGGGGCTGTCTTTCCCCTTTTTCAACAGATCGAATCCTTCTAAGATCGCAAAGAATGTCCCTGTGCGCCCTATACCTGCGCAGCAGTGTGCCAGGATAGGCAAACCGGGGTGTTGGCTGCGTATCCGGTCGACCTCGAGAATAAGTTCTGCGAGATCTTTTTTATCGATTACTCCTTTGTCGGGCCAGTGGGTCACGTGTAATTGCGTAAGAGCTCGTTTTTCTCCTTTTTGTTCCAAAAGGAACTGCCGTTTAACAGAGCTATTATCTGTCGCTGCAGATTGGGAAGAAATGGTGAAGGCCCCCTTCTCAAATTTCATAGGTTGTTCGGCAGGCCAATATTGGCTGCATTTCGGTTTGCCTTGTTCTTCAAGATTGACGAGCATCAAAATGAGGCATGCTTTCGAGTGCCAGATCATTTTCCAAAATTCTGTATGTTCATTCTCTAGAGGTCCCTGCGACGCGATCCCGCAGCGGCCGAGCACCCAGTTCGCATTGAAGTAAAAGAGGGGCTCTTCGGCAATGCAAAATCGTGTCGCTTCCAAAGCGAGGACGTCGGGCCAGCGGTTGCAATGCATGTTGGCGAGGGCGGTTGTAAACAGATCGGGAAAGAGATCAGGTTTGCGCGGGGAAGAAGGGAGTTTATGAAATTCCTGTTTTTGGAGGTCGCTCTTTGTAAGCTCAATCTCCTCGCTGTTTGAGGTGGAAGTTTCTGAGAGCGATGAAGAAACCTGTCTCGCAGGGGGAAAGTCAGGTGTTTTCTCCTTATTCATCTTCAATTTCTGTAAATTGGAGAAATAAATATTCGGTGGGGTCGCTTCTTGTCAGATAAAAACGGGATTCCGCAAACGAAAGGCTGGACAATTTACTTTTAACATTTGGTGGGAGCTGATCCGGGATAGGGGGCGTGTTCTCAAGTACGTGGCTTGCGACTTTCGATGCGGCGGATCTGATTTGAAAATGCTCCAAGCTAGAACCCTGTACTCTCGGGCAGCCGGGAATGTGACGCTCCAAGTATTCGGTGCTGGGCGCAAAAATGAGTGAATCAGATTGGCTTAGGGCCCTAGTACTCATGTCTCCGTTCCTCATTTCAAAGAGTTTAAATCCAGAGAAAATAAAGAGTAAAGGGGATTTGGTATGGATTTTAAAACAATTTTTTATCATACATATCTCATATGAGTCGCACGCTTTTTATTCGAGTCTTCATCGGCATGATCGCCGGGATTGTCGTCGGTTTGTTTTTAGGTTCCTATGTACTTGTTTTAAAGCCGTTTAGCGATGCGATGGGCCTTCTTTTCCAGATGGCTGTGGTCCCCTATATAGCCACTTCGTTGATGCATGGATTGGGATCGCTGCCTCCGCAAATTGCAAAAAAAATGATCAAGAGCGGGTGGAGCTTCTTGCTTCTTTTGTGGATCATGGTATTTGCATCCATTTACCTGATGGCAGATTTAATTCCTCCTGCGATTCAAGGAGGGATTGGACAGTCGCTGCACACAGTTCAGGATTTCATTAGCCGTTTTCTCACCTATATTCTTCCCGAAAATCCGTTTTATGCCCTTGCGAACAACGTCGTGTGCGCGGTCGCCGTTTTAGGGGTCGTCGTGGGGTGTGCGATTATGCATTTGCCCCAAAAAGAGCCGCTGCTCGGTTTTTTGGAAAAGATTAACAATACGATCGAAAAGATATTTTATGGGATTCTGTACATTGCACCAGTTGCAGCATTTCTCCGCTTTGCTGTAGACACGGGCACATTCAATCATGCGGACTTTACTGAATTTCTCTTTTTTATCAGCGGCTTTATCGTGCTAGGGCTCTTCTTAGCCCTTTTTGTGATGCCTCTTCTGTTAACGCATTTAACACCTATGTCCTATCGAGAAGTTCTGAAAGAGTTTGGCTTTGTCTCCTTTTTTGGTTTTGCGGTTGGCCATTCCAGCATCACACTGCCCATGATCAACCAATCGGTCAAAAGACTGTCCTTAAAGTATGGCCTTTCGGTTAAGTATGGGCTTGCCGAAGATTCGATGCGCAATACAGACCATATGGCAGTACCGTTGGGCTTTAGCTTTGCTCAGATCGGGAATTTGCTCATGCTGTTTTATGTACTCTATGCCTCTTTTTATTTTCGTATCCCCTTCTCATGGAAGGAACAGATCTTGCTTCCTTTCATGATGATCTCTATGTCTTTAGGGCCTTCGGGATTGGCGCAGCAGGGACTTTCCTTTTTGTTGGACCAACTCCACTTTACTTCCGCCGCGTCCGATCTTTTTCTTAACATTCAGATCTTCACGGAGCATTTTCAAATCTTGCTGAGCTCTGTGGGGGTGTTCACTTTTGTGATGCTCGTCCTTTTTTCCTACTATCAAAAACTCCAAATCAACCTAAAAGGACTACTGGTAAAACTAGGGGCGGCTTTTGGGGTGTTTATTGTGGCTGTTGTCCTTGTGAAGCATCAGATTGTTCTGACAGATCACTACAGCAATATTTACTACCGATTGAGCATGAGAAAAGTGATGACTCAATTCCCCGAATTTGTTCATGGAACGCCTAAACTGGAGCTCGCGCAAAGGGGAAATCTTGCAGAAATTCTTAAAAGCGGCGTTCTTCGAGTAGGATTCAATGTCACTAATATTCCTTTTTGCTACCTGAACAATAGTGGAGAATATTCGGGATTTGACATGGCCTTTGCCTTCCAGCTTGCAAAAGACCTTGAGTGCAAGTTGGAGCTGGTCCATTTGGATATTTATAAATTGGCCGAGCAGTTTGACGCGGGCGATTTTGATATCGTGATGGCAGGACTTGTCATGACCGAAGAGAGGCTGACGAGGTTGGACTTTACCCAGCCTTATTATACCGCTGCAAAGGTCCTTGTTGTGCGGGCTAAGGATAAAAGTAACTTCTTGAATTTGGAAGCGGTAAAAGCATGGGAAGGAGTGAGGATAGGCGGTATTGGCGCCTATGGGCTTGCGGCCAAAAGATTGTTTCCCTTAGCTCAGGTGACAACGCTGATTACGGAACAAAGTAAAGTGTTCAGCGAAAATATCGATGCTGTCCTATGGGATGAGGCAGGAGCGCGGGCATGGTGTATGGATCACTCCGAGTATGTCTATATTGATTATGATGGTGGTTTAGGTCATTTCTTTCTTGCTTACTCGGTGCCCAAAGGCGCCTTCGAATGGCTCAGCTTTTTAAATAGTTGGCTCGATTTAAAGAAGGAGTCGAAGTTTACTGATATTCAGGAAAATTATTGGATCAATGGCATCCCTCCGCCCTCTAATGTTCCTCAATGGAGTATAATCCGCAATGTCCTTCAATGGGTCGACTAGCAAATTCACCTTAGGCTACCAAGTTCTCGTCGCTATCATTACGGGGATTCTCGTAGGCGCATGGCTGGGACCCAACACAAAATATTTAAGTCCTTTTGCTGAGGCCTTTGCGCTGTCGTTGCGCATGTTTGCACTTCCCTACATTCTATTTTCCGTAACGCATGGACTGGGATCTTTAACGCCCAAAATCGCGCGCCAACTCCTCAGAAAGGGGATTGTAATTATTCTTGTCCTTTGCTGTCTTGTTTTTGCCTTGATCTATCTTTTCAGCGCTTTGATCCCCAAGGCCCTCGTTAGTCCCCTCGAGTTGGCTGTTGTAGCGCCGATCTCTATTTCGGAGCAGCTGCTGGGTTATCTTGTTCCTAAAAACTTATTTTCTGATTTTTCAAACAATGTCGTCCCTTCCATAGCTGTGATCTCGATCATCGGAGGCACTGCGATCATGCATCTCTCCGACAAAGAGCCTTTACTAGGAATTCTAGAAAGGGGCAACGAGGTGATCGAGAAGATTTTTATATGGATTGCGCTCATCTCTCCTATCGGGATTTTTGCGCATGTCGCAGTGGCTGCGGGCACTTTAGATATGGCGCAGCTGAAACAGCTCGGATTTTATTTTGTGGGGTATATAGGAATTACCCTAGCTGTCGTTTTCTATTTCTTGCCGACATTGATCTGCAGTTTAACTTCCTTTCATTTTAGGCAGGTAATGAGGGAATTGCGCACGGCATGCCTCTTAGGTTTTGCGACAGGCGTTCCGATCATTGCGATCCCTTTCATTGTCCGCAGTGTCAACAAATTGGCGATTGAAGATCCCGCCTTTCGCAGCGTTTCTCAGATCACGATCCCTCTGGGGTTGACCTTTGCGCAGATGGGCAACTATCTGATCCTGTTTTTCATGCTGTTCATCTCCTTTTATTATCGGCATCCCTTTACTCTTTCAGAAAAGGTCCTGCTCCCTATCCTTACGATCCCAATGTCTTTGGGATCGCCTACCGTTTCGATCAGCGCCCTCTCTTTCTTTGTCGTAAAGTGGGCGTTCCCGCAGGGTGCAAATACGCTATTTTTGCAGATCTCGGCCCTCACTGGCAATATGCAGGTCTTAATCAGTGTTGCTACGATCTTTACCTATTCTGTGCTCGTTCTTATCTCTTATTTCGGAAAGTTGCAGGTGAACCTCAAAAAATTAGCAGGCTATTGGGGAATAGGATTTTGCGCCCTGTGCGCGATCATCTGGCTGATGAAAGGGCAATTTACCTATAGTGATAGCTATGCAAAGGTCTATGAGAACCTGAAAATCACTAGTCCTATCAAGGCGACCTTTGTGCCGGCAGAAAACCGTCCGGATGAAGGGGCGATGGTTCGGATTTTACGCACAGGGGTGTTAAGGGTAGGTGTAAGCTCTGAAGAGGTTCCCTATACCTATAAAAATAAAGATAATGAGGTGGTCGGCTATGATATCGCGTTTGCCTACAAACTTGCCGAAGATTTGGGTTGCAAGCTCGAGTTCGTCCCTTTGACATGGGAACATATCGGAGAAGAGCTCAGTAACAACCAATATGACATTGGGATGAGCGCCATTCTGGTCGATCAAAATCGGATCGAAAAGATGGATTTTACCAACGCCTATTACGCACAAAAAAACGTGCTCGTGGTCCGTACGGCTCGACGGAAGGAATTTAGAGACTATAGCTCAGTGCTCGAACGGACCGATCTTAAGGTAGGTGTTGAGGGAGACTACTATCAAGTGGCCGCAAAATATTTACCCAACGCGACGAAAGTCCAGGTTGCCATTGGAAAGTTTCCCGAAAGCAATTTAGACGCTTTTGTCTATTCCTACGTCCCTGCAGTAGTCTGGTGTTATATTCATCCGGAGTACATTGTCATTGACTATGGGGATAAAATGGGAAGCTGCTATTTCTCCTACGCCGTTAAGCGCGGAGCTTGGAACTGGTTAACCTATCTCAATCACTGGCTTGACTTAAAAAAACTCTCGGGATTTACAAAAGAACAATTTGAATACTGGATCGGCGGCGATGTGCCGAAGGCGCTTGAAGAATAAAATTAAACGTTTAAGATGAGCTCATGACCGTTGAACTAGAACCTCAAGCAGAAATGCTCGTTCACAAGATCAAACACTACCTGATAACGACGATGGGAGTGACGATCGATGAGGCGAGCGATGAAGAGTTTTATCGGGCCTTTTCGCTCACGCTGCGCGAAGAGATCATGATCAACTGGACGGCGTCTGCCCACACCTTCCGCGACCGGCATGCGCGGGTGCTCTGCTATCTGTGCATGGAGTACATGCCCGGCCGCCTTCTCGGAAATAATATCACCAACATCCACGCCACCGATCTCGTGCGGCTGATCATGAAAAAGATGAACCGCGATTTTTCCAAAATCCTTCTTAAAGAGCCAGATCCAGGACTAGGCAATGGGGGTTTGGGAAGGCTGGCGGCATGTTTGATGGATTCCCTCGCGACGCAGCAATATCCTGCGGTCGCCTACGGTCTGCGTTACCAATATGGAATTTTTGATCAAGAAATTTGGAACGGCGTTCAGGTTGAGCGCCCAGACAATTGGCTGATGCACGAAAATCCTTGGGAGTTCCGCAAGGACGCCCATGCCGTCACGGTCAAATACGACGGGCATACCATTCCGCTCGTCAATAAAAAAGGTGTCGAGTTTCTCGATGTCGTCGACGCGGAAGAGGTTCGGGCGATCTGTTACGACACACCGATCATTGGCTACAAGGAGCAGGGAGATTTTAATGCGATTACGCTCCGCCTCTGGACGACCAAAGAGTCGCCGCGCAACTTCCAACTCCAGCGCTATAACGCCGGAATGCTCGATCAGGCAGCAGAGAACACTTCGCTCACCGACGTGCTCTATCCCAATGACAACAATGAGACCGGAAAGCGTATCCGCCTCAAGCAAGAATTTTTGCTCGCTTCCGCGTCGATCCAAGATATTTTTCTTCACTACTTAAGGCATAATCCCGACCTTTCAAATTTTGCCGACCGGGTCCGCCTCCAGATCAATGACACGCATCCGGTGATCGTGATTCCCGAAATGATGCGCCTTCTGCTGCAGCGCTACGACTATACGTGGGAACAGGCCCGCGAGACCGCGCTCACCTGCTGCAGCTACACCAATCACACCATTTTGCAAGAATCGCTTGAAGAGTGGAACGAAGACCGGCTGCGCTACCTGCTGCCGAGACAATACCATATCATCGAGAGGCTCAATCTCGATTTCTGCAACCAGGTGCGCCAAAAATATCCCGGCGATGAAGAGCGGGTGCGCCGCATGTCGATCATCCAAGGCAATCAGGTCCGCATGGCCTACTTAGCCATTTACGGCTGCCATAAAATCAATGGCGTTGCCGAGCTCCACACAGAAATTTTAAAAGCGACGCTTTTCAAAGACTTTTTTGAGATGTATCCCGATAAATTCGTGAACGTCACCAACGGAGTGACGCAACGGCGCTGGCTGCTCCACTGCAATCCGTTGCTTGCACAATTTCTCTTTGAACGGATCGGCAGAGAGTGGATCACCGACTTCAAACAGATTCATAAGATAGCCGAAAGCGCTGCGGATCCTAAAAACCAAGAGGCCTTTTTAGCGATCAAAAAAGAAAACAAGAAAGCCTTGATCGCCTATCTGAAAGAAAACAGCCCGCTGCGCGATGAGAAAGGGAAGGTGGTCGACCACTCAACTGTTCTTGGCGAAGAGGCTCTCTTTGATGTGCATATCAAGCGGATCCATGAATACAAGCGGCAGCTGATGAATATTCTGCACACTTTGATTGTCTATCATGAACTCAAGGCCAACCCGCAGGCGCGCAAGATCAAGCGGATGGTGATCTTTGCCGGCAAGGCGGCGCCCGGCTATGAAATGGCCAAAAACATCATCACCCTCATCTATGCAGTGGCGCGCAAAGTTAATGCCGATCCCGCAGTAAATGGGATGCTAAAAATCGCTTTCCTAGAAGATTACAATATTTCGCGCGCAGAGATGATCATTCCCGCCGCCGATCTCTCGCAGCAGATTTCGACTTCGGGGCTGGAAGCCTCCGGAACGGGAAACATGAAGCTAGCGATGAATGGGGCCCTCACCATTTGCACCGAAGATGGATCCAACATTGAGATGCGCAAGGAGATCGGGGATCCCTACTTTCCCTTTGTTTTTGGGCAAACCTCCGTCCAAAATGAACAGATGCGCAAAAACAAGACCTACAATCCCTGGGATATTTGCATGCACCACCCTGAGATCCGCCAAGTGGTGGAGGCGCTGCGCGACCATTCGCTCGCTAATTCCGATTCGGAGCATCAATCCTTTTCCCATATTTACCGCAGCCTTTTAGATGCGCAAAATCCCGAATCGAGCGACCACTACTTTGTGCTCAATGACCTTCCCGCTTACTACGAAACGCAGAAAAAGGTGGAAGCGCTCTTTGAAACTCCCGCGCGCTGGGCTGAAATGGCGCTCCACAATATTGCGGGTATGGGCAAGTTTTCTACCGACGAGTCGATCAACAACTACGCGCATCTCGTCTGGAATCTCGAAAAATGCCCTGTCGATCCATCTGAACTGGCTAAAGTAAGAGATGAATACAGCGAGCACGATAAGTGCCGCATTTTGGGGTCATAAATTATGCATATTCGATACGCCTGTTTTCTGCTTCTTGCCACCCTAATGGGGTGTACGCAACAGGAGTCAAAAAATATAAAGACCGGTGAGATCTCTCTCCCACGCAAGCCCAATATCATCGTCCTCTTGACCGACCAGGAGCGCTATCCTGCCCACTGGCCTCAAGGATGGGCGGAAAAAAATCTTCCCTCTGCAATGCGCCTAAAACAAAACGGGCTCACCTTTCATAGGGCCTATACTGCCGCGAGCGAATGTTCTCCGAGCAGGGCCGTGATCTTGACAAGCGAACATTATCCCGTGAACGGCGTCGAGCACACGCCGCCGCCTGCCGCAGGGCTTCCCACCGCAAAGCAACTGATGGATATCGGCGCTCTTCTCAAAGAAAAGGCTGGCTACGAGGTCGTATGGAAGGGAAAATGGCATTTGGATTTTGCCCTTGCAGGGGCGAGCAATTGGGCGGTAGGAGATATTGACAATCTAGACAAGAAGTACGATCTTGCCGGTTGGAATCCTCCTGATGCGGGCAATGCGATCATGCAATTTCAAATGCGCCAGGGAAAAGAATTTAACGGGCTTACGACTTTGGGCGGAGGGGCTGCCGACAATGACGGCCGCTATGTGCAAGGGGTCTCTAAAAGCAATCCCAAACAAACACCAGGATTTGGAGAGAGCGTTCTTGATTACCTTGGACAAGTCAAGGCAGCGGATCCAAAATCCCGAAAGCCTTTCTGCCTCTTTATTTCTCTTGTCAACCCGCACGATGTGTGGGTCTATCCGCCTTCGTGGGAAGACGCAGGGTATGATCAAAACGTGTTTGCGGATGTAGGGATCGATCTCCCGGATAATTTTGACGACACCCTTGCGACCAAGCCTTCTATCCAAGCTGTGGCCCGGACGATGTTCAATGCACAATCTCCTCTAGAAGATAAGCGCGCTGAAAAGGAATACGTCAACTTTTATGCCTATCTCCATACCGTAGTCGACAAACATATTGTCACGATCCTCGATGCGCTCGAGGCAGCTGGGTTAACGGACGACACCATCATTATTCGCATGGCGGACCATGGCGAGCTGGGGCTTTCCCACGGCATGCGCGAAAAGGCGTACACGATGTATGAAGAGATGATCCATATCCCTCTTATTGTCTTCAATCCAATCATGTATCCTGAGGCGCAAAACACTGACGCGTTCTATTGCCACTTAGATCTTCTTCCCACCCTTGCGGAGCTGGCCGGCGTGCCCAATTCCTCTTCTTACGGGAAAGGAGTTAGCATTGTGCCGGTTTTAAAAGATCCAGCCGCCTCAGTGCAAGATTCGATCCTCTTCACTTATGATGATCTGTTCGTTGTTCCCGCGAAAACTCCGGGCGGTCACATCCGCGCTATTCGAGAAGGGGAGTGGGCGTATGGGGTCTATTATTCGGAAAATGGAAGCCATTTTGAGTATGAGATGTACAATCTGCAAAAAGATCCGGGTGAGCTGACCAACCTTTTGTATGGGAAGGTTTCTGCGGAATCTTCAGCTGAAGCCAAAAGGCTGCACATCAAGCTTAAAGAGAAGATGGACAAAGCGGGTGCGGTGCCCAAAGAGTTTACCTGGCCGGAATCTCCAGCCTACTCTAAATAAAATCTTTGATTTTTCATGTTCATGAGCACAAGCGCAGAGATCAGAGCTGCCCCCATGATGCAAAACGCCGGCGCGTTTGCCATACGAAACCGTTCAATTAAATAGAAAGTAAAAAGGGGGGCAGTTCCTCCGATGATGGCGATCGTTGCATTATACCCGAAGGCGATTCCGCTATAGCGGACGGATGTGGGAAAGAGATCGCAGCACAGTAGAGGCATCGGGGCGCAATATGCAGCCAATAAAAAAGCCAACCCGCAGAGGCCTATACACTGTGCAAAAAGAGAGGGAATGGTGATCAAGGCAAATAAGGGGTAGGAAAAGAGGAGAAATCCCAAGGCTGCATAGAAGGCGACTTTGCGGCTTCCATAGCGGCTTGCAAGCTTTCCGGCAATCGGCAAACAGATCCCAAGGATAAAAAGCTGGAATAAATTTAGCATCATCGCGATTTTAAAAGGCATTTTCAGGGTATGGGTGAGATAGGTCAGGCTAAATATAATTAGCAGATTGAACGCTATAGTTTCTAGTACAGTGATGCCGAAAATTTGCAGAAGGGCCCTTTTATGGCGCATAAAAATAGCGGCGAGCGGGAATAGTTTTACCTCTTTTAAGCTTTGGCAGCGGTGATAAAGGGGCGTTTCGTGTAGATAGCGCCGCAAGTAAAACGCGGTGCATCCAATGAAGCCGCCGATGATACCCGGGATCCGCCAGCCCCACTCATAAAGGGCAGCGGTCCCAATTTCCATGGTGAGAAACATATAATCGATGGCCCCTATAAGAAGGCCAAAGACCACGCCGAGATAGACAAAGCTTCCAAAATACCCCCGCTCCCGGATGGGGGAAGATTCGATAAGAAAAACAGAAATTCCCGAATATTCTCCGCCCGCTGAGATCCCTTGCAAGAAACGCATCGCACTCAAAAGATAGGCGGCGGCAACCCCGATTTGGGCATAGGAGGGCATGATGCTGATAACGATGACAGGAAGTGTCATTAAAAAAACTGAAGAGATTAGCGCGGTTTTTCTTCCCCAACGATCGCCGATAAATCCAAATAGGATACCTCCCAAAGGTCGAGCGAACGAACCGATCGCGTAGATCATGAGAGCTAGGAACAGAGCTAATCTGTGGCTCTCTGCCGAGAAAAAAACGACAGAATAAACGGGGACGAGAAAACCATAGGTGATGTAGTCGTACCATTCAAGCGTATTGCCAAGAAGCGTTGCAGAAAGGGTGAGGCGGAGGTTAAGGCGAGGTCGAGAGTTCATTCTCTATTATTGATCTCTAGCGACCATTTTTTGAGGAGTTCTTGGTATTTCCCATTTCCTTTTAGTCTATTCAACCCGCTGTTGAAGGCGCTTTGGAGCCGCTCCTCTTTTCCATGGAGTGTTACAAGCCGAAGACCTGCTGGGGTCAAGGGCGGGGTTGCCACTTTTAGCTGCGTCGCATAGACATCCTTGATGTAGGCATTGGCGATGAGATTACCAACGAGCGCACCATCGACATTTCCGTTCACAATATCGGCGAGGACGTTGGGGACTGCATCGTAAGTGCGGATAATGATCCCTGGATATTTTGAGAGGATCTCCTCTCCGGAGGAGCCGGGAGAAAAAGCGATCTCCTTGCCCTTTAGGTCATCCATTGAGCTGATTTTGGAATCGATCGGGACGATGAGGACAAGGCCGGTCGGCAGATAAAGTTCAGAAAAGTCGTAATCTTTCTTATTGAAAAGTTGAGGCTCCAAGGAAGAGAGCATACCTTCGTAGTGCTCCTCCTGAAGTCCCCATAAGAGGGTATTCCAATTTGCTGTGACGGTTGCAGCAGGGATATTTTCGATTTTGACGATCTCTTGAAGCAGCTCAGTCGAAAATCCGAGCACATATTTTTCCTGCCCCATGAGCGGTAGCGGGTACCAGGAGTGGTCGATCGCGATCCGAAATGTTTTAGAGGTGGAGCCAGTACAGGAGATAAAAGCAAGTAAGCAAAAGAGAATAAGCGTATTAATTTTTCGAAGTGCTATACTCATATTTTTGTGTGTATCATATGGCGAAAAAAGTTGCGACACTAATTGTTAATTTTGGCGGACCCCGGTCTCTCGAGGAGATTGGTCCGTTTTTAAAAGAACTTCTCACAGATCCCGATGTGATCCGCCCCCGATTGCCGTCCTTTATACACCGCTTCCTCTTTTCAGAGATAGCGAGAAAACGGGTAAAAAAAGTCTCAAAAGATTATGCGATGATCGGAGGGAAGTCTCCGATCTTTGAAGATACCGAAGCGCTCGCAGCGCATGTAGGCGCCTTGGCCTTTCACCGCTACCTGTCTGAGACGCATACGCATTTTCTAGAGAGAGTGCGCCAGCTCGATGCCGATGAGATCTCCGTTTTCCCCCTATTTCCCCAATTCAGCTATGCTACCACAGGGAGCATCGCGCGCTGGTTTTCCAACCATCTGCCCGATACATTACAGAAAAAATTGTCTTGGGTCCCTTCGTATGCAACGCATCCGATCTTTGTTCAAGCGATGCAGGCCAATATCGGAGAATTTCTAGCCGAAAAAGGTCTCAAAGAAGATGAGGTGGTCCTCCTCTTTTCGGCACATGGCTTGCCCCAAGCTTTCATCGATACGGGGGATCCCTACCAGACCCACTGCGAGGATTCATTTAGAGAGATTTCAGCGGGATTTCCCGGCGTGCTATCCCGCCTCAGCTACCAGTCGAAATTTGGAAGGGCGCAGTGGATCACCCCATCGACGAGCGATGTGTGCAGCGCAATTGATGAGTGGCGCGGAGAGCGGAAGACGGTAGTGATTGTGCCGCTCAGTTTTACTTCAGATCACATCGAAACATTGTTTGAAATTGAAGAGCTATATCTTCCTTTGATTGAGGATCGGGGGCTAAATGCTTATCGGTGCCCTGCGCTGAATCGAAGGGAGGATTGGATGGAAGCGATCGCTCAGATCATTCAGACATCAGTGCGGGTGACCAATCAGGAACTCATTTTTAACACGGTTGCAACGTGAAAGGAAGGCCGACGGTTTTAACGTCTTCCCTTGTGATTTTTTGGGTCTTGCTTTTCTCAATTAAGATATTGATCGCAGCGGATCGATCGGGTCTAGGAACACCTTTCAACTTAAGGAATTCGTCATAGGCTCTTAAGGCCTCAAGTTTGTTCCAGATCTGCGCACTTTCCCTTGAGCTTTTAATGCCTGCGCAAATCGCTTCAATGGTGAGCGGTTGATTGTTTTCATCTCTGCCATGTTCCATCAAGTAGGCGGCAAGGCCTGTCGCAGATCGTCCGACGCCGGCTCTGCAATGGACGTAGACATTTTTTCCGGCTGAAATGTTGGAATGGATCCATTCCGATGCTTTAGCCATGGTTTCAATATTTAGAAGTTGGTGATCCAAGGCCTCGAGCCACAGATAATTGACGCCTAACTTTTCCCAGTCATCTTTTCTGTAGGGAATGCTGAATCCCTGATAGTCCCTTTCCCAAGGCTCATTGATCGAAAGGATCGCTCCATGATTTTTAAGTGTTGCTTCGCCTCCAGGAAATTTGAGGCGGTTGGGCAAAGACCCCAAATAAAGCTTGCCTGCATTTGCTTCAGGTTGCCAGCCGGGGACAGATATTTCGTTGTAATCTTTTTCTTTTGCCAGACGATAGAGAGCGCTCACTTCAAAGGATAAGCTTCCATCTTCGATAAAATGTTGCACAAGAAGCGAACCGGCAAAAATGGCAAGGCCGCCGGCGGCAAAAATGGCTCCAGCAACAACAGTAGAAACACCGATCGCAGTGGCAATCCAGCCAACGGGATTAGACGCGAGAATGAAGGTAAGGCCAACCACGGCGCCTGTGATGATCAGAGCTCGGGTCACCTTAGATTGCATGAGGCCGGAAAAAAATGCGGAGGCAGTCGATTCGGTTTTCTTGCTGGTTAAATCTTGATCTGTATCAATAGGGTGAAAGAAATTAGTGATACCTTGCATGAACTGTATAGGTTGTGGTTGAAACATAACGCCCCTTTTTCTTGTCTTAATTATACACTATAATAAAGATAATTTCAATAAAAAAATAAATTGATACTAAAGATAAATTAATATGTAAAACAAGCTCTTTTAAGATAGCTGGAAAAACGGGTGTAAGACGAGGGGTGTGGTTGTAAGTCGCTGAAAGTAAATGTGATACGCCATCTGTTGAAGGGTCGCTTAGCTAGATGGCATCAGTGAGATTATCCGGACTTTAGATGTTGTAGAGGGCGACGCCTTGATTTTTTGGGCAAGCGCGCTGAAGACTGTAGATCACCGGCCGCGATGCACGCTTTAATATTCATTTTTCCTTTGATCTTTTGTTCAATCACTGCATCAATTATCGGCGATCGATCAGGTCTTTGATACCCCTGCTTTTTTAGGTATTCATCGTAATTTCTTAGAGCTTCTAGTTTGTTCCAGATCGTCGCTTTTTTTCTAGAACTCGTAATCCCAGTACAAATGGCCTCAATAGTTAAGCGATTGCCATCCTTGTCTTTTCCGTGTTTCATCAAATAAGCTGCAATTGCCGTTGCTGACCGTCCCACGCCGGCTCTGCAATGGACTAGAGCTGCCGCATTGCGGCTAAGATGGTAATGAAGCAGGTTCGCGGCGAGTTCCATGCCTAATACATCCATCAAAGTATGGTCTTTCACTTCGAGGGGAAAATAGGTCACCCCTTTCTCTCTCCAATCTTGCGCTGAATAAGGAACATTAAGCCCAAGAGGTTGCCGTTCCCACTCTTCGTTGATTGAAAGGACAGCGCCTCCGCCTTCTTTAAATAGCGCTTCTACGTCGCCGGGGCGGATGCGATTCGGCATGGATCCCAGGTAAAGCGGGCCTGTATTTGGAAGGGGCGCCCATTCTGGAAAAGCAATTTGATTGTAATCGTTTTTTTTGGTTAAGCGGAAAGCGGCGCTCAGCTCAAATTCCAAGGTGCCGTCACAGAGGAGTTTTTGTGCGAGAAGGCATAATCCAAAGATGCCGATAGCTACACAGGCGAAGATTGCCGCAGCGGCTAACAGTGAAACGCCGAGGGCAGTCGCGACCCAGCTTATAGGATTCGAGACGAGCAAAAAAGGCGCAGCCACTACAGCGCCTGTGATTAGGAGGGCTCGCGTAACTTTAGATTTAAAAAGCCCTTCAAAAAAGCGTAAGGCTGTCGATTCTGTTTTTTTGCAGGTCGTATCGGATTCGGGTGTTTTAGGAATGGAGGGAACGTCTATCCTTTTGTAACGTAAAACTTGTCCTAATGGATGAAACATAGCGCACATTTTATAAACCCATCTTTAGCCTTATTAATTATAACACAAAACACAATTAATCTGAACTTTAACAAATAACAGTATAAAATGTTTTTTTAACTAGATAAAGATATATTTAAGAAGGTGAAAAAGCAGGATGCTAGTGAGGGCGCTGGCCGGGATCGTGATGATCCACGATAGGAGGATGTCTCGAAGCATATTGAGGTTCAACGCCTTGATTCCTCGGGCCATCCCAATCCCCAGAACGGCTCCTACAAGGCAGTGGGTGGTGGAAATGGGGAGGCCCATTTTGGAGGCGATCAAGATGGTGGTTGCGGCCCCAAACTCGGCGCAGAACCCTCGGGTAGGGGTCAGCTCAGTGATCTTTTTCCCAATTGTTTCCATGACCCTCCAGCCCCAGGTCGCAAGGCCGATAACGATGCCAAGGCCCCCGAGAGCTAGGAGCCAAGCGGGGATGGCCGTATGGGCAGAAACTGTCCCATATTTGAGGACATCGAGGACGGCGGCCACAGGGCCGATGGCATTGGCGACGTCGTTGGAGCCGTGCGCGAACGCGACGAAACAAGCGCTGAGGATTTGCAGGTATCCGAAGAGCTTTTCGACGATGTGGTACTCGGACGTTTTTTTAGAAAAATGGGTCTCTTGGCGCGCAGTGAGGGCGAGCGCTTTCACGTCGTCTAAAATGCGGGAGACTTTGTCCTGCACTGCGTTGTTAGAGGAGATATGCACGCGCTGAAGGTGTATAACTGCTTTATCTAAACTCACGACGCTTTGAGGGAGAAGCTCCGAGGGCGTTCGTTGATAACTTGTAGGGATGTACAATTTTTTAAGAAGAACAAACGTGAGCGAACCGGTGACAAGTCCCACGAGAAGGGCAGTGGCCATAATTCCTGCAAATCCCATACTAAAATGGGCAAATCCGCCGGAGAGAAAACTAATGGTAAATGTGCTAAAGACGATGAAGACGAGAAAAGGCATCAGCTTTTTTGCCGCTTCGCTCGGGTTCATGGCATAGAGCACTTTTTTCTGCAAAAAGCTAAAGATCAAGTAGGCGATCAGCGCGCTAAATAGAGGAGAGATCACCCAACTCAGTGCGATCGATCCCACCTCATCCCAAAGCAGCGCATCGACGCCGCCGATGAGAAGGCCGAATCCTAAAATAGAACCGACGATCGCATGTGTTGTGGAAACAGGCCATCCGAAATAGGAGGCGATCTGGAGCCAGATGCTGGTGCCGAGCAAAGCGCCGCACATGCCGAGAACGAGAATTTGGGGGTTTCCGACAAAGAGCGCGGGATTGATGAGTCCCCGTTCCATCGTTTCCGAAACATTGCCTCCCATGAAGAAGGCGCCCGAAAATTCTAAGACGGCGGCAATCAGAACAGCTTTGCGTAGAGTCAAAGCTCCGGAACCGACAGAAGTGCCCATGGCATTGGAGACGTCATTGGCGCCAATATTCCACGCCATGTAAAAACCAACTACAAGAACAAGAATTGTCAGTATCATTTTAGTTCTAGCACCATCCTGATTCGATTTGCGAGCCGCTCGGAGCATTTGGAAAATTCGGCAATCGCTTTAAGAAGAGAGGCCCAAAGAAAAAACGAGGGGACAGGAATCTCATTTCCCGACATCGCGAACAATTGGGCCATGAGAGCGCGGTACATTTTTTTCGCCTCATTTTCTTTATGCGCTGTTTGCTCGACCATGGCTTTCACTTTTTCCGCTTCCAATCCGCCGAATGAGGATTCGAGCAGTTCGTCAATTTCCTGAATGATCTGACGCGTGGACCAGAAGACATCGGCATTTTTATTAAAGTATTCCTGAAGGGTGTGGTAAAAATGGGGCAAGCCCTCTGTAGGGCGCAGCGTGAGCATCATGCCGATCTCCTCCGCTTGGTCTGCGATGCTGTCTTGCACGGAAAGGATCTCTAAAAAATGGCCCCGGTCGATGGGAATAAACAGGCTTTTGGGCAGATGGTTGCGGATATCGTTTTTGGTGATATCTGCTTCATGCTCCAAGTGGGAAAGTTCCGCGGCGAGCCGCTCGATCTTGTCCCATTCCATTTTGGGTAAAATTTCAAACATACGCGTCAGCTTTTCGGTGCAGCTGGCAACTTTGTTCATGTGCGTTTGAAGCGGTGCAAAAGGGGATTTACCGAAGAGCTTGGCGATCGTGAGGATGATAGGCCCCCTAGTTAAGGGTGGGACTATAGCTTAATCGACGGAAGATGTGAAGATTTTCTTTTCCTTTTTGGTCATCTCGCGGTACATCCCGACGGGGAGGCGTCCGAGGATGAGATCGCCGATGCGGATCCTTTCCAGAGAAAGAAGGTTGAGCCCGGCCTTTTCGACTAAGAGGCGCACTTCCCGTTTCTTTCCTTCTTTAACCTGAACTTTTAAGGTCCCGCGGCGCACTTTGTGGACGGCGTGAGGTTTGACCCAGGTCTCTTCGATGAAGCAGCCCTCTGCGATCGAAATGAGGTGGTCATGGGAGATCTCTTGGGTCACTTTGACAAGATATTCTTTGATTTGGTTAGCGGAGGGGTGGATGACATCTTGGGCAAAATGGCCATCGTTGGTTACGATCAAAAGACCTGAGGTGTCCCGATCGAGCCTGCCAACGGTAAATAATCTTTTTTGCTGGAAAGGGGGGAAGAGGTCGGCGATGATTTTTTTTCTGCCGACGCGCTTGTTCGAGCAGATGTAGCCGGTCGGTTTATTGAGGATATAATAAACTTTTTCCTGCTCTCTTTCTAAGGTCTTTCCATCGACGTTGATCTCATCTTTTCCCCAGGTGACAAGAGTTTGAGGGACGGTCACAATCTGTCCGTTCACCCTGACTTTCCCAGAGAAAATGAGCTCTTCGCACGCTCTTCGTGAAGCGACGCCGGCGGCAGCCATAGCTTTGCTAAGTCTTTTCTTTTCCATAGGGCGTGATTATAGCACAGGGCAAGTAAAGGAACAATATGATATAATTAATTCCCAGAATATAAAGAGATTTTTTGAACCGAGGCATCATGGGTAAGCTAATTCTTTTGCGGCACGGACAATCGGTATGGAACCAGCGCAACCTATTCACGGGATGGGTCGATATTCCTTTGAGCCCAAAAGGGATCCAGGAATCCCTTGAAGCGGGGCGTCAGATGGCAAACGAGAAAGTGGATGTGATCTTCGTTTCCACTTTGGAGCGGGCCATTGCGACAGCGACGCTGGCGATGAGCGAAAACAAAAATGACCGCGTTCCCTGCATGCACCACCCGCGCGAGGGCAAACTGGAGTCATGGGGAAAAGTTTACAGCAAAGAGATAGAAGCGACATGCATTCCGATGTTCCAGGCGTGGCAGCTCAATGAACGGATGTATGGAGAGCTCCAAGGGTTGAATAAAAAAGAGATGATGCAAAAATTTGGCGATGAGCAGGTCAAGATCTGGCGCCGCAGTTACGATGTCGCGCCGCCCGGAGGCGAAAGCTTGGCGATGACGGCAGAGCGGACGCTCCCTTATTTTAAAGAGACGATCATCCCTAACGTAAAGCAAGGGAAAACGGTGTTAGTTTCTGCCCATGGCAATTCCCTCCGCGCGATCATCATGTATCTGGATAAACTTTCAAAAGAAGAGGTCGTTGCCTTAGAAGTGCCGACAGGAGTTCCGATCTATTACACCTTTGACGAGGGGACATGGAAGAAAGGGTAAAAGAAATCCTAGGTGCGGAAGAGAAAGACCAATTTCTTTCGACGGCGAGCAGCGAAGACAGCGCAAGCCAGGTCTACCTCTCTACCTATATCGATTTTATGCGCCAAACGGGACGCAACCATTTTTTGATCCGCGAGCCACAGTTCATGCTCAAACGGCTTGAGATCCTCGGATGCGCGCTTAAAATTCTTCCTGTCAATGAGCGCGGGCAAGTGACCCCGGCGATCTTAGAAGAGATGATCAAACCGCGCGCGGCGTTAGTCTCTCTTCCTTGGGCGGATGCGCGCACAGGCGTCATCCATCCGATTGCAGCTCTCGCCGAGCTTTGCCGTGAAAAAGAAGTCCGTTTTCATGTAGATGCTTCTGAAGTGATCGGAAAATTGTTTTTTCGCTTTCAAGATTTGCCTGTCGATTTCCTTTCGTTCGACGGCGGCCTACTCATCAAGGCCGATACAGAATTTGTGGGCCAGTCCCATCCGAATGGACAACTTTTGGACGCGTTAGAAAGAGATCTCTCCCGTTTTGATCACTTCTGCACAGAGACTGTGCGTCTGAGGGACCGCCTTGAGCGCGGCATCAAAGAGGAATATCCTGAAGCCAAAGTGCTTTTTGAAGACGCCGAGCGGCTCCCCCATGTTTCCGCCATCGAATTTCCAGGAGCGGGTAGCGAACCGCTTTTGTACCATCTCCACCGCCAAGGGTTCGCCTTCAATGAGGCAGGACCGGATGCGATTAGCTTTCGTTTAACAGAAGCAACCACACAAGAAGAGATCGACAGGCTGGTCGATGCCGCCGTCTCTGCAGCAAAGCAATTAAGAGAATTATCGGATGATTTGGAAACAGTATAGTAAAAAGCTCAAAGAGCGGATCGACCATCCACGGGCCGGCGGCTCCTTCACAGAGGAAGAGGCAGCGCGGAGTGGGATGCGTCTGGCTATGGGCAAAGAAGGCAGAGAACTGGCGCTCTATCTCCTCGTCGATCTCAATGACGGGGTGATCGCCGACGTTAAATTTCAAGCCTACGGCCATAGCGCACTCATCGGAGCTGCAGATGTGGCCTGCGAACTGCTACTTAGAAAAAATTATGATCAAGCGCTGCGCATCAGCGCCGATTTGATCGACCGCCATGTGCGCGACAAAGGGGATGTTCCCGCGTTTCCCGCAGAGTGTGCAAAATATCTGAACCTCGTCATCGATGCGATTGAGAAGGCCTGCGAGCAGTGCCGCGACATTCCCTTTGCCGATACCTACGTGGCCCCTCCGATGTCTTTCGATGAAGAAGCCGCTGTCGAGTATCCGGGATGGCCGGGACTTTCGACGAAACAAAAAATTACGGTCATTGAAGAGGTCATCGCGAGCGACATCCGCCCCTACATCCAACTCGATGCGGGCGACGTGAAGGTGCTCAATCTTCTCGAAGGCAAAGAGGTGATCATCGCCTATTCGGGGGCCTGCACCTCTTGCTATTCTTCAACAGGGGCTACCCTCAATGCGATCCAACAAATTTTGCGGATGAAAGTGCATCCCCACTTGGTCGTCACCCCCAATCTCACTCACCACGAACACTAAATGATTCGAAGACGGAGATTTAACGCAAAGACGGGTAGCCGCAGGGAAGCAATGAAAATAAATCATTCTTTGCGTCTCCGTGCCTTTGCGTTTAGATTTTGACCCCAACTTATACCAATCCTAAAAAATAAAGTCATATTTCAGCTGCGTGAAAGCTCTCGCGAAACACCGATCTTAGCGTGGCTTGTATTGACTTAATACTAGCCACGCTAAGATCGGCGATTCCCGTGGCTTTGACGCGCTCAAATGTGACTTTATTTTTTAGGATTGGTATTAAATACTGCTAAAATTTTGTCCTGTGCAGCTATTCGTTTTAAATCAGCTCGCCTGAAGAAATTTTCTCTACATGCCCCGAAGGGAGCTCAATATGGAGCCGGCCTTCTTTATCCACTTCTTTGCAGATGCCGGTGACCGACGCGCTTCCGATGCGGCAGGTGATCGTCGTCCCTTTATAGGCCAAAAGCCTATCGAAATGTCGATGAAAAGGAGAAAACCCTTTTTCTTTCAGGATGGCGAGATCTGCAGCGTATTGGTGCACGAGATGCTCTAATAATTCTTGGACAGAAAAGGTGCGTCCGGTCAAAGCGGCAAGAGAGGTCGCCGGTTGGTCAATGGTATCTAGCAGCTCTTTTTCCATGTTGACGTTGACCCCGATGCCCACGACGACTCCCATATAATGATCAAGGGTGACAGTTTCAGCTAAAATCCCGGCGACCTTTTTTCCTTCTAGGAGGATGTCGTTGGGCCATTTGATTGTTGGAGAAAATCCTTGCCGCTCCAATACCGAAGCGCAGGAGAGGCCAAGGATTTGGCCCACATGGGATAAAATGGGAGCCTGTTTCGGAAGGGTAAAAAAGAATGTGACAAGAATATTTTTACTCTTGGGAGAGATCCATACGCGGTTAAAGCGACCTCTGCCAGCCGTTTGAACGTCGGCTGTGATGCAGGTGATCTTATCCGGATTAAACGTATTGGCGTTGAGTTTTGCCCATGTGTTCGTCGAGTTGATGGTCTCGAAGTGGAGGTGGTCGATGTTCTTATCTTGAAATTTTGATTTAACCTTCTCAGGATGTGTAGGTTTTTCTTGACTGGCACTCATGATTCCCCCTGTCGTTTGTAAAAGCAGTTTTTTTCTACTACTCCCGCTTCCTAATTTAAGCTATAATGCGGGAAAAAAGGGATAGAAATCAAGCATGTGGAGCCACCGCTCATTATCGCGAATAGACTTCCGTACGGTCCCGATCTTGCTCGCCCTGATGTTTATTAGTATTTTAGTGATCTCGGTAGCGGGAAAGGGGGCAGAGGGAGCAGAGGATGGCCTTTTCACGCCGCTTGCCAAGGCCCAACTGCGCTGGTTTGGCGTGGGAACTGCGGTCTATCTGTTTTTTGCCGGCATGGACTATCGCAAGCTGCGCGAATGGAATTGGATCCTCTACGGGGGAATGATCGTCCTTCTCGTAGGTCTTTTCTTTGCCCCGGCGATTCAGAATGTGCACCGCTGGTATAAGATTCCCTTGATTGGGTTCGCCTTCCAACCCTCAGAGTATGCGAAGCTCGTCGTGGTCGTTGCGCTTAGCGCTTTTTTGGAACAAAGAGGGGAGCGGAAGCGGACCGCCTTTCAATCCATTTTAATTGTTCTAATCCCTTTTATCCTGATTTTAAAACAGCCCGATTTGGGGACAGCCCTGGTTCTATATCCGATCGCACTTGTCATGTTCTACATCGGGGGCGTCAATAAAAAAGTCGTGTTTTACATGTCCATGGCCGGCCTCGCGGTTTTAGCCTTTGTCACGCTTATGTTTCTCGGGGTGATCTCGCATGAGGAGGTCCGCCCGTATGCGACTACAGTGATCAAAGAATACCAATACGAGCGGCTCAACCCCAATACCTATCACCAAAAGGCGGCGCAGACGGCGATCGCACTAGGAGGGATTTCGGGCAGCGGGTGGCATAAAAGCGCCTTTATGAGCCGGGGATGGCTTCCTGAGGCTTCGACCGATTCGGTGTTTCCCTCCTTTGCAGAAGAGTTCGGATTAATCGGCGTTTTTTTACTTCTCCTCTTTTTTTTCGGTTTAATCTATTTTAGTTTTCAGGTAACAGCATTAGCTAAGGACCGGTTCGGACGGCTCTTATCGGTTGGGATAACGGTTTACTTAGCCATGCACGTCATCGTAAATATGGGGATGATGTGCGGATTTTTGCCCATTACAGGCGTGCCTCTCATTTTAGTGAGCTATGGGGGGTCTTCTGTCTTATCGACGATGACTGCACTGGGCATTTTGCAAAGCATTTATAGCAGAAGGTTTATGTTTTAATGACAAATCATCCATTTATTTTATCGCCAAGTTCATGGTTAGGGGAAGGGAAGATTCAACTCAATATGGTTGATGAGGAGCTCGGATTTTTTACCCGCTGGAATGTCACCCATCCCGAAGGAACAGGCAAGATCGAGTGTGTCCAAGAGATCCAGGTCAAGGGTCTTTCCGACATCATGTTTAACCAATTTTTGTTCTATGATGTTTCTCATAATACGTTTATCATTGAGCTCGAAAATCAGGCTCTCGGCAGAGTCGTCGGATCCGGTATCATCAGTGACAAGGTCATTGGATGGGAGTTTCGGGTCGAAGAGCTCGGTTTTGAAGGGTTTGAATTTTATGAAAAACAGAGCGACGGGACCTATCAAATGCGCGCAGAATATGCGACGCAGGATCAGTTTCGAACGTTGATTCAAGGAAAAGTATGGCAACAAAAATCTACCTAGTCGCAATGTTCATGGTCTGCAGCTGTCTTTTATGCGGCTGTTTCACCCGGTCCGCTATGATGACCCGCGAATCTTTTGATGATATTCAGGTCGGGACGAGCATGGCGTCGGTCAAAGAAAGAGTGGGCAAGCCTTATGCAACGCACAATAAAAAAGATGGATCCAAAGAGTACGAATATGTGGAGAGGATCAAAATTGGTCAGCAGCTCGTCTCAGAAAACCATTACTTTATCATTGTGGTGGGCGATCAGGTCGTCGGCAAGCGCTTCTCGGAAACGACTCCCTCGATCTTCCGCTCAGTCTACGATGACGAGCCAGACTTTAATACCTATTCCTATTAAATAAATCTTGGGGCAAAAACAACACTTGTAATTGCCCCCCTTGTATAAATAAGCCAGGTTTCATCTATGAAAAAAAAACTTCTGTTCGCTTCTTTGGCCGCCGTAGCTGCTGTCATGCCCCTTTCGGGCGAAATGAAGATTGTAGCCTTTGCTGGTAGCACGCGCGCTGAATCCTATAATAAACAGCTTGTCCAAGAAGCTGCTGCGATCGCCCGAAAAATGGGGGCTAGCGTCACGGTCATTGACCTGAAAGACTACCCGATGCCGTTCTATGACGGCGATCTAGAAGCCAAAGAAGGGCTGCCAAAAAATGCGGCGAAGCTTCGGGATTTAATGATTGGTAGCGATGGGGTCATCATCGCATCCCCCGAGTACAACAGCTCGATCTCAGCCGTTCTCAAAAACGCCATCGACTGGACCTCGAGAACTCCTGAGGGAGGATCTCCTCGCGCAGCCTATAAGGGAAAACGGTTTGCTCTGATGAGTACGTCTCCCGGCAAAGGCGGGGGGAAAAGGGGACTAGTCCATCTGCGGGATATCATTGAAGATGCAGGCGGCACCATGGTCGAAAAGGAGGTTTCTATACCTCTTGCAGGCCAATATTTCGCGGATAAAAAGCGTCCCGAAAATCCCCAGTTAAAAGAAGAAATCCAGCTCCTTTTACAGCCTAAAATGGCCGAAGCAGTCGCGAAGTAAAGAAAAAATTTACTCCATGTAGCACGGATTGTATAATTTAAAATTTAAATTATACAATCTTTCTCTTTAATTGATGAATTAATATTCATAAACAAATTCGACGTGTGTTACAATTAAAACAAGATAAACACGCTCAAAAGTAATGGATTTAGGATTTTTATGGATAAACGAAAAGGCGATTTTCCGATCCGCCCGGCAGCTCTGATTCGCAAGCAACCTCATAGCCGCATTGTAAAGTTTAATGGCGATAGGGAGGAAACTCAAGGATCTTCCAAATCACACCGCTTTTTTAGCTATATCAAGGAATATTTTGAATTAAATCGACGCCTTTTTATGGAAGTCGTTGCCTTTTTTGAGGATATCTTTTCTGGAAGCTCAAAGAGGCCTAACCCAACGCATTCAACTCTATCCGGTAAAACAGTGGAGCCTGTGGCGCCGCTCCAGAGGACCCCTCTTCGTAAAGCGGTCATCGTGCCGATAGAGGACGCTAGGAATTATGAATAAGATCACCAGCGCACTTTCCCATTTAGAGCTTCGGCGCCCGGTTGGACGCGCCAACGAGCCCATAGATTTGACCGCATTGAGAAGCGCTTCTGAAGCCCCTGTAAAACCCTTAGATGGCTTGCGCTTTAGCGATGTTCTGATCGACGGCGTCACAACTGTATATGAGCTAGGCAAACGGGTTGTTTTGGCTGTCTACCGATTCTTTGCGCAATTGTTTTCAAGCAGCATTCTTGCTAATGCGCTCCCGGTTGGCGTATCTGACTTTGTAAAAATTGAAAAAGATGTCCATGATCCAAAAGAAGCAAAGAAGCTCGACGAAGCGCTCAAGGCAATATTCCCCTCTAAAGTCCACTACCGCGACGATAAAGATCCGGTCGAATTGGGAACCTTTATCTTTGAACATCTTTTAGAGAAGGGAAAGGGGGGTGTGGAATTTGACCCTTTATCGAAAGTTTATTCTGTGAGGTTCCCACAGGCAAAGAGAATTCCCATTACGTTTAATGAGGATGTAAAGAAAAGATTAAATGGGCATGTGGTCGATCCTGTCCTAAGCCATACCCAAGTGGTCCAGTTCAAGCTAGGGGAAGGTAAAATGGAACTTCTCGGGGATTCCTTAACTGTCAACGCGACTGTGAAGGTAGGCCCGTTTGGAAGTTTCACCGTTGATGCGACCGTGGAAGGCCTGGTCGGCCAGGCACCTCATCCTATTCCCGAGATGTATATGCATGCGGCCATTCGGCTCAACGAGGGAACAAACGCCATCGTTAGAGGGATCGTCAATAACGTGATTTGTCCCATGATGAATACCGATCTTTCGCATATTAAAGTCAGAAGGGAACCGGCGGTTCGCCTTCTCCACAATATTTTGCATCCCACAAAATAGAAAAAGCACAGGGGGTTCCCCCTGTGCCTCAAGAAAAATAGATACTCAGCGTACTTTAGGCCGCTTTAATTTTGATATCCACGCCGGCTGCGACAGGAAGCACTTTAAGCTTATCGATCGTGTCTGCAGTGGGGTTTAGGATGTCGAGCATGCGGATGTGCGTACGGATCTCAAACTGCTCGCGCGACTTGCGGTCGACGTGAGGAGATCGGAGCACGGTGTAGAGCTCCCGCTTCGTAGGAAGAGGGATAGGCCCTGCAACGCGCGCACCGGTGCGCTTTGCTGTCTCAACGATATCCGCAGTGGCGCGATCGAGCACGCGCTGATCGTAGCCTTTAAGGCGGATTCTGATTCTTTGTTTATTTGGTTGCTTTGCCATATTATTTCCTTATTTCTTCCCGACGATATCGTCTTGAATTTTTTGAGGCACTTTCTCAAAGTGGCTAGGCTCCAT
>VFKB01000043.1 GCA_009885755.1 Parachlamydiales bacterium | reverse complement strand
CGAAGGCCTCAAGAACAAGCAACTTAACGGCAGAACACTGATCGTTAACGAAGCTCGTCCTCAAGAGCCTCGCACTGGTGGAGCTGGTGGTGGTGGTGGTGGAGCAGGACGTCGTGAGCGTTCGTTCGGCGGCGGCAATGCCGGCGGCGGCGGCGGCGATCGTTGGGGTGGTGACGACAGAGGTCCAAGACGCCCACGCAGAGACCAAATGTAATTTTCGGTTCTCTATACAAACCGCTAGGGTTCGCCCTGGCGGTTTTTCTTTTGTCCAAAATTCAAATAATTTCTATATATTTCTAGTCAAAAGCGAAGAGCAGATAAGAACATGAATTATACCAATTATCAAAATTAAACTTCAGAACTGCGGGCGTCTTGTACCTGCGGGCCTTCGTCTTCGCCCTCGCAAACTCATTAAGTTTGCTTCGTGCTCCAGACTTTGGTCCTCGGCAAAACACGCTGGGCATTTCTAAACCTTATTTTTGATAAATGGTATTAGTTCGAGGATTGCTTGGCGGGTGCTGTAAAATTACGGTTCAGGTTGCGCACAGAGATGAACCAGCCGATCACACCGATGAGGATGCAAGGGGCTAGAAGGGGCACAATACTGAATACTGAGCTGACTCCAGCGATCTCCATGAAGGCGATCTGGATCCAGGAAGAGCCCGATTTGCCGAAGCGTGAAGCCACGACGTCAACAGCGGCCTTTCCTTTGACTTTAGACTCCTCATCGAGTGGGATGTAAGCCATTTCTTTAGTCGGATCAAAGAGACAGTATTTCATCGATTTGCAAGCCACTCCGTGGATCGCCCCGCAGACCACGAGGAGCATGAGCGCTGTAGTGCCCGTTTGGAGCGGAATACCGGTAAAGTCGTAGAAGAAGTAGACGGTTAAGAATAAAATTGAAACGATACCAAGTACCATGGGTGTGAGAAGCGCGCCGACGTACCAGCCAAATTTCCGGATGACGTTGCCACCCACAAAAAGGGCGATGATAAAGGAAACCACCCCGACGATGGAAGAGACAATCCCCATAAAGGCTTGGTAGTCGCTGGAATTGGGGTATTGGAGTTTTAGGGTGGCCTTCCAGACGACTTCAACCATATTCACTGAAGCGCTGTAGCCAATAACCATAAGAGCAATATAGCGAAGGCTGGGCGATTTTGCCAGGTGCTTCAAGCTATCCCAGAGGGAAAGTTTTGTAGTAGCTTTTACAGGCTTTGCGGGGTCTTGAGAGGCCTCTTCATGCACGGTATAGCGGTTCATCCACCAGTAGACTCCAAGAATCAATAACCCGGCCCCAGTGACCATAGTCATCAAATATTGAATTGTCACGCCGAACTGCTCGCCGGCAAGGGCGCTAGAAAAGTGCCAAATTAGGGGCCCGGCGATGATCACGCCGATATGACTTCCGGCAGACAAGAGTGTATAGGAGCGGGAGGCTTCGCGGACGGTGTTGATACGGTTGGCATATCCCCAAAAGAGGAGCACGATCACGACGGCTCCCCAGAGCTCGGCCATCAAGAAGAATATTGAATCGATCCAGTGACGGTAGCACATGACCCAATGGGCTCTGCCCTGCCCAAGATGGGAGAGTAGCCAATCGGCGCTTTCGGTGGGTGTAAGTAGCTCACGATTAGGATAAAGAACAAAGCCGTAGAGGGCAAAGAAAATAATAAAGGGAATGAATGTCGCGTAGAAGAGGTTGGTTCGGGATAGGTGGTTACTTAGCTTGGAATAGACTAAGATAAAAACAAAGGAGAAAAGCAGAACAAATCCCCCCTTAAGAACGGGGATCGACTCAACGCCGCCGCCTACTGAGGTGACGATAACAGTGTCTTTGGTGGCATGTAAAATAGTAAATACGAAGGACATGGCACATTTCATCAGCCACAAGGGGAAAAACTTTTTCGCCTCATTGCGATGGATGGGCCAAAGTCGGAGTCGCCATTTGCTGAACTCCCCTTCGCTTTTTTCCACCGGTTCTATTGTGTCCATTTAACGGGTATAATATCCATTTTATATAATTTATGAAACAAAAAAACCACATTTCACATAGTTAAAAAAAAGCCCTAGATATCAATGATAACTAGGGCTAGGAAAAAAACTTGGCGGCGACCTACTCTCCCATACTCTTGAGTATAGTACCATCGGCGAAGAAAGGCTTGACT
>VFKB01000020.1 GCA_009885755.1 Parachlamydiales bacterium | reverse complement strand
TTCGCCTTCACTCAGGCCAACTTATTCAAGTTGGTCCCTCGCTCCAGGCGTTGGTCCTCGGCAAAACTCGCTGCCCAATTTATGTCTTTATTTTTTGCGAATGGTATAACGGCTGGACGAAACACGCACACTCATTTTCAGCGATGGAAAAGTCGCGCCAGAGGATCGGGAGGATTAGCACAAGGAAGCGAGGTGGAGATTAGAGAGAGCGTCTTGAGTTGACAAGAGAAAAAATAGGCACCGTTTTTCAACATATAAGGGTTCAAAAAAATTGACATTACTTTCCGTGTACCCATTCCATGGGCTAAAGTCAACTTTCTTTTGAACGTAAATACCGACATTGAGCAGACCTCATGGCGAATATACACAATCTCTTGTGCCTCAGCGCATTCAAAAATACTCGCCATATTTAAAAATATGGCTGTGCATTTTTGAAATGCACTGAGACAAAAGACCTTGCATTTCTTCACGCATGATCTCTGCTCAATGTCGGTAAATACCACTTCATAAATTGCTCCATTCCCTTCTCCAATGAAGTCGAGGGATGAAAGCCGAGCTGCTGCTGGGCTTTGGAGATATCTGCATAGGTGGTCGCAATGTCGCCGGGCGGCGTGGGACGAAATTCTTTGATCGCTGTCTTCCCTGTGAACTTCTCGATCAGCGCAATCAGCGTGAGGACGCTTTCGGGATGGTGATTGCCTAGATTAAAAATTTCACAAGGAGCTCCCAAATCGATGGCGGCGATCGTTCCCTTGACGATGTCGTCGATGTAGGTGAAATCGCGCTCTGTATTTCCTTCGTGGAAGATGGGAATGGGTTTCCCTTCCAAAATCGAACGGGTAAAAGAAAAGTAGGCCATGTCGGGGCGCCCCCAAGGTCCATAGACCGTAAAGAAACGGAGGCCCGTTACGGGGATCCCAAAGAGATGGTGATAGGAGTGGGCCATCAGCTCATTTGATTTTTTTGTCGATCCGTAGAAGCTCGCCGGCCGATCCGTCACATCGCTCTC
Source organism: Parachlamydiales bacterium (assembly GCA_009885755.1). Lineage (GTDB taxonomy): Bacteria > Chlamydiota > Chlamydiia > Chlamydiales > Rhabdochlamydiaceae > VFKB01. Next base: position 8,971 of record VFKB01000020.1, on the reverse strand, counting down.
CGAGAAGGGGATTTTTTCATTCAGACCGTAGACGGATGAAGAAGAGGCGTAGATGAGTTTCATCTTGGGATCTTTGCGGCAGAGCTCCAGAATATGAAAAAATCCGTCGAGATTGTTGGCGACGTAGCTTGCAGGGTTCTCGATCGAATAGCGAACGCCAGCTTGAGCTGCCAAGTGGACGAAGTGGGTCACTTTCTCACTGAGTTCAAGAGAGCGGATATCGGCATCAAATACGGAAATCCCCGCCTCTTTTAAGAGTTTCGCTCGCTCTTTTTTTAATTCAGGGTCATAATAGGGATTGAAGTTATCGCAGCCGACGACCGAATCGCCCCTCTGCTTTAAAGCACGGGCGAGATGAAAACCGATAAAGCCTGCGATCCCTGTGATGAAAATCTTTTTTGTCATTGGAAAATGGATATTGCCTAAAAAGGCAAACTGTAACATAAAATTGGTCTATGAACCAATCCCAATATTAGAAAAGTATGCTTTTTGATTCTTTTTCCACATCTTTCAGAGCCGCTTCTTGGTCTACTTATCCAAGTATGTCCTGCGAAGCGGCTCTAAAATCTGTGAAAAAATCGTTCAAAAATCAACGTTTTCGACTATTGAGATAGGTTCATGAACAAAACTCTTTTCGTTCTTCTCCTCGTTCTTTGCGCTTGCACAAACACCCCCTACCACGGCGATTGCGCCGTAGGCCCCGATGAGTTTGTCATGGACTCCTACAAAATCCGTGAAGGAAAATTTTCAATTTTGGAAATGGAAGGCAAAGATATAATGGCGATTTCTCCTTCCTGCATGGAAGAATATACGAATGTGATCCATGACGGCGACGTATTGGATATCGCTCTCTATCACCCCAATAAGGCTGACCTCTCCGCTTGTGTTCAACAGATCGCCGATTCGGTCGGCTACACCGTACAGCAGGGAAAGCTGCGCCTTCCTCGGATTCCTGCCGTCGAGATCATGGGGCTGACCCTTGAAGAGGCTCGCTGTAAAATTGATGAGGCCTATCATCAGATCGATCCCACGTTAGAAGTGTTTATAGCTTACAAAGATCGCCTCCTCGACAAGATCCAGCTGGCTGGCGCTGTCGACGTGGCCAACATTCCGGTCGATGGGAAGCTGCGCCTTTTTGAAGTCCTGGCACAGGCCAAAGTGCCCCCCACCGCAAACCTCTTCAAAAGTTATTTACTCCGCGACAATCAGTTCCTCCCCGTCGATTTTTATAAGCTTATTAAGGAAGGGGACATGAGCCAGAACATCGTCATGCGCGGAGGAGATAAAATTTATATCGCCGATGCCGCCGACGCTAATGTGATGGTCTTAGGCGAGGTAGGCGCTCCCGGCGTCTATGACTTGAAGCGCGGATTCATGACCCTGACCGAAGCCCTGGCCCAGGCTAAAGGAATTACTCCCGATGGAGACCGGCGCTATATCCAAGTCATCCGCGGCAGTATGTGCAGCCCAAAAATTTATACGCTCCATTGGCAGCATATCCTTGGACTCCCGAGCGACAGCCTGCTCCTCATGCCCGGAGATATCGTTTATGTCGCAGCAACGCCGATCACTGAGTGGGGCCGTTTTGTCACCAAGTTGCTCCCTCCTTTTATCTACGTAGGGTTTAACCCTTGATGAAAAGGATCTTAGTCACCGGAGGAGCTGGATTTCTAGGCTCTCATCTTTGCGAAAGACTACTGCAGATGGGACACGCCGTCGTCTGCCTTGACAACTTTTTCACGGGCGTCAAGTCAAACGTTCACCATCTGCTCGACCATTCCGACTTTGAGCTGCTTGAGCGCGATGTCGCGGCTCCGTTCCACATCGAGGTCGACGAAATTTACAATCTTGCGTGCCCCGCCTCGCCGATCCACTATCAGTTCGATCCCGTCCAAACTGTGAAGACTAGCGTCCTAGGCGCCATGAATATGTTGGAGCTGGCGAAGAACCTAAAGATTAAAATTTTTCAAGCGTCCACCAGTGAAGTCTACGGCGATCCCCATGTCCATCCGCAACCAGAAAGTTATTGGGGGAATGTGAACCCGGTCGGCCTCCGCTCCTGCTATGACGAGGGGAAGCGGTGCGCCGAAACACTCTTTTTTGATTATCATCGCCAGTACGGTGTGAACATAAAAGTGGGACGGATTTTCAATACGTACGGTCCCCGCATGCTGCCGAACGACGGCAGGGTTGTTTCCAACTTTATAGTCCAAGCGCTGCGCAACGATCCCATCACCATTTATGGGGATGGAAAGCAGACCCGCTCGTTTTGTTATGTGGATGACCTCATCGAAGCGTTCGTGCGGATCATGGCAACTGATGACAGCTGCACAGGTCCGATCAACTTGGGCAACCCTTCTGAATTTCACATCGTCGATCTCGCCAAAATGGTGATTGAGCTGACGGGGTCCAAATCTTCCTTGGTATTTCAACCACTACCGCACGACGATCCCAAACAGCGCAAGCCCGACATCACCCTCGCAAAATCGGTCCTCCACTGGCAGCCGAAGATCGAGCTGAAGGAAGGACTGCTGGCGACGATTGCCTATTTTCAGAATCATGCATAATGTCATCATCTGCCAATTTATTTGAAAATAGGACTGACTGTAATTTTTAATTTTCTATTTTTCATTATTTAATTAGGATTCAATCCAGATTCCACTACTGGAAGTATCCGAATCCGTGGAGTCAGAAGCAGGATAAGGTCTGTAACATGTACATTTCGAGGTTTCGGAACTATAGTTAGTGGATTGATGGCTGGTTTCCGAGAGCTGTTGTTGGGAGGCATGCGCTTCTCTATCTAAGAGTTCCTTGGCATTGATATTTTTTATGCATTGTTCCGCAGCCTGGCGGAGAAGCGCAGTATGGAAAAAGAATTCTTCACGGATAATGTCCTCTCCTAATACCGGAATGGAGCCCATGGCAAGATGCGATTCAACAAGTTGGATGATTATTTCTATGGATGTTTTGGCAACCTGATGGCGGTCAAAATAACTGCTCGGGTGTACTTGCTTTAAGCAACTCCTCGCCAGGGAAACATTGAGATGTCCCAAATGCCACAAGGAGACAAGAAGATACCCCAGATTTTTGGCGTAGATTCCTTGGATCATTTCATACAGCTCTTGTGCGTTGGGCAAATTGTTGTTCTTAAGATGATCTGCAATAGCATGTAAGTATGTCTCATCGCTCGTCTCTATAATGCGTTGCCCTGTAGTATTGGTAGGAGAGCTGGCTTTAACAGACATATTTAATCCTTCACTTAGAGAGTGTTTTCAAGTTTGGAATCACCTTGACTCGGGTTCTTTTTTCGACATCTCAACTCACAGGAAAATAATCCCGAAAAGCGACGAAGCAATCTTTTAGGTACACTCCCTAATCGTCAAAGGAAAAAATACCTTGATCATCGTGAGTCTTACCTGGGGGGATATTTAAGGAATTGCTCACAGCTTGCACAGAGGTGTTTTCAGAGTTTGCAGGCTTTACGCCCCCTAAGAGCGCTGTGTGGTACTGTTTTGCCCCCTTTACTTTACTATCGATCTTATCCATTGCCTCCTCAAGTTTTTTGTGCACTAATCCCTGATTGAAAAGGAGTTCTTCTCTGACTTGATTGCGTATTAAATGAGGGAAGATGAGGCAGAAGGGGCTGCTTGCCAGACGCTGTTCCACAATTTTGATGACCTTTTCCACCGTCGATTTTGCGTTCGTCAACGGGGTGAACGGATTGGGATGAGTGATCACCATTTTCCCCAAATAATTTCTCGCTTCAGAAAGGTTGAATTCCGTTAGATAGCCTAAAGAAATTAGCAAATATCCAATATTTCTAGAATAGACATTAGAAAGGAGAGCGCACTGATCAGCGGCGCTTCTAATTTCATCTTTATCAAGGTGGTGCAAGACCTCTGACAAATCGATCTCCACGTTCAAAGGCGCAGGTGCCGCATGGGCAGTTTTGAAGGCCGACATATTCTTCCCTTTAGGTGAACCTATCCCAGTATTCCAAAAATATGCTTTTTGATTCATTTTCCACATCTTACAAAACCGTTTCTTGGCCTACTTATTCAAGTATGCCCTGCGAAGCGATTTTGAAATCTGTGAAAAAATCGTTCAAAAAATCAACATTTTCAAATACTGGGATAGGTTCGTAGGAGAAGATTCTACATCGTGCGCAATAATTTGGAAATCAAATTGAAAATTTCAAATATTGCTAACAAATTGTTTTTTTATCTTGGACTGCTTTGCGGAAAGTCCTCCCTAAATAGAGAGCGGCAAAGAGCCAGACGATGAGAAGCGGAAATCCGATGCATCCGCTTAAGGTTAGATAGTAGCCGCGGCCGGCGAGTAGGCCGAACGATTTTTGGAGAGGAGCGAGAAGCATGTTGAATAACGATCCCGCTTCCTTAGATGCGCGCGATCCAAATGTTTCAATCCACGCTTGGGCTTTGAAACGGACATCGGGCGTTGTCGGAATGTAGAGCTGTTTTAACGCAGGGCCGTTCAAGGCGTAGTTGATCGCTTTTGATCCCACCATGAGGGCGAATAAAAATGTCAGGCTGTCGATGGTCAAAAAGCTAAACAGCGCAAGGCCGACGATGATGGGCATCGCGACCAGCGCGACGCTTAAACCCAGGTAGCGGGTCACGTTGCTGATACCCAGCAAAAGGCACGCCAGCGAGACAATGTTCACGCTAGAGCCGTAAAGACTTAAATAGTGGCTGAGAGCGACGCCAGTATGCAGCGTGCTCGCGGCGACCTTAAAGTTATAATCAAAAATCGTGATGACGACTTCATAGATAAAGTTCGCGGCAAAAATGCCGAGGAGATAGCGGTGTTTTAACATCAGCTTGAGTCCTTCTAAAGCTCCCGGTTCCTGCTTATGCTCCTCCTTCTTTTCATTGGTGCCGTGGAAGGAGGCGAGCAGGTGTTTGGGGGTGGCCCGGAGAAAGTAGCCCACTAAGGGAATGATCATCAGGATCAAGAAACCCAAAAAGGCTAGCGACAGGGTGTCCGAGGTGAGGCCCAGTCTATGGGGAAGCCCCCCTATATTATAAGGGAAGATGATCCCCCCCATCTGGCCGATGGCCACCACTAGGGGAAAGCCCCGTTTCGCAGAGTCGGGAGCAGTACTGTCGGCGGCGAACGCCCAAAACAAGGCGACGACCAGCGAGCCAAAACTCTCCACAAAGAGATACCAAAGATAGCCCAATCCTCGAGTGGCGATCAGGGATCCAGTGGATCTAGCGGCAATCTCTTCGGCTGAGCCTTGAACGAAATACATCGCCACGCCAAAGAATAGGACCGCAATCCCATAAAAGGCAGGTAAAATGACGAGCATCCGCTCTCGTGAGGTCCTCTCGAGCAGCTTGGTGTAGAACATCACAAGGGGGAGCAGCGCTAGGACCGATACGGTCTTGGCATAGGGAAGTTGGAAGCGGTCGACAAGCTGGATGAAAATGGCGTCTTTTAAAGGGCGGAGCGTCCAATAGACCCCAATGATGACGGCGAAGATCAACCCCATCCTCAGGAACTTCTTAAATTCTTCCCGTTCAAAATCGCCGAAGTTAAAACGGCAAACCCATTGGAAGAATTGTAATAAACGACCAGTTAATCCCATAAAACTCTCGTTGTGTGTTAACTTTAATGTATAATATATTTGATTAATTGTAATTAAATTAAATAAAACGGAAGTGTTTTATAAATTAACTGCCGCTGTGAAAGGCGCATAGTTCGCGCCACTTTTTGACGATTTGCGCAGCTAAGGGGGCTGCCTCTTTACCTGCTTGGCCAAAGCGGAGATAGACCACGACGACCAGGTCCGGGTGCTCAAAGCTATTGTCCTCTTTAAAGGAGATCCCTCCGAACCAGACGTGCGTTTGCATAGAAGCGGGGGTTTCGGCGTCGATGGTCTGCTTATAGCGGATCTCGGCGGTTCCCGTTTTGCCGACCAGTTGATGCTGCAGATCGATATAGTCGGAAAGCATATCCTTATGGGAGGAGACATTGCGGATAATGGAGGCGCGGGAAGTTCCTCTAGGCCCAGTGACAACTCGGCGCATTCCCTCTAAGAGCAGGTGCCGAATTTGCGGGGGGAAGTAGAGAACCCTGCGGACCTCTGTCGGGGTATAATGGATGCAGGGCTGCTCTTGGTTTTTTTGGGTCTCCGTGAATAAGGGGAAGTCGATGCCCATGAGAGCGAGGTCCTCTTTGAAGGGGTATTTCCGTTCCGAAAAGAGAGGGTCCTCTTCTCGCGAGGGTTCCTTGCCCACGACGAGCTGGACGATCTGGGGCTTCAAGATTTTCCCCTCATTGGCAATGGCGCTCAGCATGACCGCCGTTTGGAGCGGGGTGACGGTCAGCGAGTGCTGTCCAATGGCAAACGCATAGAGGCCCGTGCGGTTGTGCATCAGATCTTCGGGGATGGTCCCTGGGATTTCGCCCGGGAGCTCAATGCCGGATCGCTCGCCAAAACCAAACAGGCGCGCCGCATGGGCCAAAGCCATCGGAGTATCCATATGATCTCCGGCAAGAAGGGAAAAGTAAAAGTTGCTCGATTGCTCTAGAGCTCCCAAAAGGTCTACCTTGCCGATGTTGGCGTGGCTGCTTCGGGGAAGCTTTCCCTCCTTATAGTTGCGGAAGATCGGCTCGCCCGTCAATGTTCTCCCAAGGACCGAGCTGTCATAGGATGGGGGATCGTCGAATACCGTGAGCGGATTGAGCGCAAACAAAGGCCGATTTTTAATCGCCCCGTAGGCGGTTACCAGTTTAAATACAGAACCTTGCGGCGTCGATTGCCGGTAAGCTTGCGACCGCGCATACCCGTAACCGGAGAGGGGATAGAAGGCCGCCGCCAAATCCTTTTGCCGCTGCTTTCCTAGATGGGAGCGGATAAAACGGTACTTGCCCACGAGCGGGTTCGAGAGCTCTTCAAAGGGATGCATCGATTTCAAATAACTCTCCGCAAGCGCAGGGGAAAGCTGCGAGAGCATCGATTTGAGCGCAGGCATCAGCGGATGGGACAGGGTCGTCAAATGGGGAAAGTAGGCCTTGAACTCGGGGATCTCCTTTTCGAGGATCAACGCCTCGAGAAACTTGTAGCGGCAAGAATCCCAAAACGTCTTGAACATCCGTTTTTCGACCATCTCCAGGTATTCGATATAGGGGCGCGTATATCTGCGGTTCTCCTTTTCCTCTTTTCTCATCTCGCGGAGGAAGTCTTTGAAATAGAGGGCGCGCCATTCTGAAAATTCGATCGCGTGGAACAGTTCTTGGAGCTGGGTCTTGAGCTGGCTTTGTAAGCAGCTCGTCGCCTGGCACAGCAGCCGATACGAGGGGAGGCTCTGGTGGCCGACCGCGGCCAGCAGCTGCGGAGAAAAATCTTCTCTACGGGCTGCAAGCCGGCAGAGATCGTTGGCCAGAAGTTTATCTTCATCGTCGATGATCTGCTCGAGCAAAGAAGTTCGCCCTTCCTGGACCGCCACCGCCGTTTGAATATCGGTCACCTGCTCCATCATTCCTTGGATGCGGCTCTTGGGAGAGAGGATCAGGGATAGATAATGATCCCAGGTAAGTTCTGAGACCTCTTCATAGAAAGAATGGGTTGCAAACGAGTAGCGCTCCCGTTGCATCGGCCGCTTCCCATCCCAAATCTCCCCAATATAGGCTTCATTTTCCAGCCAGTTGAGGAGAGCGCTCTGCTTTTCCTTTTTCAGCTTGGGATCGCGCACCGGAATAAAATCATTGGGGTCAAAGCGGGGATATGAGGCTAAGGCCACCACTTCCCCGGTATCGGGGACTATGGCGACGATCGCGCCCCCCTTGATCCACGCAGCATCTCCCCGGCAGGCTTCATGTTCCGCCAGGAGCGCTTCGGCATATTCTTGCAGTTCGGAGGAAAGGCTCAGGACGATGCGCTGGCCGCTCATCGCCTTTTTAGAGCCGGGGAGCTCGCGCAAAAAATTTCCTTTAACATCCACCTCATACACTTTTTTTCCGTAGAAGCCGCGGAGCTTGCTGTCAAAGGTCCCCTCGATCCCCATTTTGCCCACGTAGTCATTGATCGTGTAAGCCTTTTCTTGAAGTTCGGCCAGCCGGTCGCGCACCTCGACCGGACTTTCGAACCCCGCCGGGAGGAACGGCATCTCTCCGGCCTCTCTCTGCGCAAGATATTCCTGGAGCTCAAAGATCTCTGAGGCGATCGCCTGATATTCCTTCTCGCTGATCGCCGCCAAGTAGCCGATCACGTCCGCCCCCACTTTTCCCTGTGGGTAGATCCGTTTTGAGGCGCGCTGCATATGGATCCCCAGCCAATCCTTCTCCAGCATCTTGAGGTGGTAGTACTGGCCTTCTGAAAGATTTTCTTTGATCACGAAAGGCGTATGGGGAAAAAGGGAGGCTTTAGCATGGATGAGATCTTCAATCGCTAGAGGGTCCAAGGAGAGCTCTTTTGCCAAAAGTTGGGCAAGTTTGGTGATATAGTCCGCCCGCGGATGGACCCGTTTTCCATCCTCCCAGGCAAAACTGGGGATTTGGCGGATATTGGCATAGCAGATCGAGGCGTTGTATTGGATTTTATTGATCGCCATAGGTAAATTGAACCGGTCGCGGATCGTCGCCCGCTCCACCTGTTCGATGACCGTGCGCCGCTGTGGCTTGCGGGACTGCTCGAGCCCCTCCTCATGCTTGATGACGCTCAAATACCAGACGCGGATGAGAATGAGCAGCAGACAGAGTAAAATAATATTTAAAATCCGATTGGCTTTGATCGGAATTTGATGATCGATGCGCATATCTGGATTCTAGTGACAGAGCAGAAACTATTCAAGGTTCTCCTTAAAATTCATAGAGTAGATTTTCTCCTTGGAAATAATCCTCCATTGAAGTAAAAATAGCTGTAGTAATTTCATGCGCCTGTAGTTCAATGGTAGAACCGTAGCCTTCCAAGCTACTTGTGTCAGTTCGATTCTGATCAGGCGCT
>VFKB01000024.1 GCA_009885755.1 Parachlamydiales bacterium | reverse complement strand
GATTCGTATTAGCTTAATACGGATCAACTTGCGAAGCTACGCGGTCGTCGATTTCAGTGAGCTTTCACGCTAGAAATTATCTCAAGAATTTTTGTTAAGGACTACTAGGCGCAAGAATCCCTCGAGGCGTCCTGTGCTGCGGCCCGCCTGGAACCGGCAAAACATTGCTCGCTAAGGCTGTTGCCGGTGAAGCGGGATGCAAATTTATCTCCGTGTCCGGCGCTGCCGTAAGCGGCATTTTTGTTGGCTTGGGCTCTGCCCGCATTCAAGAACTATTTCGTCAGGCAAAAAAGCATGCTCCTGCCATCATTTTCATCGACGAGATCGATGCGATCGGGACTCAGCGTGGATCTAGTGTAGGAAGCGTCAGCGATGACAAGGACCAGACGCTGAACCAACTTCTCGTGGAGATGGACGGCTTTGATTCCAGCCAGGGGGTGATCCTGATCGGCGCCACCAACCGCCCTGAGGTGCTTGACTCAGCCCTCTTGCGTTCGGGGCGCTTCGATCGGCAGATTTATATTAACCTACCTGATGTAAAAGGCCGGATGGAGATCTTGCAAGTCCATGCCCGCAAAATCAAGCTCGACCCCTCCGTAGAACTCATGAATATCGCGAAAAAAACTCCGGGCTGCTCCGGGGCCGACTTAGAGAACATTCTAAATGAGGCTGCGCTGCTCGCCGCCCGCGGCAATCGCAGTGCCGTCACCACGCATGATATCGAAGAGGCCTGCGATAAGGTGCGCTATGGAAAGCAAAGAAAGAGTTTGGAGATTGACGAGTATGAGAGGCGGGCGACTGCTTATCATGAATCAGGCCACACGGTCGTAGCTCTCTTGGTAAAATACGCCGATGCTGTGGACAAAGTCACGATCATTCCTCGGGGCTCGTCTCTAGGCGCCACCCACTTTATGCCTAAGAAAAACCGTCTTAGCTACTGGAAGAAAGAACTGATCGATGAACTCGCTGTCGCAATGGGAGGCAGAGCAGCTGAAGAAGTTTTCCTTGGAGATATCTCTTCCGGTGCCCAATCGGATCTTCTTCAAGCCACCAGACTGGCCCGCAGTATGGTCTGCGAGTGGGGAATGACCGATGCTCTAGGGCCGGTTGCCTATAACGCCCCTTCCATGAGCAGTCGCTACTTCGGAACACGAGAGAAAAACTATTCCGAAGAGACGGCAAAATTTATCGACACCGAAGTGCGCAAACTTCTCGATGAGGCCTATAAGCAGGCCGTCGAGATCATTAAATCCCATCGGGCGGAGGTGGAGCTCATGACCGATCTTCTGATCGAGTTTGAAACCTTGGACCGGGACGATGTCCTCGACATCATCAATGGCAAATGGGACAGCTCGAAAAAGAAAGACCGCCTCAAAACAGCAGGAGAGCTCCAGAAGAAGCCTGCAGCTTAAGTTATACGAAGAAATTTATGCCCTGTGATAATCTCAGGGCATACTTCCTATAACGGTGCTTATGTCCAAAATCATCTACCTAAACGGCCCCTCCAGCTCCGGCAAAACCACTATAGCTAAGGCCATCCAGGAATCTTTCCCCGAACCCTACCTCCATCTAGGAATCGATAAAGTGATCGGCTTCATGCCGGCAAAGATCAATAATTGGGAAGGGAAGTTGGCGCCTCAAGGGTTTTCTTGGGAGCCTGCCCAAGACCCCACCGGCCATCCTATCTATCAAATTCATGCCGGGCCATTTGCCAAGAGGATCGTGCGGAGCCTAAAAGATATCGCGCTCCTCCTAGCCTCCCAGCATTACAACCTGATCATCGATGATGTTGCATTCGGAGCTGTAGAGGTGGAAGAGTGGAAACAGGTTCTTAAAGGCTATTCTGTTCTCTACGTGGGAGTCCTGACTCCCTTGGATGTTCTGGAACACCGCGAGCGTGAGCGGGGAAACCGGTTTTTAGGAGGAGCTCGGGGACAATACTTCAAGGTACACGAGAATGTCGCCTATGACCTTGAAATTGACACGCATATGCATTCTGTTAAAGAAAATATTTTAAAAATTAAAGATGCCTTGTCTGGAAAAGAAAAACACTAGATCTTTAAAGTAATACTGTATTACAATAAGGGAGTAAGGAGGTAAGCGCACTATGGCAATAAAAGGCAGAAAACGAAGACGCGTAAGACCGGGGTACACTGCAAGGTTGACATCCAAACATCAAGCGACGGTACCTAGAGAAATCAGGAAACACCTGCATCTTGAGAGCGGAGATGAAATTTTGTATGAGTTGTTGCCTGATAATACGGTTTTAGTCCGTAAAACTTCCCCTTTAGATTTAGACTATCTTCAGGCGCTTAACTCAACGATGAATGAATGGGAATCTGAAGAAGATGAACAAGCCTATAAAAACTTATGATCTTTACGAAGTGGTCAAGGTTCCGTTTCCTTTTACAGATACCAAGACTACAAAGATAAGGCCAGCGCTCGTCATTTCCTCAGCAAAACACTTTAATGCGAAGATTGGGTTAAGCGTAATGGCTATGATTACCTCTATGAAAGCAGATCAGGAGCTTTGGCCAGCGGATATTTTGATTGAAAATCTTGATCTTACTGGGTTACCGGTTCCCTCCATTATTCGATTTAAGATGTTTACCATCGATCATAGATTAATTCTTGGACGTTTGGGGGTACTTTCTGAAGTGGATCGACAGCATGTGAAAGAGAAGTTAAAAGAAATTCTCTTCCTGTAACCCTTAACTATAATGAGAGATAGCCCATGAACGTAGATGAATTCCTCCGCTCTAGAGGGTTTGCTCTTTTGACAGGGGCCTTGAGTGAAACGCAGGGGCAGCAGTTTGGAAAGCGTCTTGCGCAGCTTCCGGAACTGAAGAAAATTGCAGAAATCGGTTTCAACGCCGGGCATAGCGCGGAATGCTTCTTTGAGTACTGCCCAGAGCTTGAGGGCTTGATTTCGTTCGACATCAATCTGTTTCCCTACACCAAGTCAGCTGCCGATTACTTCCAAACGCTCCACCCAGGCCAGTTCCTTTTTGTCGAAGGGGACTCCCTCGTCAAGGTGCCGGAGTTCGCAACGCTTTTTCCCCGTCAAAAGTTCGATCTGATCTACATCGACGGCAGCCACCGGTTCGAAGATGTCGTCGCCGATATCCTTCATGCTCAAGGGCTGGCCCACCCAAAAACAATCTTATGGATCGATGACTATCACCACACCGGGGTAGGCCGGGCGATCGAGTTCTGCAAGAACCTAGGGGTCATAGCGGTCAAAGAAATCTTCCCCTCCGAAGACATAAGCGGCAAAAAGCGGGTCTGGGTAGAAGCGCAATATCAATAGATAAAAAAAAGGCCCCCCACTTTTGTGAGGGGCCTCTGGCTTCCTTGATAGGGAAAGTTTAGCGCTGCGGTACCGGGAGCAGAGCTTTCATGCTCAGCTTGATCTGTCCGCGATCGTTGACATCGATCACTTTCACATCCACGGTATCTCCGACTTGGAGCACATCTTCCACATTCTGTATTCTAGAATGAGAAATTTCGGAGATGTGGCAGAGGCCCTCTTTGCCGAAGATGCCGATGAAGGCCCCGAAAGGAACGATCTGGACCACTTTCCCCGCATATGTCTTGCCGATCTCGACATCCGCTGTGAGGTTGTGGATGATCTCTTTCGCGCGGGCCATTCCCTCGGGATTGTTCGAGGAGAGGCTGACGATGCCGCTGTCGTTGATATCGACTTGGACGCCGGTCTCTTCGACAATCGCGCGGATTTGCTTGCCGCCTGGGCCGATGACGATCCCGATCTTGCTCGGCTTGATCTGCATGGTCTCGATGCGCGGGGCATAGGCGGAGAGCTCTTCTTTCGCTTTAGGGCAAATTTCGAGCATCTTGTTGAGGATGTGGGTACGCCCCTGTTTCGCTTGGGCTAAGGCCGCCTGCATGATGTGCTGAGTGATTCCTTCGACTTTGATATCGAGTTGGAAAGCGGTGATGCCATGGGCGTCTCCAGCTACTTTGAAGTCCATATCGCCGAGCGCGTCTTCCGCACCCAGAATATCGGAAAGGATCACATATTTATCCCCTTCGAGGATCAGACCCATTGCAATGCCAGCGACAGGGTGTCGGATCGGCACGCCGGCGTCCATCATCGCCAAACAGCCGCCGCAGACGGAGGCCATGGATGAGGAACCGTTGGATTCTGTGATGTTCGACTCGAGGCGGATGGTGTAAGGGAACACTTCCGCTTTAGGGAGGATCATGCTCAGCGCATTTTCCGCCAATTTTCCATGCCCGATCTCACGTCTGCCCGGAGAGCCGATCCGGCCCACTTCACCGACAGAGAAGGGAGGGAAGGAATATTGGAGATAGAATTTGCGGAGGTGATCTCCTTGGAGGTCTTCGTAGCGCTGGGCCATCGTCTCGCCGCCGAGGGTACAGACAGCAATCGACTGTGTTTCTCCGCGTGTGAATAGGGCGCTGCCGTGGGTGCGCGGCAAGAGGCCCATTTCGATGTCGATCTGACGGACTTGATCTGTGGAGCGTCCATCGAGACGTCGGTTGGTCTTGAGGATTAGCTGGCGCATTTGATGGGCTGTCACTTTTTTGAAAGCGGCCATCACATCTTTTTTCGAGTGTTTAGGCAGAGAGTCCTTAGGGAGGAACTTCTCTAAGACTTCCGCATTGAGGGCGCTGATGAGTTCTTCGCGCTCTTGTTTGCCTTCAATCTTATAAGCAGCTTCCAGACGGGAGGCGATCAAGGCATCCACTTCCGCGATCAGTTCTTTTGCAGGGATGTGGAGGACGCCTTTGGATTTTTCTTTTCCAATGAGTTTTTGCCAGTCGCTTAAGGCTTGGCAGATGGTGCGGATGGCCTGGTGCCCTTCAGCAACCGCGTCGAGCAGCTGCTCTTCCTTGAGGAAGTCGCAATAGCCTTCGATCATTAAAATGGCATCTTCAGTACCGGCGATGATGAGGTCGAGGCGGGATTCTTTTTGTTCTTCAACGGTGGGGTTCACGACGAAGGTATTATTGATGAGGCCCATGCGCACAGCGCCTACAGGCTTGATGAGAGGAATATCAGAAATGACGAGGCAAGCCGAGGCTCCGCAGATCGCTAAAGGATCAGGGGAGTGGACGCCATCGTAAGAAAGAACGTAGGCCAGAAGCTGGACTTCATTGAAATATCCATCTTCGAACATCGGTCTCAAGGGTCTATCGATCAGACGGCTGACAAGGATCTCACGCTCCGTAGGTCTTCCTTCCCGCTTAATGAAGCCGCCGAGAGTTCTTCCCGTAGAGGAGAACTTCTCTTGGTAGTCGACGCGTAAGGGGAAATAGTCGATGTCGGGCGATACGCCAGTGGATGCGCAAGCTGTTGTGAGAACCATGGTTTCGCCGGAGCGCACCATGACGGAGGCATTGGCTTGTCTTGCAATCTTGCCGGTCTCGAAAGAGATTTCTCTTCCGCCGATAGATATAGTGATAGAATTTCTTTTCATGATATCCTTCCTGAGTTTAGAGGGAATATACCAAGAAATTCAATTAATACCAACAAAAGAGGAGAGAGGGTGTGTTTACGAGGGAAAAAGCGAACCCCGGAGCTAGTAGTCCTTAACAAAAGTTTTCGGATCAATTTCGGCGTCAAAGCCGCTCAAATCGGCGATCGCAAGTTGATCCGTATTGGATTAATACGGATCAACTTGCGAAGCCTGCGGTCGTCGATTTTAGCGAGCTTTCACGCTAGAAATTGTCTCAAAAACTTTTATTAAGGACTACAGGGCCCCAGGGGTGCTATTATTTTCTTAAGTTGAGACGGGCGATCAGACTTTGATACCGTTTGGTATCTGTAGAATTGAGGTAGTCCAGTAACTTGCGCCGCTGGCCGACTAGCTTAAGAAGAGCCAATCGGGAGCCGTGATCTTTAGGAGCCAATTTCAAATGCTCCGTAAGTTCTGCAATTCTCTCAGTCAGGATCGCAATTTGGACGTCTGCAGATCCCGTATCTTTTTCGTGAAGTTGAAATTTTTTGGTGATTTCTTCCTTCGTACCTTTATCTAAAGACATTTAAATCTCCCTTAGGGCAGTTGCTGCAATTGTAACTCGAACTCGTTGTATCGATCAAGTTGCATTTTGTGTTCTTGGGTGCTAGTATATCACAAATTCGCTTAATGGGGAACAGTTATGATCAAAGAAGAAGGAACAGAAAAAAGATTTGACACTCTCTTTCCCTGGATGGGAGAGGTGATCAAGGACGTAAAAAAGGATCTCAAAAAGGAACATTTGCGCCAAGACCTAAAATTTGTGCAAAAATATTTTGCGAGAAAATTTATCGACAAGCTGACGGGAGAGGAGTTGCTAGCCGCTTATATGCAGGAGCTCCGCGAGGGGAATAAAGAGTTAGGGGAGTGGATCACGACCCGCTGGGTGATGAAACATACCGATATCTACCAATTTTTTGCCCATTTCTTAACCCAGATCAATCCTCAGTTTGATGAGATTGAAGAAATTCCTGACGATAAAGCAAACTCTTTAATACAGGGTGCTGTCGCCCAGTTTGGTGCTCGAGATACTTATATTTTTAGCGTTCTCAACGCGGTGACCTTTTCAAGTAATGCTTACGCACGTCTCCGCGCCGAGGTCGAGCGTGGATGAGGTCTGGATGCGCGAGGCCCTAGAAGAGGCTAAAAAAGCCGCTGCAGAGGGCGAGGTGCCGGTGGGCGCCGTACTCGTGTATAACGATCAGATCATTGCGCGGGCCCATAATCGCGTCGAAGGACTGAAGGATGCGACGGCCCATGCCGAGATGCTTTGCCTTAAAGAAGGGGCCGCAGCGCTCGCCAACTGGCGCCTGTTGGATGCCACCCTTTATTGCACCCTAGAGCCGTGCAGCATGTGTGCCGGCGCGATGATTTTATCCCGCGTAAAGACTTTGGTATGGGGCGCTCCCGACCTGCGCCATGGGGCCCATGGGAGCTGGGTGAATTTGCTAGACCAGCCCCACCCGATCCATCAGCTCAAAGTGCGCCAGGGGGTCCTCCAAGAGGAATCCGCGGCGCTTTTAAAAGGATTTTTTAAGCAACGGAGGAGTTGTGGAAGCGCTATTTGATTCTTTAGTCGAGGCCCAGAAAGCCAAGGTGCTTGCCTGCGCCCAGAGGATCATTCCGACGATCACGCCGGAGGATTTGCTGCAGCCCAACGACTTTCCCGAGTTGGAGTTCCACCCCCACTTCCGATATGAGGAGGGGATCCTCGAGGGGCTCGCTACTGCCCGGATGGCCTATTTGGCCAAAATAAGGGAAAAAAGAGGCTCCTGAGTTTCACATCGGTTCATACCGTTGAAAAACGAGTTCATCTCCTGCCTGTAGGGTAATGCGCGTCGGAAAATCTAATCTCATGATTCGCTCTTGTATTTGAAAGCCATCAAACAGATCATCTCGCATTCTTCGGATCATCTCCAGGGCATCATTTAGTAAATCGGGAGAAATCTCTCCATCATAATGCCGGTGCAATTTCTAATAAAAAAAAGACTTTATTCGCTGCCATATTTTTTCAGATCCTCTCTTTTTCGATGGAACTGAAGAGCTCTGGGCGGGACCTTCCTTTCTCAAATATGCATAACGTCCTCGAAAGGGTATTTCTTGGGGATAAGGCAATTTTTCCACTCTAGTATCAAATGAAAATCCCCGACCGAAATCTGCGATCGATTCCGTTAAAGCACATTCCCAATCCTCGATCATCTCACTAGAAATCTCACCATCATAGTAGAAACGGATATAGAGCAGTGTTTCCTTTTCTCCAATATCTACGATTACAGCTCTCAATGCAGGCATAACCACCCCAAGAAGAGCTCTTTGTATACCGAGCAGTGCATAGGCAACTAGAAATATCTCAATCTTATAGCTTTCAGGTCTTGCTGGGACAATATGAGTCCCATCCTCAGCGTAATGGATAACCCCCCAACTGGTATCAACCTGTTCATGGGCTACAGGGCTAACAAAAATGCCTATTTTTTCCTTAAAGTCAACAAGCTCCCTTTCAATGGGTTTATAGGCTTTGGCCACACTTTGAGGTCTAGATGCCGCGCCCTCTTTTCTGAGGTAGGCATAGATTCCGCGTAAGGGGATTTTTTTAGGATAATCTAACCTCTCTACTCCATCATCAAGAAAACAGTCAGGCCCTAAAGCCGCGTGAGCTTCACTTATCGCGCACTCCCACAAATCTATGAGTTGTTCAGAGATATTCCCGTCATAATAACACCGCATATAGAGCGACCGTTTTTCGGTGTCTATGTCTAGCACCACCGCTCTTAGTTCTGGAGTAACCGCATCCAATAAAGCCCTCTGTATTGCTAAAAGAGCATATCCAACTGAAATAATTTCCATAGAATACCATCATCTTGGGGTTGTCGGAACAATATGAACACCATCTTTTGCATAATGAATTTTTCCCCAACTTGTGGAGATCTTTTCCCCTGTATTCGGATTAACTGCATAACCGATAAATTCTTTAAAATCGACGATCTCTTGAAATCCCGCGGTTCCAGGTTTTGCACTGTTAATTTTCATGCCTTTTCCAGAAAAATCTTGAACTAGTCTTTGAGGATCTGGATGCTCTAAGACGCTTCTGTTAGCGGAAGGCTGAAAGTTTTTATGCGTCTGTACATGCTTTCCCTGTTTGTCTGCATGAATTTTAAGATTTATGAGTCCAGCATTTTGCTTCCTTAACAATTCTCGCTGTGCAATTTTTTCAAAAATCGACGCAGATTGTTCTGTTGAAATAGAGAGTTTTTCGAGAAACAGCAGTTGGTTGGCTTTTTTTAAATCTCTATATGCTTTTATCGCAGTTACCGAGCCTCGAGAGGCAAAAATCCCAATTCCATATTTTACAATTAACTTGCCAGTTAGAAGTCCTTGCTCTTTCTCAGACAAGTGATCAATGTTTGTAATGAGTTCTTGTAGTTCTGGGACAAGCTTATAAAGTGTTTCTTTTGGAGTGTGATGACACACGTAGTCCAAACAATTCTTAACTGCTCGAACGTATTCATTGGACATTTCTACTGGGCTTGCAACAAAATTCACGACGCCACTGCTTAAATCTTCTAAAAATGAATATAAAGAAGCCGGCAGAGTTACAGCCATTTCTGTTGTTTCTCTAACAATGCCTTCTAGCGCACCTAAAGCGATTAACCCTGCTGCAAAGTCGAAATTGCTTTGGTCATCGTAAATGGGAGTCGATTTAAGATGCGAGGCTTTAAAGTCTTGTAAGGCGGAAGCGTATTTGCCTATTTCAAAATAAGCAACAGCCCTTTCGAAATAAGCGTCTTCCAAATTGGGAGTATTTTCTATAGCCCGACTTAAAGAATCAATTGCCTGATTGTACAATCCTAACTCAGATTCGATTTTTCCTTTGTAGATGTATGCGTTATTTGTAACTGTCTGATTGTTTGTTTTTAAATATCGAAGCATGTCCTCAAATGCTTCAAGAGTTAATCCACGGTTAAAATAAAAAAGGCCCCTTTGATAGAATGCGTCAGGACTTTCATGTTCAGTTGCGCAATTTTCAATAAGTTCACGAAATATTTTATCTATCTTAGCTTCGGCGTCTTCGAATGCTTGTATTCTTTGCGGATACTCTTTTTGAAGAGTTTCGATGCTGTTCGATAGATTTCGGATCCGTTCCTGACCGTATGGCGACTGTGCATTCGGAGGGCTCATATTTACTTTTTCGACTGATTCTTGTTCTTTAATCGATTCTTTATAGTGATCAATCGATAGTTGGACATGCAAATCGATATCTTGCCGAAGTCTATTCATTGCATCTAAAAATACAGGGTAGCTGCTTAACTCATAATCAGTATCATTTCGATCATGTGGGGATGTCGCACATCGAATGAATTCGCTGTAAGGACAACTTTGCCCCCAAATAAGGCTATACCATTTACCTGTTTGTGGAAGTATCGGGGTCCGTTGATCCATTTTGGTGTCTTTAAGACACTTTTTGAACAGGAATTCAACCTCGATTAACTTGGGATTTTCGTCAGAATCGAAGCAGCCGTATGGGCAATCATATGCAAATGCGGAAAGACTAAAGGTCAAGAACATAAGCAATAAATTCATAAGAAAGCTAATTTAGGCCTGAGAGTAAATAAAGTCAAACATATGAACCTATCCCAACAGGACTTTTTCCTGCAAAAGATTTGATAGGCGTTTTTTGGGAAAATAACAGGATTTTAGGATGGATAGGATAGAAGACTCTCCTCGTTGTACAGCGGTGATGAAGATTTCCTCTGTTTTTTGTTTCCTGTCCATCCTAAAATCTTGTTATTTTTTTCTTTTTCTTACACCACGCTCCTAGAGCGGCTTGTCAAATCTTTTTTATGAAAAAGTCCTGGGGCTATAAAAGTGGCTTCTTGTAATTAATGGTTGCATCCGCTTTAATAGTGGACTGAATTCTTAAGGAGATTTTATGAAAGATCAAGGACACCCGCGTTATCAGGACGTTTTATTCGAGGATTCTTCAACTGGACATAAGTTTGTCTGTGGAAGTACGCTCCAACCGAAAGAGAAAGCACAGTTCGAGGGTAAAGAGTACCCCCTCTACCGTTTGGCCGTTTCTTCTGCCTCCCATCCCTTCTTTACAGGAAGCAAGCAGCTTACCGACTCCGAAGGTCGTGTGGCGAAGTTCAACAAGCGCTATAACGCCAAGAAAACAGAAGCCGCAGCGACCCCTGAAGCTGTCACACCCGAAAAAAAAGCTAAGAAATCTAAATAAAGATATTCCATGGAAGTCAGAATCCGCAAACTTCTCGAGCGCTTCGAGAAAGTGGAAGAACTTCTTGGAAGTTCAGAAATTCTTGCGGATCGAGAGCAGTACCGCGCCCTGACCCAAGAGCATTATTACCTTTCCCAGGTCAAAGAGAAATGGGAAAGGTGCAATAAGCTCCAAAAACAGCTCGAAGAAAATCAAGCCCTCGTCAAAGAGGAAAAAGACCTCGAATTCGTTGCGGTCATCCGCGAGGATATTGCCCAGCTCGAGGCAGCTTATCAATCGGAGCATCACCAACTAGAAACCCTTTTAGTTCCTCCCGACCCTCGCGACAGCCGCAATATTATTGTGGAGCTGCGCGCTGGTACCGGCGGCGACGAAGCGGCCATTTTTGTCGGCGACTGCCTCCGCATGTACAGGGCCTATGCCGATCATAAAGGTTGGAGATACGAAACCCTCAGCTCCGCTCCTTCCGAGCTCGGCGGTTTTAAAGAATATGTGATGACGTTTGCCGGGCTCAATGTCTTCCGTTTGATGCAGTACGAGGCCGGCACCCACCGGGTTCAACGGGTCCCTAAGACAGAAACCCAGGGACGTGTCCACACCTCGGCGATCACCGTCGCAGTCCTCATGGAACCGGATGAGCATGAAAAAGTGGTGATCGATGAGCGCGAGCTCAAGATTGACACTTACCGCGCTTCCGGCGCCGGCGGCCAGCACGTCAACGTGACCGATTCCGCCGTCCGGATTACCCACCTTCCGACAGGCACCGTCGTCACCTGCCAAGATGAGCGTTCGCAGCACAAGAACAAAGATAAGGCGATGCGCCTCCTGGTTGCAAAAATTTCTGAAGAGAAACGGCGCAAAGCAGAGATGGAGATGGCCGAGCTCCGCTCGACGCAAGTGGGCTCAGGGGATCGCTCTGAAAGGATCCGGACCTACAATTTCCCCCAAAACCGTGTCACTGACCACCGGATCGACCTCACCCTTTACAAGCTCGATAAAATTATGGAAGGAGAGCTTGACGATCTCACCGAGCCTTTAGTAAAGTATTTTTATCAGCAGCAATTGGCTTCAGATGAAAACCCTCGGTGAGATTCTAACGCTATCGGTCCAGCATTTAAAGGATCGGCAGGTTCCGCGCGCGCGCCGTATGGCGGAAGAACTTCTTGCCCATCATTTGGGTCTCAAGCGGCTTGATCTCTACATGCAGTTCGATCGGCCGATGGTCGAAACTGAACTCGCCGCCTACCGCACCTCACTCAAGCGGAAGATCAAAGGGGAGCCCCTCGAATACATTCTGGAGAAAATTTCATTTTTTCACTGCGAGATCGAAGTGAACCCTTCGGTGCTCATCCCGCGCCCCGAAACAGAGATTTTGCTCAGCAAGGCCAGCCAGATGGTGACCCCGGAGATGAAAACCGCCTGGGATATCTGCTGCGGATCGGGATGTTTAGGGCTTGGGCTAAAAAAAGCGCACCCCCATTTAGACGTGACCCTTTCCGATTTGTCGGCGGATGCCTTGGCCTTGGCCAAAAAAAATGCAGAGCTCAATCAACTTTCTGTGAATTTTCTTTCGGGCGATCTTTTAGCCCCGTTTGCCGGCAAAAAGGCTGACCTAGTCCTCTGCAACCCTCCGTATGTGACCGAAGAGGAGTATGCGGCGCTGGACCCCGAAGTGAAGAATTATGAGCCTAAGATGGCTCTTGTCGGCGGTTTGACCTTCTATCAGCGCCTTTCTCAAGAACTTCCTAGGTACTTAAACTCGGGTGCCAAGATATTTTTTGAAATTGGCTGCACCCAAGGAGATGGGGTGTTAAGTCTTTTTTCAGCCCCGCATTGGAAGATAAAACGGGTCGAGAAGGACTGGGCGGACCACGATCGGTTCTTTTTTCTTGAATTTGAATCACTTTTTACTCTATCATAACTCTATTATGTTTGGAGCATTAACAGAGAAATTTCAAAACTTATTCGCGGGCCTGGCGGGTAAGAAAAAATTGACAGAGGATAACCTCTCTGAGGCGATCCGCGATGTCCGCTTGGCATTGCTGGATGCCGACGTCAATTATGCCGTCGCCAGCCAATTTATTAAGCGCGTGAAGGATAAGGTCCTCGGCGAGGCCGTGACCAAGTCTGTGACTCCAGACCAGCAATTTATTAAAATCGTCCACGACGAGCTCATCGCGTTGATGGGGGGCGAAGAGGTTGCTTTTGAACTTAAAGGCACGCCGACGGTGATCCTGCTCTGCGGACTGCAGGGATCTGGAAAGACGACACAGTGCGCAAAACTTGCCGCCTATTTGAAGAAGACGCACAGCGGAAAGAAAACGTTGATCGCCGCCTGCGACCTTCAGAGGCCTGCTGCGATTGAGCAGCTTAAGAGGCTCGGCGCCTCGATCGATGTTCCGGTGTTTTCTACCGATGAGACCGATCCTGTAGCCGTTGCCAAAGGCGCGCTCGTGAAAGCGAAGACCGAAGGGTTCGACACGTTGATCGTCGATACCGCCGGAAGATTACACCTCGACGATGCACTCATGCTGCAGCTCGAGCAAATTAAAGCGGCCGTCAGTCCGCACGAGATCCTGTTCGTCGCCAATGCGACCACCGGCCAAGATGCGGTCAAGACCGCAGCCGAATTTGATAAGCGCGTGGCGATCACAGGAACGATTCTGACAATGCTCGACGGCAATGCGAGAGCCGGAGCTGCGATCTCGATCCGCGAAGTGACGCAGAAGCCGCTGAAGTTTGAGGGGATTGGAGAGAAGGTCAGCGATCT
Source organism: Parachlamydiales bacterium (assembly GCA_009885755.1). Classification (GTDB taxonomy): domain Bacteria; phylum Chlamydiota; class Chlamydiia; order Chlamydiales; family Rhabdochlamydiaceae; genus VFKB01. The sequence goes on along the minus strand of VFKB01000024.1, from coordinate 13,660 downwards.
CCAACTGTTTAACCCTCAGTCGATGGCAGATCGTATTTTAGGCATGGGCGATGTGATCAACCTCGTCAAACGGGCCGAAGAGATTGTCGACAAGAAAGAGAGCGATGAGCTCGAGAAAAAGTTTAAAAAGGCCGCCTTCACCTATGAAGATTATCTCAAACAGATGGGGATGATCAAGAAGATGGGCTCCTTCAAGAGTTTGATCAAAATGCTGCCCGGCGCCTCAGAAATCGGCGATCTGGACGTTTCCGAAAAAGAGTTCGGTAAGCTGGAAGCGATGATCCTCTCGATGACGGATGATGAGCGGCAAGAAAAAGAAGAACTCACACCTCCTAGACGCCGCCGCGTAGCTACAGGCAGCGGAACGTCGGTGGATGATGTGAATCGAATGGTTAAAGGATTTAAGAAGTTAAAACAAATGATGAAAGACATGCCAAATATGAAAAAAATGGCTAGGGGATTGTGAAACAATAAAATATACGATTCGGCGGTGCCAAAGCCTCGGGGTTAAACGATCGCAACCGGGGTAGTATGGATTCATACAACCCCGGTTGCGATCGCTGAACCGCGAGAGCTTTCGCACTAGCCCAATCGTGTATTCTATTTTTTCACAACCCGAAGGAGAATATTTCATGGCGGTAAAAATACGCTTACGTCAACAAGGTCGTAAAAATCGACAAACTTATCGCGTCGTTGTAGCGGACAGCAGGTCCCCTCGCGATGGAAAATATATCGAAATGCTCGGCTGGTATGATCCCATGCTGAAAGAGAACAACGTATTCGTCAATCCAGACAGAATGAGCTTCTGGCTGAATGAAGGCGCTGAGATTTCCGCGCGCGTTGAAAATTTGATCGCGAAAGCATCTCCTGAGACGCTCAAAGCGTACAAAGATAAAGTGCTGGCGAAGCGCACCAAGATGACAGCTAAAAGGAGAGCGCTCAAGAAGGCATAATGCGTATCGACATCCTCTCTCTCTTCCCTGAATATTTTCAGGGGCCTTTTGACGTGAGCATTCTCAAACGAGCAAGAGAAAAGGGGATCCTCGATATCCACCTCCACGATATCCGCACTTTTTCGAAAGACAAATGGCACAAAGTCGATGACCGTCCGTGCGGCGGAGGTCCTGGAATGGTGATGATGCCTCAGCCGATCGCCGATGCGATCCGCAGCGTGAAGACTGAAGAGAGCCTCGTGATCTATCTTTCGCCGCAAGGCCAAAAGATGACAGCGGCCCTCTGCGAACGCCTGGCGAAACAGCCTCACCTCATTTTGCTCTGCGGACACTACGAAGGCGTCGATGAGCGGGTGATCGAGAAAGAGATCGACGAAGAGGTCAGCATTGGGGATTACGTCTTGACGAATGGATGTATCGCGGCCATTGCCCTCGTCGATGCGACAGCGCGGTTTATTCCCGGGGTCCTCGGTAACGAGGAAGGGGCGCAGCAAGACTCGTTTCAGGACGGCAAATGGGAAGGGCCTCAATATACGGGCCAGAGCTTTGAAGAGATGCCGGTGCCGGAAATATTAAAAAGTGGGAACCATGCCCTCATCAAGAAGTGGCGGGAAGAACAAGGACTAAAGAAGCAGCTAAGAATTAGGAGTAAAGTTCAATGAAACAGTGTCAAATAATTCAAGAATTAGAAGAAGGGATGATCAAAAAAGACATTCCTGATTTTCGTGTAGGAGACAACCTCAGCATCCATACGAGAATTGTTGAAGGCGAAAAAGAGCGTATTCAGGTATTCACAGGAACTGTGATTGCCCGTCGTGGAGCCGGTCTTTCTGAGACTGTCGCCCTCTACCGCGTATCTTACGGCTCAGGAATGGAGCGCGTATTCATGATCCATTCTCCCCGTATTGCGAAAATGGAAGTTGTCCGTTCCGGTAAAGTGCGCCGCGGTAAACTCTACTATCTGCGCGGAACTTCCGGCAAAGCTTCAAAAGTAAAGGAAAAACTCCTCGGCCTCGTCGTTGAAAATGCGCCAGTAAAAGGCCCTTCCGATGAAGCCTCTGTCGCCACATGAGGAAGAGCGTTTAAAACGCTTATCTCTTTATGAAGACGAAGCGAGGGAGGAAGGTTTCCGCACGATTGCCGGCGTTGATGAGGCAGGGCGGGGACCTCTTGCAGGGCCTGTGGTTGCCGCAGCCTGCATCTTGCCCGAAGGTCTATTGGTGGAAGGAGTCGACGACAGTAAAAAGTTGACTCCCCGCCAAAGGATGGAGCTCTACCAGAGACTCACCCAAGATCCTTCGATTGTCTATGGCATCGGAATCGTGGATGCCATTCTTATCGATCAAATTAATATTTTACAGGCCACCTTCCGCGCGATGATCCTCGCTGTCGAGGCGCTTCCTACAAAGCCTGATTTTATTCTCGTCGACGGATCCCAAGTTCCTAAGTTTGCCATTCCCTACCGCGCACTCGTTAAGGGAGACAGTTTATCCCAATCGATCGCCGCCGCCTCCATCATCGCCAAACACACCCGCGACCAGATGATGGCAGATTACCACGCCCAGTGGCCCCATTACGGCTTCGATAGCCATAAGGGCTACGGCACTCAGCAGCACCTCCTCGCCATCCAAATGCATGGCGCGTGCCCGATCCACCGCATGTCTTTCTATCCCCTGAATCAAATCATTACCAAATAAAATTAAAGAAAGGAGTTGTCTATGGCAGCAGCCGTTGACTTAACACAAAAACCTCTCTCGCAAATTCTTGTCGTCGAAGATAACGAGGTGTTGAGCAAAACATTAGGGTTGGTTGTGAAAAGATTTGGCTACATTCCCAGTTTTGCGTTCAATGGGGAAGAAGCGGTCGCCCAATTTCATACACGGATATTCTCCCTCATTTTTATGGATATCAACATGCCGGTAATGAATGGGCTGGAAGCGACTCGCCAAATCCGCGCCTTAGAAGGCTCCTCCGGACCTAGGATCCCCATTGTGGGATATACAGCCTGTAAAGATGATTTTGAAATGCAATGTTTTGAAGCAGGGATGAATGAATGCCTCGGGAAGCCTGCATCTTTTGATGTTATAAAACAAGTTTTAGATAAATATTTATACAGCACTGTATAGGACAACTCTATCCTTGTCTTTATTCCCCTTGCGTACGATCATTAACGCTTAAAAAGGAGGGGATTATGTCCACATCAGTATCCCCAGTGGAATCTCCAAGAAGAGGGCAAGTCCTTGTTGTAGATGATAACCTTGTTTTAGGGAAGGTTCTAGGTGCTTTTGTCAGAGACCTCGGTTTTGACCCTATTTTTGCCAACAATGGCGAAGAAGCCGTTAAAGAATTTAGAGGGCGAAAATTATCCCTTGTTTTAATGGATGTAGAAATGCCCGTAATGGGCGGGATCGAGGCGACCCAAAAAATCCGGGAATTTGAAGACTCTTCTAAGGATGATGAACTGCAGAGGGTTCCCATTGTTGGGTGTACATCGATTTCGGCCGAGTGTGCCGAGCAATGCATAGAGGCAGGGATGGACGCCTGTCTTCACAAACCCGCAAAGCGTGAACAAGTCAAAGAAGTATTTGAAAAGTATGTGGGAGCATCCTTGACAAGCGGCACTTGATTGCGCTATAGTGGCACCCACTCATGATTAAAAGTATGACGGCCTATGGCCGAGCCAGTCTGATGACGCCAGCCGGAAGATGGGTGGTGGAAGTCCATTCTGTGAATCGCAAGCAGTTGGATATGAATGTCAGCGTCCCCAGGGAAATGCTCAGTTTTGACATGGACCTCCGCAAGTGGGTCTCTGCCCAAGTGCATCGTGGCCAGGTCACCGTCCGCGTCCATGTATCCGAAGAAGCCCTCGCCCTCCAAAATCTCGAACTCCTCAAAGGACTTAAGGTGGGTTGGGAAAAGGTGGCCGTAGCCTTAGGATACGACCCCAAACAGACAGTGACGCTTCCTTTTCTCGCTGAGCAGCTCGAACACTCTTCCTCGCAGCGCCTGATAGAAAAAGAGGACGCCGTTAAAGAGCAGTTGGAAAAGATTACTCTAGAAGCCCTCTCTTTATTGATGGCCATGAAAGAAAAAGAGGGCGCCGCTCTTGCCCGGGACCTTCAGAAATGCTTATCTGCTATCGAAGCGCTACTCGTGCAGGTGGAAAAGCGGGCGCCTGAAACAATGGCTAGATCCCGCAGTGAAGATGCTGCCGAGCCCCAAGTTCTCGATATCAACGAGGAGATCGTCCGGCTCCACTCCCATATCAAGCAATTTAGGGATGTGCTAGGATCTGCCGAAAAGAGCGTCGGTAAGACCCTCGATTTTATCGTGCAGGAAATGCACCGCGAGGTTAACACGATCTCCGCAAAGTGCGCCGATGTGGAACTGGTGTCGCTGTGCGTTAAAGTGAAGAGCGAAGTAGAAAAGATTAGAGAACAAGTCCAAAACATTGAGTAGAGTATGTCCGAGAAATTATTGGGTAACTTACCGCAAGGGTTGATCTTCGTGCTCAGCGCTCCCGCTGGGACGGGGAAGACGACGCTCGTCGGCATGCTGCGCGATGAATTTACCTGTGTTGTCGAGAGCATCTCCTGCACCACGCGCGCGCCTCGGCCCGATGAAATTTCCGGCAAAGACTACCATTTCATGGACGCTACCGCCTTTGAGGCTAAAATTGCCGCAGGAGATTTTTTAGAGCATGCCCAAGTCTTCGGCAGCTACTACGGAACCTCTAAAGAGTATGTCCAGCAGCAGCAAGAGAAGGGGAAGCACGTGTTCCTCGTCATCGATACCCAAGGGGCCCTGCAGCTCAAGGGCAAACTGAACGCCATTTTCGTTTTCATCAGCCCGCCGTCCCTCCTGGAGCTTCGGGAGCGGCTGTTCAAACGGAAGACAGAAAATTTAGAGATGATCGAGCAGAGGCTCTCTTGGGCAAAACAAGAGATGGCGCTCGCTCCCAAATATGACTACAACATTATCAATGACAACTTACATCATGCCTATGATATTCTGCGCAGCATTGTGATCGCAGAAGAGCATCGGGTACGTAAGTCAAAATAGGAGATTTCATGAAGGAATATCTAACCAACGAAAAGCTCAAAAAACTTTTCAAGAACAATTTCGATCTCGCTAGCTATGCGATCCGATTGGCCGAATATTACATTAGATCCGGCCACGAAGTGCATGTTGACGACCTCTTGGAAGAGATCCGCAGAAATCCTCATGAGTACACTGCCGAGCAGCTCAAACACCCTGAAAGAAGAAACGAAGAAGCAGAATAGTCTTCATGGAAAAGATCCTCATCACGTCTGCGCTCCCCTACGCGAACGGCCCCCTCCATTTCGGGCACATCGCCGGGGCCTATTTGCCGGGCGATTGCTATGCCCGCTTCAAACGGCTGCAGGGCAACGATGTCCTCTACATTTGCGGATCCGATGAGCATGGTGTCGCCATCACCCTAAGCGCTGAGATGGTTGGAAAAACTCCCAAACAGCACGTCGATCATTTCCACCAGATCCTCAAAGACTTCTTCACCCAGCTCGAATTTTCCTTCGACCACTACTCGCGCACCACCTGGCCGGGCCACGTCGAGACCACCACCCAATATTTCCAAGATCTCCTCAGCAACGGGTTCATTGAAGAGCGGGTCACTCAGCAGCTCTATTCTGAGAAAGACAAAAAATTTCTCGCCGACCGCTATGTCGTCGGCACTTGCCCCAAATGCGGCTACGCCGAGGCTAGAGGCGATGAGTGCCAAAAATGCGGCGCCAGCTATGAAGCGACAGATCTCATCCACCCCCGGTCCAAGCTCACCAATTCGCCGCTCATCCTAAAGCCCACCAAACATTGGTTCCTCCTCTTCGACCGTTTCAAAGACCAGCTCACCGCTTGGATCACTAAAAAAGAGTGGAAGCCCAATGTCGTAAAATTTGCGCAGAACTACATCGATGACCTCCGCGCTAGAGCCATCACCCGTGATTCCGAATGGGGCATTCCCGTCCCGCTTCCCGGCGCTGAAGGAAAAGTTTTCTACGTCTGGTTTGACGCCCCCATCGGCTACATCTCAGCCACCAAAGAGTGGGCCCAGAAAAAAGGCGCCCCCGAAGCATGGAAAGATTACTGGTGCGATCCGAAAACAAAACTCGTCCAATTCATCGGCAAAGATAACATCCCGTTCCATGCCGTCTTTTTCCCCGCGATGACCATGGGCCAAAAGCAGCCCTACAAACTCGTCGACGAGCTGCCCGCCAACGAGTTCTACAACCTCGAGGGCAAACAGTTCAGCAAATCGGAAGGGTGGTACATCGACCTGGCCACATTCTTCCAAAAATTCACCCCCGATCAGATCCGCTACACGATCGCCGCCAACGCCCCTGAAAACCAAGACTCCGAATTCACCTGGAAAGATTTCCAGCGCCGCTGCAACAGCGAGCTTCTCGGCAAGTATGGGAACCTGATCAACCGAACTCTCGTCTTCACCGCAACGCACCTCCAAGGAAAAGTTCCACCCCTCCACGCACCCGACGCCGAGTTCACCGCCCAAATGCAATCCCTCATGCAGCAAATTGCCGAGGCCTACGACACATTCCACCTGCGCAAAGCCTCCCAGCTCATCATGGAGCTCGCCCACGCTGGCAACGTCTATTTCGATGCAAAAAAACCGTGGAAGGCCACACCCGAAGAGCAGCAAACGATCATCGCGAATACACTCAAATGCATTCAGCTCCTCGCGCTCGCCTCCTATCCGATCATTCCCGCCACTGCAGAAAAAGTGTGGCACATGCTCGGCTATTCGCAGCCGCTCAGGACAAAAACCTGGAAAGACATTGTCCACGAGCCGCTCCACGCAGGAACAACCCTCCCCGCGCCCCAAATCTTATTTCAAAAAGTTGAAGACGAGGTCATAAATATGGAAATCGCAAAACTAGAAGCGCCCAAAGTCGAAGCCCCCAAAACACCTACCGTGACCATCGACGAGGTCCGCAAGATGGAGATGCGCGTTGGCCAAATTTTGACCGTCGAGCGCGTGCCAAAAAGCAAAAAGCTTCTGAAGTTTTCTATCGATATTGGAACAGAGACCCGCCAGGTCGTTTCCGGCATCGGCGAGAAAATGGACGATCTCACTTTTCTCATCGGCAGAAAAGTGATCGTGATCACCAATCTTCCAACGGCTACGATCATGGGCGTCGAAAGCCAGGGTATGCTCCTCGTAGCCAGCAACGCGGAAGGCCTAGAGCTTCCCGACTTCAAGCTCGCGAAACCCGGTGATATCGTTAGTTAACCAAAGACTTTCTGAATCGTCGCCGTCAGACCCGTGTAGCGCTTTTTGACGTCATCATTGCCCACCGCCATGCCGATCGCTTTTTTTGTCCCCACTAGCACCACTAATTTCTTGCCCCGCGTGATCCCCGTGTAGAGCAGGTTGCGGCAGAGAAGCTTGAAATGAGATGTATGTATCGGGATGATGATGCAGGGGCATTCGCTGCCCTGATACTTGTGGATCGAGACCGCATACGCTAAAACCAGTTCGTCGATCTCAGAAAACTCATAGGGCACCGTCCGCTCATCGTAGGCCACCGTAATCTCTTGGTCGGTCATGTCGATCGCCACAATTTTCCCCACATCGCCGTTGTAGACGTTCTTTTGGTAGTTGTTGCGGATCTGCATCACCTTATCGCCGATGTGGAACGCGCGGCCCATGCGGAAGAGGGGAGTCGGGCTCGGGTTGAGGCTTTGCTGCAAGACCATATTGATATTTTCGACGCCGATGACGCCCCGCTTCATCGGAGAGAGCACCTGAATGTCGTCAAAGCGGTGGAAACGGTACGCTTTCGGCAGTCGTGTTTTAACCAGACCTACGATTGTCTCCAAAATCTGCTCGGGCGTCTCCTCTTCCAGATAGACAAAGTCGCTGCGCGTCTGCGAGGAGATATCGGGAAAAATCCCTTGGTTGACCTTGTGGGCATTGGTCACAATGCGCGAGCCTGCCGCCTGGCGGAAGATTTGCTTGAGCTGCGTCACTTTGATTTTTTCCGAGGCGATCATGTCTTTGAGCACGTTGCCGGGACCGACGCTTGGCAACTGGTCGATGTCGCCAATAAAAATCACCCGGGCGCCGTTCGGGACCGCCTTCAGAAGATTGTTCATCAGCAGCGTATCAATCATGCTCGCTTCGTCAATAATGAGCAGATCGCACTCGAGCGGATTTTCTTTCTTTCTCTTAAAGCCGCCCGACTTGAAATCCATTTCTAAAAGCGCATGGATCGTGAACGCCTTTTTGCCCGTGATCTCCGACATCCGCTTGGCCGCCCGTCCCGTCGGGGCCGCGAGCAAAATCCGGTTCGTGAGTTTTTCGGTGATCGCCAAGATCGCGCGTGTGATCGTGCTCTTTCCCGTGCCGGGCCCGCCGGTGATGATATGAATTTTATCCTGCATCGCCGAGGCCACCGCCTCTTTCTGCTCTTTGGCCAGTTCCAGCTTGAGCAGTTTTTGCACCCACTCCAGGGCTTTCTCTTGATTTACTTGACGCAGCGCGCTCGTATGCTGGTGGATCCGCGCCAGCTCGCGTGCGATGCCCAGTTCCGCCAGATAGAGCGGCTTGACCCAAATTAAATCCTCTTCGCGGATGATCTCTTTTTCCAAGATCAGCGCTTCGAGCTGCTTCTGGATCGACGCCGTATCGACGTCGAGGATCTCTTGGGCTTCCGGTAAAAATTCGGTCTGCGAGTAGCAGACATGCCCCTCGTTCGAGAGTTCCCAAAGCACATGCTCGATGCCGGCATTAATTCTCAGCGCGGAATTTTTCGGGATCCCGAGCCCTTGGGCGATATGGTCGGCGCTTTTAAAGCCGATCCCAAAAATCTCTTTGGCGAGCGCGTAAGGGTTGTGTTTGACCTTTTCGATGCTCTGATCGCCGTAGGCTTTATAAATTTTTTGGGCGAACGCGGGGCTGACGCCATACTTGCGCAAGAAGACCATCACATCGCGGATCGATCTTTGCTGCGACCAGCAGCTCTGGATTTTTTCAACCCGCTTGTTGCCGATGCCGGGGACTTCAAAAAGACGGTCGGGGGTGGTGTCGATGATCGTGAGCGTATCGAGGCCAAAGGTTTTGACAATCCGTTCGGCGTAGACCGGGCCGATGCCTTTGATCATGCCCGATTCAAGATATTTTTGGATGCCTAGCAAATCAGAAGGGGCCTGCAACTCGAAGGAAGCCACCTCAAATTGCCTGCCGTGCTGCGGGTGGTGCTTCCACTCGCCTTGGCACCGGATCGACTCTCCTGGCTGAATTGCGGGCATTGTGCCCACGATGCAGACCAGCTCCTGCCTCCGGGGCTCTTTGAGCCTGGCAACGGTGAACCCTTTGTTTTCTTCTGTAAAGACAATATTTTCTATGTAGCCAAAGAGTTCTTCCATTCCCTAAAAGCTATCATGGCCGTTGCATTTAAATAAAGGCTTGCTTAGAATCTGACATTTCTTGTTCCGGGTTAGCTCAGTGGTAGAGCAGTGGACTGTTAATCCATTGGTCGCAAGTTCGAATCTTGCACCCGGAGTTTCTTATTAAGCAATCACAGAAGATATATAATTTCTAATCCTCATGAAATTGTAACTGCAGCTGCAGAATTGTCTACTTCTCTTTATCAAGATCTTGTACAACCGTCAGCAAAACAATTAGGTGAAACTACAGCGGGCATGGTCAAGACAGATTGTTATTAACCCGAGCCCAAAACAGGTGACAATCTGCTTGTTGCGGCTTAGCCAAATCGATCTTCCTCGTCGCCCTTGCCTTTCGGCAATGGTGCTCCTCGTTCAGAACGAGGGCTGCGCCCTCTTCGATTTGGCGGTGCCTCGCTAGCGCATATTGTCACCTGTTTTGGGCTCGGGTTAATACCTCGTAAAAATCGTCCTTTAGGTCCATCACCTTCACGTAGCACACTTTTGGAATGCAGAAATTCGACAGCCTCAGCTGAATCCTTCACTTTAGAAGCACTACGTGCTAACATTTCTTCTTCAAAGTCAGTGAGTACAATTTCTCTCAATCCGGTTTCTCTCCATTTAGACAAAGGAGTACATGCTATTGAAATGTTACGAGCAAGTGCCAGTGCATCCAACAGAGCCTGATTTGCACCTTGTCCTTTAAATGGACTCATAGGGTGAGCTGCATCTCCAATCAAAGTAACTGCCCCAGCTTTTTTCAATAATTCCGACCTGAGCACTTCTCGGTCGTACACGGGATAACCTGAAATTTGTGCCGGCAGGGTTGCTGATAAAATTTGAGGAATGGGCTTATGCCACTGTGCTCTACGACACGCTTCTTCTTTAAGCACCTGAGCTCCTTGTGCACTCAAGGCCTTAGCTTCTTCTTCGGGCATGGGGAAACTAAGTTGCCACATTACCGAGTCTAACGAGTAAGGCATCATGTAGATTCGCTCATGGCCATTGACGGTTTGAAACACGGTGGCTGAGTCGAGCAAAGAACTCTCAACACCCTTAATAGCCTCTAAAGAACAAATACCCAAAATCACCACATAACCCAGGTAACGTAAAGGAGTAATATCGTTACCAATCAATAAGCTGCGCACAACACTACGAATACCATCGGCACCCACCACCAAATCTGCCTTGGTATTCTTCATCTCTCCTTTAACTTGAAAGCTTAGCTCAACACCTTTATTTTCACATTGTTTAAAATCAACTAAGCGGTGCCCCCATTGCACGGCATCACGGTCGCCCAATTGCTCAAGTAACGCTAAGCGCAAGGCTTGCCTCGGGATATGCACATTTTTACGCTTTGGAGACTTTTTAATGTTTAAATGCGTCCTCACTCCCCATTCAGTAATTTCTTTTCCTTCTGTAGTATGCACCACATGGCGTGTGGAATTAACCCTGTCTTTTAAAGAGAAAAGACCCAATCCTTTAATTGCGTTACTTGCTTGTTGCAAGGTAAGTCCGTAGCCCTGAGCTCGTCCATCGAAGCTGCTATCGCGCTCATAAAGGGTAAATGGAATGCCACGATGCAAACAAGCTACAGCCAGCGCCACGCCTCCTATACCTGCACCAATAATTGCTACATGTGGATAGTTTTCTGAATCTGCTATGGGGTGACTCGTAGCAGGAATCAAGCCAGATCCACTGCAATTATCGCATAAATATTGAGTAACCTTAGGGCGAACCGAAGCCTTTCCTTCACCCTGAGTTTTTTCAAATTCATTCATTGCTATTTGGTAGCGGAGTTTCGCTGTCTTGCGGAGCCTCGAGTTTTTTTTCCCGCGTCCATAACATTTCGGACACATAGTCCAGTAAGTCTCTTTATTTTCCACTTTTTTCAATCTTCTTTAAAGTAATTACTTTCCAATGCAAAACAGATCATCTCGACTTTGTACGTTTTTAGCCCGACTCCCTCGGCCCATTTGCTTTCTGAGGCGTTTATTTAAACAGGAAGGGGTTAAAAACCCCTTCCTGTTTAAATAAATCGACTAGTTTGGCCATAAGCCAAACGTCAGGGAGGGCTCCTGATTTTGGAGTATGCAATCATACTCCAAAATGGGGATGGGGCAAATGGGCTAAAAACGTACAAAGTCGAGATCATCACCGACAAGTCCTGCCGTCGGGTGTGTTGCATAACCCCCGAAGCTCGGGCTGCCTAAGGCCTTCCTTCTTTGCCAGGCCTATGCAGCATGAGCAGCCATCATTTTATGGATCATCAGCGCCTTGATTGTGACCTCTACTTTTTGACGTGTTCTACATCGACTTTTAAGACTTCCCCCATAGAGCCTTTTCCATTTAGACATCATACTTTCCGCTATTACACGACGGTTATATCCCACCAGTTTTCCCCAGATGGACTTTGCTAGACGGTCTCCTCCAAGCCCTCTCACTATCTTGACCGCTTCATCCGTCCTCCGGCGGAAACCCAGCCCTTAAGGGCTGGGTATTTCAAAAAGACGGCTTGGGAGGGGTACGAAGCCCCTCCTGAGCTAGCCCCCATTTTCGGTCCATTCTAAATGCGAAAAATCGGTTTTTTAGCCCATTTGGGCTTCCTCCAGGGAAGCAACAAATTCCTCAGGAGTTCTATCTCCTAGGCTACTGTGAGGACGTACTTGGTTGTAATCTCTTCTCCATTCTTCAACCTTCAATTTTGCATCTTCCAACGATAAAAACCAATGCTGGTTTAAGCACTCTTGTCGAAAGCGACCGTTGAAGCTTTCAGTGAACCCCGGCCTTAAGGCCGGGGTTCACGGAAAAATCTCCTTTCAAGTTTTCTATAATGAGATTTTTCGCATTTTCTTTGGATCAGAATTCGGGGAGCATGTCAGAAGCCTTCACGCAGAAAAAGCAAATTCCCTATCACTTTGAAAGTAAGGTACTTAGAGTCAATGTAATGAGTTTGTGAGCTATAGAGCCTTGTTCTATAAATCACTTTTTGCTATTATAATGAGTTATAGAATAGAGGTCTATAAATCATGCCCTGGAACTGGGAATTGCCTAAGTGGCCAAAATTCACCTATGACTCGGAACCGATCGCTCACCTGGAAAGACGATTTCTTTTGAGTGTAGGTAGCGCTATTGCCTATCTGAAAACCATCGATCAGCAAGAATACCATCGCTTTATCGTGGAAATCCTTAGTGTCGAGGGGTTAGAGAGTTCTAGAATTGAAGGGGAAATCCTCGATAGGGAAAGTTTGCAATCCTCCATTCAGCAGCACTTTGGATTGCATCCATCGAAAAAGCATGGGAATGATAAAGAATCAGGGATGGCAGAACTTCTTTGCAATTTGTATGAATCATTTGATAAGCCGCTAACCGATAAAATGCTTTGGCAATGGCATGCGATGCTTTTTAAAGAAGGCTCTGGTATTTCAGATCGTGGAAAATATCGGACGCATGCGGAGCCTATGCAAATTGTGTCTAATCGATATGATTCTCCGAAGGTTTTCTTTGAGGCTCCTCCTTCAGCACAAATTCCTAGTGAAATGGAAAAGTTTATAGATTGGTTTAATTCCACAAAAGGATCTGAATCAATCCTGGGGCGCTCAGCTCTAGCTCATGTATATTTTGAAAGTATTCATCCTTTTGAAGATGGTAATGGAAGAATTGGGCGTGTGATAGCTGAAAAAGTTCTTTCTCAGGAAGTGGGGCGCCCGATATTAATCGCTATTTCTAAAATGCTGGAAAAGCGGAAAAAAGAGTACTATGCGGCCCTTGAAAAATGCAATAGAACCTTAGCGGTGCAAGATTGGGTGGAATTTTTCGTCCAGATCGTTTTACAAGCTCATGAGGAATCGATGAGCCTACTCTATTTTATCATTGAAAAATCAAAGATGCTCAGTTCCCTTTCTGGGCAAATTAACGAACGTCAGACAAAGGTTCTGCTGAGGCTGTTTGCCGAAGGTCCAAATGGCTTTAAGGGGGGCTTGAGCGCTGAGAACTATATCGCCATTACCAAGACCACAAGACCAACCGCAACGCGTGATTTGACCGATCTCGTAGAAAAAGGGGCTTTAGTGAAAACAGGTGAGCTGCGCCATACCCGTTATCGATTAAATCTAACAAAAAAAGGTTTATAGCTATTCCCTTACTTGAGTTTCCCAAGTTTTTTTGTTGACAGCTATCCAGCCATACAAGTCTCCTCAGCATTCTCTTCGGAGAGCTTCCAAAGCTCTTTCCTCTGACGACGATACCTCGTACTTCGTTTGCTGAGT
>VFKB01000045.1 GCA_009885755.1 Parachlamydiales bacterium | reverse complement strand
GTTGATTCGTATTAGATTAATACGGATCAACTTGCGAAGCTACGCGGTCGTCGATTTCAGTGAGCTTTCACGCTAGAAATTATCTCAAGAATTTTTGTTAAGGACTACTAGACATACCTGAAAAAATAGGCTTCGAGCGAATTAAAAAATCTGCCAAAAAGCGCTCAAAGATTGCCATCTAGAATTTGAAGACGTCCCCTAACAATTAAAATAAAATTATTTGTTGAAATCTTAGCAAAGGGTTAGACTCTTGCCCCAGAGCGTTTCGAGGAAGTATATTTCAGGCCAAATGAGGCTTTCCCTTAAAGGTTGACGATTTTCTCAAAAATAAAAGGTAAACACTATGGCAGTTCAGTCATCCACTTCGTCTATGCTAAGGCAAGCCCGAGAGGAAATTATCAGTCACTCCTTAGACCGCATTAGCGGGCTAGGCATAGATGGAATTCAGACAAGCTTTGACAAACTTGAATCCATCATGGATAGATTTCGAAACACCACTAAAGGACCATCCAACGATAATGACAATCAACGCGAAGAGGCACTTTCAGAACTTAATAGAGCAATCAATTTCACCCTCCCATTTTTAGAAAGCCAGACAATCAGCTCTCTCACAAACATTCGAACAATCTATTCGCGAGTCATTACTTTGTATGAGGGCGAACTCCAGACCTCTGGCTCGCTTCCAGAAAAGTCGATAGAAGCTACAAGCGCACTTACCCAAGTTTCCCAAGAAACCGGATCTGTGAAGGTCAACCCGCAACAGCAGCGACAACCTCTAAAGCCGCTTAAGGATAATCCTTTAAATCAGACGCACCCCATTGGGTTTTCTTTCAATGTAAGTCCATCTCATCCCTATTATGCCGCCCACCCGACGTGGTGCGACAGAGTTTCTGAGAATTCCTTCGATAACGAAGACGCAATCGTCGCATCTTACAAAGCCAAAATGGGTATTCCTAAGACAGAAGAAATGCTAACTCCCTTCGAGCAAAAACGGTTCCAAGGCATCGATAAAGCATTAAATTTTATTCTCAAAGAACTGAAAAAAGAAAAACCTGATCTTCAAACGATTGAATTCCAAATCGGAGAAGTGTACGAAAATATTTATCAACTGCTTGTGATTCCCATTAATGACATCCAACAATGTTTGAAACCCTCTCCCTTCACTTTTATATTGAATCAACAGGAATTTAGGCAGGGGCTTGAGGCGCTTCTGCCAACCCCAAAGGATAAACTCGCTAGGGAAATTCTAGATGAAACCCTGAATGCTATGAGTGAGGGTACAATAGATCGAAAAAGCTCACAACTGCTAACACGATATCCAGCCCATCAGGCACTCATTGATGATTTAACCCGAGCTGTACATGTTTTAATGAAAAAAGCGCAAGAAAAAATCCTGGCCGATATTGATAATTACAAAGAAAGGAACGATGATGTCAAGTTCTGCTTTAACGCTCTGTTCGCCAGGCAAGGGCATTTAATTCACAAATATGACGAAATGCTGCATGGAAGGTACTCTTCGTTGGAAGAAATACCCCGTGGAATTCCGAGCAATCGGATTCATTGCGCCTCCTATATCCCTGCAATTACTGGATTATTAAGAGCTTGTGAAGCTTTTCTAAGTTCCCCGGATAAAACCGAAAAGGAATATATTGCCTTGAGTGAGGGTTTTGACAGCTATCTGCAACAACGGAATCTGGCGCAGGTTTTTCAGGATAAAGTCTTCCGATTGATCCAATTTTTGGAGAGGGTAAAAAGTGTTTTGCAATGGCCTCAAGAGTATGAGTTGTCTGATGGGGAAATGCATTATTTAAGACAAAAAGTCTATTTTTTGATGTTTATTTCAAATAAGCAGTTGGGTACGGAGCCCGCCGTACCTTACGCGTACCTAACGATTAACGAAGAAAAAATAAAAGAAGAAAGCCTTAAGCTCAAAAATAAAGCTACGCCTACTGGGAAAAAAATAGAGGCTTGCCGCACCCTATACCACGCGCGCATCCCCTGGAAAGCTCTGCGGGCAATAGGGACTCTTTGCCATGGAAGCGGTGGTGTTTCAGAGGCAGCATTAGCACAAAACCAACAGCTTTTACAAGATTCCTTTGGAGATTTTGTTCAAGACCTACCCCGTGTCCAGCGCTCCATCGAGGAATTGATTGATTTTGAGGTCGCCGCATGCTCTTCATCTCCCAACTTAACCCCCCCGTCCCCGCTTCCGATAGGATGCTATGCGAATATCCAACTGATCGGTAATCTCACGGAAAGTAAGAGAACTGTTTCAGCCGTTGTAGATTTACTGGACCGTTGGACTAATCTTCGATTGACAACGGATGAATTGGCTCAACCTAAAGCGAAATTTGCTCATCTTCGCACTCTGCAGATCTTAGGCGAGAATGTTAAAATTCTGCGCGACTCTGGCGTACTCGGCGACGATGAGGCCTGGAAGTTTTTAGAAGAGATGAGAGATTTGTTATCCCACTCGGAAAGAATCTCCGTATTCAAGCGGCTTCAAATACTACTTAATGAACCTCGACATCAGAGGCTTTTTACACTTCTTCGCGAGGACTTTCAAATGCTTAGGGAATACTTTTCCGGGCGCATGAAACTACTGGAAAAAGCTACCACCTGGGCTCATACGAAAAGAATTCAGCAAGAAGCTGAAAACTCAAGCGTCGAATTAACCTGTATAGGAGTCCAGGAGTTGTGTGTTTTTCTTGATGATAAAATCCCAAGTGATATTCAAGACAAACTGCGGCAATCCCTGTTACAAAGGGCTGCACAAGAGAGAAGAAAAAAAATCTTTCAGATCAAGAAAGACCTTCTGGCATCGCAATTTAACCCCTCGGATATAGGGTCTCTCCCGCTCACAAAAGTACAGCGCGGTGATTTGGAGGAAGCAATCAAAGTGATCTCCTCTCCTCAAGCTGCCCAAAATAGCCACCGATCAGTTCAGCCCAAGTTACGAGCTACAACACTAAAGAACATTCAAGAGCTAAAAAAAGACCAACGCCTGACAGCTCAATTAGATCAATTAACCGAAGCAGAAAAATTGATAAGCAGTGATGAGCACCTAGATAAAATTCCTAGTGTAAAGCAACTGCTAGAAGCGATCATGTCATCCTGGACCCAGGGAAGGAAACCCCCTCTCCTAGTAGCGGCAGTAGGGAATCTAAAAAAAATGACAGAGAGTATCGATGAGTATGTCAATGAAAAAAAAGAATCATTGAGTGCGTTAGTCGAGTCTATTTCGACCTATGAAGAATCTTCCATCGAAGAAACCTGTAATGGTCTTATCCGACAAATGCAGCTGCGCCCCATGAATAAGGACGATTTAATGCTACAGATTGCGCAATTAGGTATCGTCGCTGAAAATGATAGAAAAATATGGATAGACGCGCAATTAATGTGCATTAAAAAGAAAAAAGTTTCTGCCCCCGCTGAAGATCCTCATAAAAACGAAAAAACAAGAAAAAAAGCGATCGGTTGCATCAATGCAATCAATCAAAGAATACACAACCTAGACAAACTGCTTTCTATTAAGGATAAGGGAGATGTAACAAGGGCCCTTCATGGGGATCCGATGCTCAGGCTCGCTTGCCAATATCTACTGGCCGATTTTAAAGATTCTGCAAGCACGCTGGAGCTGTGCCTAGACACCCTCAGCCGATTTTTAAATGTTGATAGAGAATTCATTAAAGAAATTAAAAACGACCTGCAGCAAGCCATGGAGAAGAGAGATGATCTTGCCCATAACCATGAAGTGACCGAACCTGGCTCTACAACTTCAGCAGGTTACGTTTTCCACGAGGGCATCTATATTTCGCAATTGCTGCTGAATTTTAGTTTGCGAGACAGACCTCACATGGTGGTAAATTCCATTGATCGAAAGCTGGCCAAATTAAGACACATCCTTGAAACAGCAGTTGTTTAAAGAGACAGGCTCGGCGGTGATGGAATTTCCCCAGGGAGACAGGGTAAGGTCGCGGCGTTGCCCTCCTTATCACTGGCTCAAAGATCAGGCGTAAATATCCGGAAAAACTTTCACCGGCATACAAGGCAGGACCGCGAATTTTCCTTGTATAGAGGCTATTTGCATATGGGGATGGCAACAAAAAAGTCAGGAAGCATTTTAAACACAGATTTTTTATCCGTCATTGGGAGGGTGATTCTCGACCCTGCATATTGCAGACTAGGGATACCAAATAGCTGTGAAATGATTTTACAGCGTTACATCTTAAACAACAGGCAACGTAAAGATTATCTTCATTAACTATATGAGCATGAGCAACTTACCACACCAACCACCTCCAAATAATCACTAAAAACCACGTTTTTCCAACGAATAACGTGCAATACCACCACGTTTTTCCAACGAATAACGTGCAATACCACCACGTTTCCCTAACGAATAGTTGCCTTTATATCCAAAATTTAGCTATACTGAGGCTATGAAGAGAGATATTTACCAGCACCTCGAGGAGTGGAAGCGGTCGCCCAGGCGCAAGCCGTTGGTCCTAAACGGAGCAAGACAGGTTGGAAAGACGTACGCTTTAAAGCATTTTGGCAAAACAGCCTACGAGAAAACGGCCTACTTCAACTTCGAAAAAGATGAAAAATTAGCCAGATATTTTGATGAAACATTAGACCCAAAGCAACTCCTAAAAATTCTAAGCATCTACAGTGAGATAGAAATCCACCCTCAAAATACGTTAGTAATTTTCGATGAAATTCAGGAGTGTCCAAAAGCGCTCAATAGTCTTAAGTATTTTTGCGAAGAAGCCAATGAATATCATGTCGTTGCGGCAGGTTCGCTTTTAGGTGTTAAAACAGCAGGCGAAAAGGGCTTCCCGGTGGGGAAAGTGAACTTTCTTCATCTTTATCCTTTATCCTTTTTCGAATTTCTTTCCGCTCTAGGTCATGATAAAACTCGTATTTTCCTAGAAGAATATCAGTCCTATGCACCCATCCCGCCCCCTATGCATGACAAGTTAATCCAGTTGCTAAAAATGTATTTCTTCATAGGAGGAATGCCAGAAGCTGTCGCTGAATATGCCAAAACTGACAACTTAAATGTAGTCAGAGAAATCCAACTGGAGATCCTAAGCGCCTATGAGAAAGATTTTGCAAAACATGCGCCTCCCCACGAGATCATGAAAATCACAACTGTTTGGAAACAGGTGCATCGTCAGCTGGCCAAGGAAAATAAAAAATTCATCTTCGCAGCGATCCGAAAAAGTGCGCGGGGCAGGGATTATGAAGAGGCCATCCAATGGCTTTCGGATGCGGGATTGATTCACAAAAGCTATTTAGTGGAGTCTCCAAAATTTCCCTTAAGCGCCTATGCTGACAATAACATATTTAAGATCTTTTTAGCAGATGTAGGCTTACTCGGTGCGCAAAGCAACTTATCCCCTCAGACCATTATCGAAGGAGATCTTTTATTCACCGAATTCAAGGGAGCTCTTACAGAAAATTATGTTGCGCAAGAATTGATCGCAACCAAGCACATAGAACCTTATTATTGGGCAAGTGAGGGCCTAGCAGAAGTGGATTTTTTAATGGAAGAAGACCACGCGATCTACCCTCTAGAAGTTAAAGCAGGTTCGAGTCAAAAGAAAAAGAGCCTTCTTGTCTACGGCCAAAAATATGCTCCGGAAAAACTAATCCGTGCCACAACAATGAATTTAAAACATGATGGGGACATTTATAATTATCCCCTCTATCTTATTTCAAGGTTTCCACTCCCTATTAGTAAGACTTAGCGAATATCACTCGTTGTTTACTCTTCTTCCCGGTGATGATGCACTTGCCTTCCTCGAGCGGGCTGTCCAAAGGGATGCACCGGATGGTGACATTGAGGTCCTTCTTCACAATCGCTTCCACCTCGGGATCGCCGCACCAGTGAGAATAGGCAAATCCGCCGTGGATCTCAGGATTTTCTTTATTTTTGGGGGTGAAGAACGCATAAAAGGCCTCTTTCGAATCAATTTTATGGATATGGCTATTGCGGAACGCGAGCGCTTTTTCGTAGAGGCCTGTCTGCATCTCTTCGAGTTGATCAATGACGCTGGTGAGCAATTCTTGACGCGTTTGTTTGTTAAGATCGCGGTGGGGCCGATCTCTACGTGCAATGCCTAAGCTGTCGCTTGCAATATCGCGCGGGCCGATCTCGATGCGCATCGGGATCCCCCTCTTGACCCAATTCCACGTTTTATCGCCGCCGCGCATGTCGCGCTCATCGACGATCACGTTGAGGGCTTTTCCTTCGTACATAATATGGCGCAGTTCTCCGGCGAGGCCGTGGCAATAGCCGAGAACTTCCTGTTTAGTCTCTTCTTTGTGGATGATCGGGATGAGAACGATGTGCGCTGAAGCGATACGGGGAGGCATCACGAGGCCGTCGTCATCGCCGTGGATCATGATCATCGCGCCAATGAGGCGGGTCGTCATCCCCCACGACGTGGTCCACGCAAGAGATTCTTTGCCGTCGACATCGTTGAACTTGATGCCGGCCGCTTTAGCAAATTTTTGGCCTAGGAAGTGTGAGGTTCCCCCCTGGAGGGCTTTCCGGTCCTGCATCATTCCTTCAATACAGTAGGTCGCGACCGCTCCGGGGAAACGCTCGCCAGGAGTTTTTTCTCCCATGATGAACGGAATGGCCATGAATTTTCTTGCAAATTCTTCATAGACATGGAGCATGCGGTGCGTCTCTTCGCGCGCTTCGGCCTCCGTGGCGTGCGCCGTGTGCCCTTCTTGCCACAAGAATTCTGTCGTGCGTAAAAAGAGGCGGGTGCGCATTTCCCAGCGGACCACGTTCGCCCATTGGTTGAGGAGGATCGGCAGATCGCGGTACGATTTGATCTCCTCGGCAAAATATTCCCCGATGAGCATTTCAGACGTGGGGCGGACGATCAACGGTTCTTCCAAAGGTCCCGCGGGCACAAGCTGCCCCTCTTTATTTTTTTCCAGGCGGTGATGGGTCACAATCGCACATTCGGTCGCGAACCCTTCCACGTGCTCGGCCTCTTTTTGGAGATAGCTCAGCGGAATGAAGAGAGGAAAGTAGGCGTTTTGGTGGCCAGTGGCCTTGAACATGCCGTCGAGGACGCGCTGCATATTTTCCCAGATCGCATAGCCCCAAGGCTCGATCACCATACAGCCGCGAACGGGAGAATGTTTGGCAAGTTTGGCGGCCTTGATCACTTCTTGGTACCACTCCGCATAGTTCTCTGCGCGGGTGGGCTTAATGGCTGTTTTTACGTCTGACACGTGAGTTCCTCTTTCAATAAAGTTTTAAGTTCTTCGCGCGCGACCTGCAATTTTTCTATGCCAGTGCCGAGCAGCGGATAAGTATTTAAATGCATTGCTTCCCACACCCGGGTCCCCTCTAAAAGGATCTCCTTCAACATCTCATCAGGCATTGTGAGGGCGATCGTTCCTTGATGCAAATAGCCCTGCTTCATGCGGCGCTGGGCAGCTCCCGCGATTTTGCGGCCATTTAACATCACATCATATTTTGTGGGCCGCGCCATGCAAAACCGGCCGCAATCGGCATCTAGCGCCGGCGCATCGCTGGGAGTCAAATTCAAAGGCGCCTGCGTTTTTAAAAATCGTTCGACCGCTTTTAATACCGCGCGATTGACAAAAGCGTAATTGTCTAACGTATTATTGGCAAACGCCGGATGCGTTTCCGGCACTAGAACGGAAAACGCGAGGTCCCAGGCGTGGAACACCACTCCGCCGCCAGTCGGCCGCCGCGCCAAATCAAAGCCAAGCGCCTCGGCCTTAGCGACATTGAGTAATTTATGGGGGTCGACAAAATAGCCGTAAGTCGCGCTGGGCCGGTCCCAATCGTACAAATGGAGGAGCGCCTCATTCTCGAGACCCTCGAGAAGCTCTTTGTCGATCCGCATATTGGCCTCAGCACTGGCTGATCCTGTATCGATAATCTTCCACATTAGGAGACTGTTATAGCCCATTCAGAAATATTTCGCTAACGTTTCTAGGAAAGTTATAAATAAAATATTTACTTGATAATCTTTGTCAAATTTGCAAAAAAGGAAAATAACCGCTACAATAGATAACAGGGTATAACCAGAGGATGCACCATGTTTGACAAATTCACCAATCGCGCAAAGCAAGTCATTAAGCTGGCCAAAAAGGAAGCCCAACGCCTCAACCACAACTACTTAGGCACCGAACACGTCCTCCTCGGCCTTCTCAAGCTCGGCCAAGGCATCGCGGTGAACGTCCTCCGCAACCTCAATCTCGACTATGAAATGGTCCGCGCCGAAGTAGAGAAGATGGTTGGATTCGGCCCCGAGATCCAAGTTTACGGCGATCCTGCACTTACCGGAAAAGTGAAGAAGGTTTTCGAATTCGCCAATGAAGAGGCCGCCTCCCTCAACCACAACTACGTCGGCACCGAGCACTTGCTGCTCGCTCTCTTGCGCCAGACCGACGGCGTCGCCGCTCAAGTTTTAGAAAATCTGAACATCAATCTGAAAGATGTGCGCAAAGAGGTCTTGAAAGAACTCGAGACCTTCAATTTACAACTCCCTCCTATGGGCATGTCGAGCGGTCCCTCCTCTTCTTCCGGGAAAGCTCAAGACAAAGCGCCCGGCACCGAAAAGATGCCAGCGCTTAAAGCCTATGGGCACGATCTCACAGAACTATGCAAAGAGGGAAAACTCGATCCTGTGATCGGGCGTAGGGAAGAAGTGGAGCGCCTGATATTGATCCTGTGCCGCCGCCGAAAAAACAACCCGGTTCTCATTGGAGAAGCGGGTGTGGGAAAAACGGCGATCGTGGAAGGCTTGGCCCACGCGATTGTGAAAGGGGAAGTTCCTGACCACCTCGCTAAAAAGAAACTGATCTCTCTTGACTTAACCCTGATGATCGCCGGCACGAAATACCGCGGCCAGTTTGAAGAGCGGATCAAAGCAGTGATGGATGAGATCAAAAAGAACGGCAACGTCCTCCTCTTCATCGACGAGATCCACACGATTGTGGGCGCCGGCGCTGCAGAAGGCGCGATCGATGCCTCCAACATTTTAAAGCCCGCGCTATCCCGCGGAGAAATTCAGTGCATTGGCGCGACGACCATCGACGAGTTCCGCAAGCACATTGAAAAAGATGCCGCCCTAGAGCGCAGATTCCAAAAAATCCTCGTGGCCCCGCCAAATCTCGAAGAGAGCGTCTCGATCCTTACGGGCCTCAAGACAAAATACGAAGAGCACCACAAGTGTATTTACACCGATGCGGCGATCAAAGCGGCTGTCTATCTTTCCGACCGCTACATCGTCGGCCGTTTCCTGCCCGATAAGGCGATCGATCTGATCGACGAAGCCGGTGCAAAAGCGCGCATTGCGATGCTCCATCAGCCTCAAGATATCACGAAAGCGGAAGCTGAGATCGAAGAGATGCGCATCGCCAAAGAAGAGGCGATCAACAAGCAAGAGTATGAAAAAGCAGCCAAACTCCGCGACACCGAAAAAACACTGCGCGAGCGTCTCCAGCAGATCCGCGCCGAATGGGAAAGCAATAAAGAAGAGCACCAAGTCATCGTCGATGAAGAGGAAGTCGCAAGCATCATCTCTAAGCAGACGGGCATCCCGTTGACACGCCTTACGGAAGGTGAGACGACAAAAGTGCTTAGAATGGAAGAGATCTTAAAAGGCAATATCATCGGGCAAGACGAAGCCCTCGGCACTGTGTGCAGAGCGATCCGCAGAAGCAGAGCCGATATTAAAGATCCGAACCGCCCCATTGGTTCATTCCTGTTCTTAGGACCTACCGGCGTCGGAAAAACACTCCTCGCCAAACAGCTCGCCATCCAAATGTTCGGCGGCGAAGACGCGCTCATCCAAGTCGACATGTCCGAGTACATGGAGAAATTTGCGATCAGCCGCATGACAGGATCGCCACCGGGATACGTCGGTCACGAAGAGGGCGGCCAGCTCACCGAACAGGTGCGCCAGCGTCCCTATTGCGTCGTTCTTTTCGACGAGGTCGAGAAAGCGCACCCCGATGTGATGAACCTGATGCTCCAGATTTTGGAAGAGGGGCGCCTCACCGATTCATTCGGCCGCAAGATCGACTTCCGCAATACGATCGTCATCATGACCTCCAACCTTGGCGCCGATCTGATCCGCAGATCGAGCGAAATGGGCTTTGGCGTTCAGGAAGGGATGCTCGATTACAAAGCGATGAACGAGACGATTAATACCTCGATCAAAAAGCATTTCAAGCCCGAGTTCATCAACCGCCTCGACGGCATCGTCATCTTCAAGCCACTCGATAAAACGCATCTGCTGCAAGTCATTGAGCTGGAGATCAAAAAGGTTAGAGGAAGACTCGAGCGCAAGAACATTCTTATCGACCTTGATCAAAAAGCCAAAGACCTCCTCGTCAACAAAGGGTTCCAACCCGAGATGGGAGCGCGCCCTTTACGCCGCGTGATCGAGCAGTTCCTCGAAGATCCTCTCGCAGAAAAACTGCTGATGAACCCAGGCAAAGGCGGACATTGGTTGGTCACTGCAGAAGGCGATAAGCTCGTCTTCTTGGAAGGAGAAGGTTCTCCCACAAAAGATGACAAGCTCGCGATTGCTGGGCCGACCACTTAAGCTTTTCTTGGGGGGGGGCTATGATTTCGCTGACAGCCATAGCCCACCAGGCAATGATAGATCGGGGGCTTCTGCCCGATTTTTCGCCCAAGGTGCACCATGAACTCGATAAATTGCAAGGACCCGCAACCTGCACCACGAACAATCTCACCAACCTTCTCTGGTTTTCGATCGATAATGACGATTCGAAAGATTTAGACCAGATCACCTACATCGAGCTCCTGCCAAATAATAAGGCAAAGATCTTCATCGGCATTGCCGACGTGGACGCCCTAGTGAAAAAAGGGTCTGCGATCGATAAACATGCGGAACATAATACCACTTCTGTCTACACACCGACCAAGATCTTTCCCATGCTTCCTGAAAAACTCTCTACGAACCTCACCTCGTTAAATCCCGATGAGACACGTGTCGCGCTCGTGATCGAAGCGGTGGTCAACGACGACGGATCGTTCGGCCCCTCTTCCGTCTACCGAGCATGCGTCAAGAACCATGCCCAGCTGACCTACAACGGCGTCAATGCTTTCTTAGAAGGCAAAGCTCCACCGCCTTCCCTCGCCGGCCTAGCCAAACAGTTAGAGCTTCAGGATGTGTTCGCCCAAAAAATCAAACAATACCGCTACCTTCACGGCGCCCTCTATTTTGAAACCATCGAACCTAGGGCCATTGTCATCGGAGGCCAGGTCGTCGACATCGCCGCCACCCAGCGCAACCGGGCCACCGAGCTGATTGAAAACTTCATGATCGCCGCGAACGTCGCCACCACCCAATTTTTAGAATCGAAAAATTTTCCCACGCTAAGACGGGTCGTCCGTACGCCCAAGCGATGGGATAGGATTGTTGAGCTTGCAGCCAAAGAAAATGTCACCCTTCCACCCGTGCCCGACGGCAAAGCGCTGGAAGCCTTCCTAGATGGGATGCAAAAAAAAGATCCCGTCGGATTTCCCGACCTCTCCGTCTCCATTATCAAACTAATCGGCCGCGGAGAATATCTCGCTGCATTCCCGGGAGAAAAAGGGCCCGGCCACTTCGGACTAGCCTTGCGCGACTACACCCACTCGACAGCCCCCAACCGCCGCTATCCCGATCTGATCACAGGAAGGCTGATCAAGGCTGCGCTCGACCATAAAAAAATCCCTTACGAACCCGAAGAGCTCATCCAATTGGGCGAACACTGCACGCAAAAAGAAGATGACGCAGAAAGAGTGGAAAGACGTCTTAAGAAGTCGGCCGCAGCCCTCGTGCTCATGTCAAAAATCGGCAAACACTTTGACGCGATCGTCACAGGCGCAAGCGCGAAAGGAACCTGGGTGCGCATCCTGCATCCTCCCGTCGAGGGAAAGCTCACGCAAGGATTTCACGATCTCGATGTCGGCGACCGCCTGCAAGTCAAACTTGTCCACGTGGATGTGGTGAAGGGCTTCATCGACTTTAACGCAATTCCCAGCACGAAAAAATAGAGGAGGCTATCTCAATTTTTCCTTTCGTGCCATTCCCAGGTGCCCCCGATCATCGTTTCAAGATCGGAGTGGAGAGGCTCCCACCCTAGCACCTCCCTTGCCTTCTGAAAGTCGGCGATCAGCACTGGAGGATCTCCCGCTCTTCTTCCCGAATAAACAAAAGGAATTTCCCGAGGAATTACCTTCTGGGCAGTTTCCACAACCTCTTTTACCGAATGGCCATGGCCCGTTCCCAAATTTAGAATGACGCTTGGATTTCCTCTCAGTAGATATTCCAACCCCAACAAATGCGCGCGGGCGAGATCGACCACATGGACATAATCTCGGATCCCTGTTCCGTCAGGAGTGGGAAAATCGGACCCAAAGATCTCCAAGCGGGGCTTTTCTTTTGCCGCTGTCTGAACAATCACAGGGATGAGGTGCGTAGGCCGCGTCACATCGGGACCCAGCTCTCCTTCTAAGTCTGCGCCTGCGGCATTGAAATAGCGGAAGCACACGTATCTAATCCCGTAGGCACGCTCAAAATCGGCTAACATCATTTCAGTTATGAGCTTTGTGTTCCCATAGGGATTAATAGGAACCTGCGGGGTCAATTCCGTAATGATGCTCTGCAAGGGCATCCCATAGGTGGCCGCCGAACTCGAAAAAATAAATACGGGAATCCGATGGTCCTTGACAGCTTCTAAAAGGGTCAACGATCCGACCACATTGTTTCTGTAGTATTTTGCAGGGTTCGACACCGACTCGCCCACCGCAGCTATGGCCGCAAAATGGATGACCCCTATGGGTTGATACTCGTCCAGTACATGGTCCAAAGCCGCGCGATCATTGAGATCTGCGACAATTAAAGGCCCCCATTTCACCGCTTCTTTGCGGCCGAGTTGCAAAGAGTCATAGACAACAGGAGTATATCCTCCCTCGTACAAAACTTTGCACGTCTGACTTCCAATATAACCGGCGCCGCCTGTCACTAGGACGAACGGCTTGTTATTTCCGCCCTTTGCTGCAACGAGGAAAAAAAACGAGAAGAAAAGAAAAGCACCAAACCAGCACCTGAACGCACGCATCAAGACACTCTCTCAAGATTGAATGGAGTCGATACTAGTATAAGTTCCCTTTACAGGAAAAGTACTATTTGCTTTTCACCCTGACCAACCGCTCTAGAAAAATTCTTGAGGTAATTTGGCAGCCTTGAACGGTGCGCGCACCGCAATCCTGCCCCTTTGGTTAGGCGGGCTATCTGATGGAAAAGAATCCTTAAACCGTCGGAGAATCTCCTTCCTTTTAGAGACACTTGCAAAATTCGCTTTTTAGGCAAAAATTGCCCTTTTGGCCAAATGGAATTTTGCAAGTGTCTCTTTAGGGAGGAGTTCTTCAAATTTTCTATCTCAAGGAACAGCAGACTATTTGAAGAGCCTGAGACAGCTCTTCAGCTGCTTGTGAATGCATTTGATACGCGAAAGTGTTCAGAACTTTTGCGAGCGCTAAACTATTTGCCGAAGGAGCATCGACCTGATTCCCTATAAGAAGATCTAACACTTGAGCGTCTGTTTCAAGATCGTTGTTTTCGGCGCTCATATAAGCAGCTCTCTCTTCGGCATCTAGTGTTTGCCAGAGATAAAAAGCCCCTAATTTCGGCAATAAGACCGCCGAATCTGAATCAAAAGAATCGATAGAAATTAACTCGGGGTGGTTCTTCGCCCCAAGGATCATCGAAGCGATCACCTTCTGCTTGAACGGATCTTCGTGCAGCCGGCTAAAGATCTCGAGCGTTTTTTGACACGCGCGGATCTCTGCGAGCAGCTCTACAGGGAACTCTCCCGAAAAAGGGCCAGAAAAATTTGCGAAGCGATCGCGCAAGGCTCTGGCCGATTGGACAGCATCTTTTCCAAAGGAAGAAAGGATGTGGGAATCGGGAAGTGCTGCAGCTGCAGCATATGCCGCGCTATCAAGTTGACAGTAAGGGACAAGTTCCGCGAGCCTCGCAAAAAAACGGTCCATTTCCTCTTTGCCCAATTGCCTAAAGCTCTCGTTACCGCCCTCGATCAATGCTTTCATGCGGGTCAGGTAAGAGACTTCGAACGCGTCCCACGTGGCGTCAAAATCGAGAAGGTCGCCGGCAGTGACCACTTCCGCATCTCGGATGAATCGAAACCTTTCGACTAGTTTTAAGGTCGCCTGCGTCACAGTTTCCCCTTGCTCGACCCTTTTGCCGTAAATCAGAAAATAGGGCCTTTTTAGGCCGATTAAAGCGGCCTGGTAGGCCGCTACAGGGTAGAGTTCGTCCGCGTAATGGAAGGAGGGGGCAAAGGAACTCCTTAGCTCCGACCGGTCTTTATAGGCCGAACCTTCATCCCTTAGGGTCGTTTCGAAAATTCTAAAAATCTTTTGACAGGCGGCAGCTTTATCCTGGGTCTCCGCAAACTCTTGAAAGGAGGAGCGCAGCTCGGCGGTTTTTAGGTTGTTAACAGCTAATCCTGACATGGCAGAAGGTTATACAACAAAGAGACATTAACACCAAACTAAATAACACAATTAAAGTTATTGTTAACACGTTTTGTAATTGACTCATAATTACATTATAATATATAATTTCACAAGGTAATTATGGCGCAATCAGTACAAACTTCAAATCTATTCTTGGCAGCACGAGATCTTCAAGATTTCGAGCAGCTCTTTACCCAAATTCACGAGCCCCAAGACGAAAAATCCAAGCAACTCCAGTCCACGGAAGACCTCTTGCGGCGCATCGTCGAAGAGACTGGCAAAAATATATTTGAAAAACCTCATCTAAGAGACGCCTTGGAGAAAATTGGCGCACGCGCCCAAAGAAATCTAGATAGATTGGCTTCAGGCCTTCCCGTTAAAATTCCGGTCTATTATCACGCCACAAAGACAATCGACGTAGCCAAGAAGATATTGCAGGGTTCGATCCTCTCCCAGCCCGCAAAAGAGGGAAAAGGGGCCTATATTTCTTCTGAAATCGAGCCTATGTACGGCGACTTTATTTTTGCGATTGCGCGCGAAGCTGTAGAAATCCGAGAGCTCTCTTCAGACAGCAATGTCAATCGCAATAAATTGTGGCACGAAAGCAATTCGGGAAGGGCCGTTTGGAGAGCCCTCAAAGACGATCTTCCGATGCTCTCGGGCCGCACAAGCAATGCCGCCTATGTAATTTTAAAAAATTCCGATCATCGAGAAGAAGTGGAGCGATTCATCGGAACATTAAATCTCGACACTCCTCTTGAAGCCGTCTCCTACGATGAGGCCTTGGTAGAACATAAGATCATTTCCGATCTGCAAGGCGTATATGAGACAAAACAATGGAGCCAGTATTGGCAAGTCAGCGCTGCTGCTATCGACAAGTTTATCCTCAACTCCAAGCAGCGTAGCGTCGCAACCGTCGAACTCGATTCCGACGATTGGAATTAGGGGACGTCTTCAAATTCTAGATGGCAATCTTTGAGCGCTTTTGGCAAATTTTTTGATTCGCTCGAAGCCTACCTTTTCAGGTATGTCTACTCGCTCATTTCAAAAAATCTGCAGAAAAATCATCTCAAATCTCGCTGATCTATATTTTGAAGACCTCCCCTAGGAAACATATCTTTTCCGTTTAAAGAATATTTTTTTTGCGATCTCTACTGTCATCAGGTAGAGGACTAGCACGCCCCCGATCATCCCGTAAAAATAGAGCGGTAAAGGAACAAATCCAAAAACCGCCGCTAAGGGCGTATAAGGCAGGACTGCTGTAAAGATCATGCTGCCAAAGACAGCTGCCGTCAAATAGGGGCTCGCGCGGCTTTTAAAGATCGACTGACGCGTCCGGATCGCCAGGACGATCATCGCCGCAGAGAGAACAGACTCGACAAACCACCCCGTTTGAAATTGTTGCTCGGAGGCCTTGAGAACAAAGAGCAGCACTCCAAACGTCACAAAGTCGAAGATCGAGCTGATCAGTCCAAAGACAATCATAAAATGTCGAATGAATTTTATATCCCAGCGTTGAGGAATCGCCTCTAGCTCATGGTCGACCCTATCGGTCGCGATCGTCATTTCGGGTACATCGGTGAATAAGTTCGTGAGCAAAATTTGCTTAGGCAAAAGCGGTAAGAATGGCAAGAATAAAGAAGCTCCCGCCATGCTGAACATGTTTCCAAAATTTGCGGAGGTCGCCATAAATACATACTTGAGCGTGTTGGCAAATGTGCGCCTCCCCTCGTCAATCCCCTGTAAGAGCACCGAAAGATCTTTGCGGAACATCACGAAATCGGCGGCCTCTTTTGCAGCGTCTGCCGCTGATTCGACAGAAATCCCCACGTCGGCTGCATGGAGCGCTGCCACATCGTTGATCCCATCTCCTAAATAGCCGACAATATGCCCCGATTTTCTCAGCGCCAAAATGATTTCCTGTTTCTGCTCAGGACGGATCTCTGCAAAGATATCCTTTTCGTTCACAAGCGCCGTTAAGCGCGGGTCCGATCCCACAATCACAGCATCGGGAGATAAGCCAAGCTGCTTTGCCACATGCGCAGCCACAATCCGGTTATCGCCCGTAATGATCTTTAAAGAGACCTTCCGTTTGTTGAGCTTTTCAATCGTTGCCGCAATATCAGGTTTTAAGGGGTCAAAAAAGAGAAGAAACCCTAAAAACGTCATCTCCCTTTCCGCGTCTTTGGCAATCACCTTAGAACCGTCCAGATTGCGGCAGGCGACGGCGATCAACCGATACCCCTCATTGCCATACTTTTCAAAGAGCTCTTGCAATTTCTGCTTCTGTCCTTCGATCGGCTGAACCGCGCCGCCTATTTCCACCTGCGTGCAGCACGCCAACACAGATGCAAAAGCTCCCTTGGTGATCAAAAGGGAGTCCGTTGTTTTGCGGACTAGGATACTAAGACACCTGCGATCAAAGTCATAGGCCAGCTCGTCGACCTTTTCCCACCCCTCTTTTGATCCATGGTTGACCTTGGCGAGCATCGTATCGATAGGGTTGGCATAACCAGTCTGAAAGGTCGCGTTGAGTGCGGCATAGAGGAGGGTTTTATCGCTTCTCTTTCCCTCTCCGTCCAGGGCATCTTTTAGCTCGACCAATCCTTCTGTAAGCGTCCCCGTTTTGTCTGAACAGAGAACATCCATGCTCCCAAAATTTTCAATAGACGAGAGCCGTTTGACGATCATCTTTTTATCCGCCATGCGCCGCGCTCCGTGCGCTAAGTTGATCGTGATGATCGCAGGTAAGAGCTGCGGCGTTAGCCCCACTGCGAGGGCCAACGCGAACATGAACGCAGTCAAAATAGGCCTTTGTAAATAGACGTTGATCACAAAAATCGCGACCACCAAACAGAGCGTTACGATCATCAAAAAATAGCCGAAGCGGCGCACTCCCAGTTCGAATGCCGTCTCAGGCACATGCATTCTGAGCCGTTCTGAGATATGGCCGAATTCTGTTTCCTTCCCCGTCAGCACCACAACAGCCTTAGCTTGACCCGTCACGGCATGCGTTCCCATAAAAAGTGGAAGGCCTACCATTTTTTCGCTCGCAAAGCTCTCCCCCGTAAGCGTCGCCTCGTCGACAAAGAAATCCTTGGCTTCAAAGACGTAGCAATCGGCAGGAATCAGATCACCGGCGCGGAGCATCACAATATCCCCAGGCACCAGATCTTCTCGGTGCAATTCAACGACCTTTCCCTCTCGCACCACTTCACTAGTCACCTGGACCAGATCAATCAGCTTCTGCACCGCATCCGACGCCTTTTTTTCTTGCATAAAGCCCAAAACACCGCTGACCAAAACAATCACAATGATGATGGCGGCATCGGTTCCTCCAGAGAGGAAAAAGGAGAGAAGGGCCGCCCCTAGAAGGAGTAAAATGAGCGGACTTTTGAACTGGACAAGGAGCAGAAACAGGGCGCCTGTTTTCTTCTTGGGCTTAAGACGGTTGGGGCCATATTTTTGCAGCCGCTCCTCAACTTCCGCTGAAGTCAGCCCTGCCGCCCTCGTCCCTAATTCCTCAAATATTTCCTGAGGTTTTTTGTCCCAAAAATTTTTCAATTAAATATCTCCATCTTTTCTTCATTTCAATGTAAACTTAACTAGAAATAAGTTAAACTATTCCCATATGAAAACTGTAGTTGTAGGAATGTCAGGCGGCGTCGATTCCTCCGTGTCCGCTCTTTTGCTCAAGCAAGCGGGCTACCGGGTGATCGGCCTGTTCATGAAAAATTGGGAAGAGAAGGATGAGCGGGGCGTCTGCACCTCGACCAAAGACTATGAAGACGTCGTTAAAGTCTGCGAAACACTCGATATCCCCTACTATTCGGTCAACTTTGTCAAAGAATATTGGGACCATGTCTTCACCCACTTCGTCGAAGAGCTTAAATTAGGCTATACCCCCAATCCGGACATCCTTTGCAACCGCGAGATCAAATTCAAATGTTTCTTTGAGAAAGCCCTGCAGCTCGGCGCCGACTATCTCGCGACCGGGCACTATTGCCAAATCCAAGGCGGCACGCTGCTTAAAGGGCTCGATCCTCTGAAGGACCAGAGCTACTTCCTTTACACCCTAAAAAATGAAGTCTTAGAAAAGGTCCTCTTTCCCATCGGCCATTTAGAGAAGACAGCAGTCCGCGCGCTCGCCCGGGACCATGGCATTCCGACCGCCGAGAAGAAGGACAGCACAGGCATCTGCTTCATCGGTAAAAGAGATTTTAAGCCCTTCATCAGCCAATACATCTCCTATCAGAAAGGGAATTTTGAAACCTTGAACGGCACCATCGTCGGCAGGCATGACGGCGCCGCCTACTACACCTTAGGCCAGCGCAAAGGGCTTGGCGTCGGCGGCCCCGGAGAAGCCTGGTTTGTGGTGGCAAAAGATATTCCGCGCAACGTCGTCGTGATCGAGCAAGGCTCCGATCATCCCGCGCTCTACAAGCAATACTTAGAGGCCACAGACATCACCTGGGTCGGAGCGCCTCCCGAACTTCCTTTTTCCTGCAGGGCGAAAATTCGGTATCGGCAGGCCGACCAAGCGTGCACCATCACAAAAATCGAAGGGGACCGCCTCTTTGTCTCTTTTGATCAGCCTCAGCGCTCCGTCACACCCAGACAGTCGATTGTTTTTTATCAAGGCCCTCTCTGCCTCGGCGGCGGAATGATCGCCCCCTTCCCTACCTCCTAAAATTTTTTATTCTAATAAACAAAACACTTTTGTACCGTGTTGCAGCAGCTTTTAACAAAATTTGGCGGTATAAAACATATGGCAACTTCTTTCTCCTTGGTTTATAGCGGGTCCTCCTCTTCGAATGAAAACTCCAACTTAAGCTTCGAGCAATTACGCATAGGGCATAGAGAACCCGAAGATTCTAAATGGAGAAACGAATATGGAGAAAATGGACAATGGGTCCACAGATACCGAGCTCTATTCGCCGCCGCCACATGCCCAGCTATCCAGTCCATTTGCTTTCTTCCAATGGCCCCCCATCAACCCCAGCTTCTCTACGCCAAAAGAGGTAATGATCTTGCGGATACGAAAGGATTTGTTTCCTTCTTAGATATCGAGGGCCATCAAGAGAAAATCACTAAGGTTTTTCCATTGTCCAGCGCCATATCCATATCTGAGTCCACATGCGAACTAAATTCTGCTGTGAGGCGCATTGTCCGAAAGATTCTTAGCCACATCAGCGAAGATCCTGAAACTTTAGGGGTTGCGTTGCATTTCTCCAATGAACCTATCCTAGTAAATTCTCTCGATGAGCTTTCCGATAATTTTCGCTCCAAATCGAATGACGGGAAGGGAGTCATGTTTTTTAACATGGCTCCCTTCCCGTCATTCGATTTCGAGTTGAAAAGTGCGAAAAGATCATGAGTAGATTTATTAGGATAGGTTCATGACACAATTAAGCTATGCACCTTTGTGTGGGCAAAATAAAATTAAAATTAACCATTGTTGTCATTTATTATTTTAATTTGACTTTGCAAAGAAATCAATTCATTTGATCAATAAAAACTCTTGTATTAAAATAAATGCATTATTTTAACAACGAGAACTTATGAGCCTTATTTCACCGCCAAACAGCCCTTCTACAGAGATCAGGACTCGCCGAGACATCAGCCCTGAGAGGGGTCTCTTTGCACAAAGACAATTCCCATTCGACAGTCCCAATACCAGAAAAACCGCTTCCAGTCTACCCTTTACAAAGCGCCAGAAGTTCACAAATCTCTCTGAAGAAGGTCATGAATCCTTAGTTGCGAAACCTGACATCGAACACCTAACCCCTAGTGGAAGTTCTCTAAGAAGCAACCAAACACCCACTAATCAGAAAGTAGAAACTAGCTTTAGAGCTTTCCTATCTTCTTTTCCAGATGAAGAAGCAGCGACAAAGTCAGATGTTTGCAGGAAGATGCCTCCTCCGATGAAAAAAGGGAGCCAGGCGAGAATGACGCTGGCTGAGCGGATGGAGCGCCTTCGCAGGTCAGATATCGAACAAGAAAAATTAACATTTATTCAGGCTGCGTATAACGCTGCTAAATCAATCGGAATTTTACAATGCGTGGGTTCAGGAACATTTTCAGATGTTTATGTAGAGCCTGCGACCGCCACAGTAAAAAAAGTGTTCAAGGAGTATTCTTCGACGAGCAGCACCTTGCTCCCCTTGCAAGGCACAACCCGTCTCTATGATTTAGCGATTGCCTGTGAAAAGCAGTACTTTCTGATCAGAGACGCTTATAACAGAGGCCGATTTCCCATTGACGCCCTGCCCATTCTCAATCTCGACCAATGGCGTAAGGAAGGCTTTATCAGCCAACCCTTCGCAACAAAAATGTTCCAGCCATCCTGGGATGCCTTTGTCGCAAAGGTCAACGCTTGCGGAAAAAATGCTCAGATCAGTAATGAGGAAGAGCAGCTTTTACAAACCATTCAAGATGTCTTTAAACAATCTACCGAAATTGGGCTGTGCATCGATTTCAAACCTGATAATCTGGGATATGTTAACCTATTGGAGTTCCCAGGACAAGAGAGGGTTGCGATCATCGACACCTTTGGCCTCAGCGGAAGCGATTCATTGGACATCATTCCAATGAACCGAGCTAACATTAAGGAATTCTCTAAAGGCAATCCTATCATTCAGGCTTTTTTAGCCCAAGCCGTGGATAGTAGTGCCAACGCTCAGCAGTCTATTTCCCTCTAAAACTTTCCCGCTCCAAACACCCCAGAAGTTTGGAGCATGAAGGCCCTCTTTTCCACCGCAGCAGATCAGCCAAAACAATCCCAAATATAGACAGTCTCCTTGGGATTATTAAATTTTTTATTCCAATAATCAGTAAAATTTTGTATCGTACTCGCCTCAATAAACAAAAAATTGACGGTATCAAAATTATGACTGTAACTTTTACTTTGGTCTCAGGAACCGCTCCTACGACTTCTCTTTTTTCTGCTACAAGCAAAAATCAGAACCTAACCTACGAAAGTATTAACATAGAACAGGAGGATCTCGCAGCCTCAACGCAACAGAATGAAAATAGTGATAATAAGCAATGGGTTCACAAGTACCGCGCTCTTTTTGCCGCGGCCATGTGCCCTCAGATCCATTCCATTTGCTTTCTGCCGGCAAATCCGGATCAAAGCCAGCTCCTTTATGCCCAAAGAGGCAAGGATCTATTCCAGATGGAAGGATTTATTACCGCCAGTAAGGACATTTCTGAGGCCAGCGATACCCAGGATTTTCAGATATCCAATGCTATCTCCATGTCCCAAACCACCTGGGACCTAAACCCTGCTGTAAAGCATGCCGTTAGGGTGGTTTTGAGCCACCTTTTGCTCGACAATGAAACACTCGGGATTGCTTTGAACTTCCCAAATATTGATAACAAGTCGTCCACTTACCTGTGGACAAAGTGCTGTTAAAATAGTCTTTAACTACTAACTTTGAAAAAAGTTAGTAGTTATAATTTTACTTTACTTTTGCAAACAAATTAATTTCGTTGATTTAAATAAATCTATTTTTAAAATGGATGTATTATTTTTAACAATGAGCTTTCTTATGACCACTCTATCCCCCGTGCTACAAAACAATAGTTCAAACGCATCGCTTTTCATTGCTCTAGAATCAAGCCCCCCCGCCCAAAGAACTCTTTTCGGAGACAGCCCCCAAGCTAGCGGAAACGGATCAACTGCAGAAACGGAACAAAAAAAAACCAGGAAAACCCGCCTCCCCTTCTCAGAGCGCATGGATGGGGCTAATACAAACTCTGCGCCTAAGACTTCCAATCAAGTAAAAACAGGCCAGAAAATTGAATCAAGCTTTAGAGCCTTTCTTGCTTCATTTAAATGTGAAAATACAGCGACTACAAGCGAAACAGCAAGCCGACAACCTCCTCCTATAAAAAGAGGCCAGGTTGCAAGGCTTACTCCAGAAGATCGGATCAATCGCCTTAGAGCTGACTTAGAACCGGAAAAATTAAACTTCATTAAAGCTGCGTATGCGAACTCTAGTTCCGTCCAAAACTTCCGCCATGTTGGAGAAGGTGCGTTCTCAGATGTATATTTACTCCCTGAAAGCAAAGCCCCGTCTCCTACTGTAAT
Source organism: Parachlamydiales bacterium (assembly GCA_009885755.1). Classification (GTDB taxonomy): domain Bacteria; phylum Chlamydiota; class Chlamydiia; order Chlamydiales; family Rhabdochlamydiaceae; genus VFKB01. Next base: position 2,255 of record VFKB01000045.1, on the reverse strand, counting down.
GAAGGTTTTTAAGGATTGTTCCACTACTGGTGGCACTTTACGTCCTCTACAAGGAACCGTTCGCCTCTATGACTTAGCTTCTGCATGCGAGCGGCAATTTAATACGATTAGAGGGGCTTATAAAGCTAAAGAATTCCCCATCGACGCCTTAGATATTCTCAATATCGACTCCTTGCGTAAAGATGGCTATATCACACAACCCTATGTTGCGACAATGTTTCAGCCTATCTGGGAAATATTTTTAGAAAAAATAAAGACCTTTGGACCAAAAGCAATAATCACCGATGAAGAAGAAGCTCTCTTAAAAACAATTTTCGAAGTATTTCAACAGTCTGTCAAACAAGGGATCAGTATCGATTTCAAGCCTGATAATATTGGATTGATAAACACCCCCCAGATGCCAAGCAGGATGGTTATTATCGACACTTTCGGCCTCAGCGGAAGTGAGAATTTAGAAATTGTACCGATGAATCGAGCCAATATTAACGAATTTTCTCAAGGGAATCAGGTAATAAAAGAGTTCTTACTGCAGGCACTGGTGCCTAAAAACTAAGTTTCGCTCGGCGCTTTTTTCCGGCTGAAATACGCCCCGCTCCAAAGTCTCGAACTTTGGAGCATATAGGCCATACCAGCAAAGCAGATCAACGCGCCGGCGATCAGCACGTAGAGCGGACCCCAGAGATCGCAAAGAACACCCCCTAAAAAGGGCGCCACAATTCCCCTCAAACCCAACATCAACAGATTAACCGCAGTGTAAGGCAAGCTATCACCTTCCCGCGCAAAAACGGTTCCCGAAAGGTTCCAGAGCAGATGGCTGCCCGCTTGGGCAATGCCGTAAATGAAAAAAGCCCCATACAGACACAGCGGATTCCAGGAGGCGGCGAGCAGCGTCACAGGAAAGAGCCCAAATCCCAAAAGGACCCAGCCAGTCACCCTATGGATCTGCATTGATTGTAGCCCCCGTTTCCACAGCATCGAAGAGAGCGCCACGCCGATCCCCATAAAAATATAGCGAGCCACCGTCATCGATTCATACGAGAGAGCCAAGGTGTCCGCATAAAAGATGGAAAGCGCTGGCGCCATCAGCATCAGCGCAAATCCCCCAAACATAAAGCCCCATTGGAACCGCGCGAAGTCGGGGCGGGCGCGGAGCAGGGCGAAGCTCGAGCGCAACGGATTTTTTACCACTTCCGCATCTTGAATCTTTTCCTTAGGAAGAGCAATGCGCCGCTGGATGAGGACGCTGCTTAGCCCCACCAAAGCTCCAATCAGAAAGAGGTATTTCCACGGGATCGTATTGTTATCGAGCAGGTTCCCCACAACCATTCCCAAGATGCCGCTCTCGATAAAACTCAAAATAAAATAGAGCGAAAAGATGTGCGCGCGCGGTTTTTCGGGAATCTTCCGTTTGAGAATCTCGATCAGCGCCGGCGTTCCCGCGCGGCTGAACAGCTGATACATCGCACAAGCCCCTAAGAGGAGCCACACATTGTCAACAAAAGGAAAAAATACAAAGGGAAGATTAGCAAGAATGCAGGCGCCGATCAAATTCGAAACAAGGCCCCCCTTCCGAAAGGCGCTCCAATAAAACGAAAAGACCGAAAGCAGCGGGCGGAGCATGACGAACAACGAGAGCTGCAGAACGCTCGCCCCCAGCTCCTTCCGTAAGATAAATGGCAGCAGCGTGTAGAGTGCGATCAGAGGTTCGCTCGCCAGATTCATCCATAGAAGGGCAAACTTAGTCGTCTCGCACCCTTGGTCTTTTGCCTTAATAGAAACCTTTGACATGCAGCTATTTTACAGGAAACAGGTCAAATTTCTCCACACGAAACTCTGAAAATGTAGTAGTGAATATTTTAGATATGGTTAGGGAGCGCACGGATCATATTTCTTCGCGGCACCTTCTAAAACTAAACTGCCGTTTGAAAGTAGCTAAATGGATCACTAAAGACTTGCAGTGCTGTAGAGCTTACAGCAGTTGCCGGGGCATCTGCTAAAGAACATACAGGTTGAAAGTAGCTAGCAGGATCTCTAAAAACTTGCAATGCGGTAGAGCTTGCTGCTGCCGGTTCTGTCGATGAGAAGACGTTAGGCAAGTAGGAAACTAGGCGCGAAAAGAAATCGCTTACGGCTGGCAGCATCGGTTGGGTAACAACTGCAGGACTGCCTCTATAAACTTGCAGCGCTGTTGATTGTGCGATAGACGCCGGGGCATCTACTAAAGAACTTACAGGTTGAAAGTAGCTAGCAGGATC
>VFKB01000046.1 GCA_009885755.1 Parachlamydiales bacterium | reverse complement strand
TTGGCTGTGACTGGCAGTTTACAACGAGCGATGCAAGGATAAAACTCAAAAAGCTCTATCCAACAGTGGGTCAAAAATTATTTTAAAAACTTTTGTTAAACTGTACTAGTCTGTTTTTTTGGAAGGCTTTCGCTCGGGAACAAAGTCGCAGCCGCCCGGATGCCATGGGTGGCATTTCAACAGACGCTTGATCGTCAGATAAATCCCTTTGAACGTTCCGTGCACTTCGAGCGCTTCCAGAGCGTACTCGGAGCAGCTCGGATAGAAACGGCAGCAGGGGCCGATCAAGGGACTAATCGTGAGTTGATAAAGACGAATTAAGAACTTCATTAGATAATATGGAAATAGTCTCTCATCAAGACGAGAATGATCTCTGTCGCGATGAGGATGATGATGATCATTTCTAGGCGCGAGGAGTGCTGATGGTTCAGCTCGTTGCTCAAGATTTCAAAAAGTTCGTGGACGACGTTAAGCCGTTTATTGAGAACTTCCACCCGCTTGTTGATGTCGAGATAGTAGGCCGTGCGGCGGTAAAAAGGCTCAAGTTCGGGATGGTCCCAGAAAAACTCGGGGGTGTCGAGCACCTCGGCGTGGAGGTTAATGAAATTGCGCTCGATGAACAGTTCGCCCATTTTTTGAGAAATTTGTTTGCGCGACAAAGAAATTTTTCCCTTGTTAGCCAGGTTTGTCGGCAATTTTGTCGTGTGGTCGATGGTCTTTTGGATCGCTTCTTCGAAAATCGTCAGCTTGACCGATTGGGCGATCCCATGAGAGATGGCGAGCTTGGTCAGCGTACTTTTATTTTGGAGGATGATCTCATCTTCTTCGATCTTCATCGAATCGCCGTAGGCGAAGGTGAACTCATCGATCTCGGGCTTGGGGAAGGGGTCCCTTTCAAATTCTTTTAATGAGGCCAGGAGCATCTTTTCTTCATCGGCGGAAAAGCCCCACATGATCACGGCGCCGTAAGAAAAATAAAAAATATCTCCCTTGGTCCGCTTGTCGTCTTTGGTCGTTGCGTGGATCACGTCCCGATAGAGTTGAGCCCCACCAGTTTTTTGGAGATTCTGGTAAAGTCGGGGAATATCAAAGGAGGAAGCAGTACAATATCCTGTGCATCGCATATGTTACCCATCATACAGAAAAGGACATTTTCCTTGTCAGAATATCCAACTCCCGAATATTATCGTCTCTTTTCCTACTCTGCGAAAGTGGCGAAATTGGTAGACGCACTACCTTGAGGTGGTAACGGGGCAACCCGTGGGGGTTCGAGTCCCCCCTTTCGCAATTCTCTCATCAGTGATCTTGTGAAATCTTTTCTTTAAAAAATCTGTGGATTTTGTCGGCTAGCTCAGGCGAGACGGCGCACTTCTCTAATTCAAGAAATTGTTTGCATAGGATCAGCTCGTGTACAACCTGTTGCTCTTCTGTGGAAAACGGGGTGTGGTCGGTAGAAAATAACCCTTCGTGAAGGAGCGTTTTCAGATAGAAGCTCGAAAGCAGGGGAGCCGGCTGTGCAAACTGGGGCAGGTGTTTTAGATAAAAGAGGAGAAGGGCATAGAGGGCAGGGGCCGGTTTCAGCGGCATTTGGGAAGAGAGGATCCCTTGGGCCAGCGCACTGGCGCCGTCCAAGTGGGAGAGTTTATCCCGTAAAAATAGATGGTAGTCGATGGGGGTCCCATCGAGAAAGCGGAAGAGGTCTGTCTTACCTTTGCGGTAAATAAATTCGGAGCGGCAGAAGGGGCTTGCGAGCGAAAGGAGGGAAGAAGAGAGCCTTTTGACGATCAGACTGATGAGCCCTGCGTCTTGAGTGAAGACGGTCAAAATGCGCTCGTTCTCTCTGTAGGAGAAGGCGCGGAGGACAATCCCTTCGGTTTTTTCTTCTTTCATGCAATCGGTCTCTTTGTTACGATTATTGGCCTTAGACCTTGTTTAGCACCGATAGCTCAACTGGATAGAGTACCCGGCTTCGAACCGGGTGGTTACAGGTTCGATTCCTGTTCGGTGCATTTGTAATTATGACCATTTCTCCATATTCGCATACTCAAAAAAGTTTTGTTGACGCCATCGCCTCCCTTCTTGGGAAGGGCAAGCGCCATGCTGCGCTCCTGTATGCGCAGTGGATGCGCGAGGGGAATATTTTTTTAGAGCGCATGGAAGCGCAGGCGCTCCCTTTGACGCAAGAGATTCTGGGCCTATGCGACCGCTCTCTTCCAGAACTGTCCCTCATCAAAGAAGAGGGGAAGACGGTAAAGTTTCTTTTGAAATATGCCGACGGTCTCGAGAGCGAGTCGGTCGTCCTTCCGATGCACAACGCTGTCACTTTGTGCATCTCCTCTCAGGTGGGATGCAAGATGGGCTGCACCTTCTGCGAAACGGGAAAGATGGGGCTGCTCCGCCATTTGACTGCAGCCGAGATCGTCTCTCAAGTTTATTATGCGCGTCATGTTTTGAACCATTCGGTGCGCAATATCGTCTTCATGGGGATGGGGGAGCCGTTTGATAATTATGAGGCGGTGATGCAGGCGATCGCTGTGCTCACCGATCCGGCAGGTCTAAAGATAGTGCCCCGCAGGATTACCGTGTCGACAAGCGGGAATGTCGATGCGATCGGACGCTTTACCGCGGATGCGGATCCAGCCCTGAATCTCGCGGTGTCGGTGAATGCGCCTAACGATCAAGTGCGCGACAAGATCATGCCGGTCAATAAAAAATGGAATATGGAACAGCTTAAGGCGGCAATGCAGGCCTACTGCGCACACCCGCGTCGCCAGATCTTGGTGGAATATGTTCTCCTTAAGGGGATCAACGATTCTTTAGAGGACGCCGATGAGCTAGCTGCCTATCTCGAAGGTTTGAAGGTGAAAGTGAACCTAATCCCTTACAATGCGCAAAAAAGGGACCGGTTTGAGCCGCCGGAGCAAGAACAATTAGACATTTTTTTAGAACGTATGCGTGCGAAAGGTTATCAAACTCTCCTGCGGCAGAACAAGGGACGAGCGATCATGGCCGCCTGCGGACAATTAGGCGACTTGCAGCAAAGGAAGCATTGGGTTAAGATCGGTAGAAAAGGAGAGGCTGACCATGGTGGATAAAAATAAATTTGCTGAAGAAGAAGCTCTAGGTTACAAGTTTCATGTTGTCGGAAGAAACGTTCTTGTCACTGAGGCGATGAAAAATTATATCTTGGACAAGTTGACCAAGATCGAGCGGTTCCATAATCACATCATGGATGTTCATGCGCACCTCGACATTCAAAAGATGGAACACTCCGCGGCGATCGTCCTCAAATTTAACAATTTCAAAGTCAAAGTGCAGGCGATGAGCAACGACATGTACGCATCGATCGATAAAGCGGTCGACCGTCTGCAAGCCCGCCTCCGCGATTATAAGAGCAAGATCCAAGACCACCACAAGAAAGGGTGGGACACTGTCGAGATGAAAGTGAGCGTCTGGGAAGCTCCCAAATACAACGAACTCGAAGAGATCAACGCGGAGATCGAAGCAGAAAATCGCAGGATAGAGCAAGAACGGATCGCCATGCCTCAAGTGATCGGCATGGAGACGCGCGTGCTCAAAATTTTAACAACCGAAGAAGCGATGATGAAGATGGATCTTTCCGGCGACAAGTTTCTTGTCTATCGCAGTGAAGAAGATCGCAAATTGAAAGTGATCTATCGTCGGGATGATGGCAACTATGGAATCATCCAGACAGAGTAAAATTTTCGATGTCGTCAGAAACTGCTTCGTGGCGGCAACGCCCGAAGAGCAGGTGCGCCAGAAGTGGCTGCAGGCAATGGTGACATCTTTAGGATATCCCAAAGAGCTGATCGCGGTGGAAAAGGAGCTGTGGCGTTTGCCGCATCTCCTCCACGATCCTCATGTGCCTCAGCGGCGTGCGGACATCATCTGTTTTGCAAAGGGGATCCATGCGGAGCATCCCCTCTTTCCCTTGCTTTTGATCGAATGTAAACAAGAGGCCTTGAATGCCAAAGCCCTCGATCAAGTCATGGGGTACAATTACTACGTCGGCGCTCCTTTTGTCGCCGTCGTCAACGGAACACATATTGTGATGAACCAAGGCCTAAGCACATTGCCCTCCTACCAAGAACTCATCCGGCGGGTCGCCTCATGAGCGTCGTATGCATCTACGGGATTTCCCCCATCTCATCAGAAGGGGAGTTCATATTTCTAGAAGAAGATCCAGAAGCCTTTAAAGCCTTCGTCCCCACGGATAAAGCGCGCGCCTACTTGATTGAGAGTGGAAACGAGGAGCAGATCTTTAAAGAGATCGCCTGGAAATTTCTTTTTGTTCCCGTATCCTACCACACCACAGGATCTTCCAGAGAGGAAGAGATCTTTGCAGCTTTTGAGCAGATCCGCACAGGCGTGCACCTCGTCGCTTCTGATTTCAGCGACTTTGGAAAAAAGGTCTTTGCCAATGTCGTAAAAAATATGGAATGTCTGCCCCAGTCTTATGACGGAAGCCGCTGGTTTGGCAGTTTTAAGGACGTGCCCTCCATCATTTGTGCTGCAGGCCCCTCTTTCGCTAAGAACAGCGCCTATCTAAAAACACTCACAGACCGCGCGCTCCTAATTGGCGGCGGCTCGGCGCTCAATGTCCTCGCTCATGCGGGGATCGTTCCCCATATTGCCGCCAGCATCGATCCCGATCCTCCTCACGACCGCTGGGAAGCGCAGACCGCGCAGGATATTCCTTTTTTTTATCACCACCGCGTCTCTTCCCATCTTTTGTCGCAGGTGGAAGGCTCCACGTTTTGGGTCAAAGATGCTGAGGCTCACCCCATAGAAAAGTGGTTCTATGACCATTTGCAGCTCGATGGCCCCGCTTTAGAAGGGGGCTGGAACGTCGCCACCTTTTCTACCGCGCTCGCCGCCGCGCTTGGCTGCAACCCGATTGTTTTCGTGGGACTCGATCTTCGCCTCGAGGAAGGACAACTCTATGCTCCCGGCGTTAATGGAGAAAGAAAAGAGGCGCCTAAAGATTGGGAAATGGCAGCCCTTTGGATCGAGGAGTTCATTCAAACCCATCCCGAAATCCAGTTTATCAATGCCACCGAAGGGGGACGCGGCTTTAGCGGCGCTCTCCCGCTCAAACTTAAAGACATCCCGCTAGATCCCCAAGAAGATTTGCGCCTAAGGATCCCACAGCTGCCCAAAGTGTCAGGGCCCGATGCTTCCGTAAGCGTCGATACGCTCAAAAAAAGCCTAGAGCACTGCCGCGATATTTTCGAAGAGCACCTGGCCTTCCCTTTGAGCACGACAAGTTCCATCGAAGAAGAGATTGCCTATGTGCACGTTTTAGCGCCCCTGTGGAACATTTGGCAGCACGTCTTCGCAAGGCATGTTCCTCCCGGCACGTTTGAGAGCAACCTTAATAAAACCCTATTTTTAAAAAACGTAAGCGAGCAGCTCCTCTATGAAGTATGTGATTGAAAACGGCGAGCTGTGGATCGTTGACGAGGAGCTCGGCCTCCTCCTCACCAGCCCATCGCCGCAAAGCCCGGAGCAACTCTTTTATCCCAATGGGAACCTCCGCATGGAGGCCCATTACACTCATGACAAATTGCATGGGCCTTCCATTTTTTACAGCGAAGCCGGGGTCATCCTCTCTCAAACTTGGTTTTATCTCGGTGTGGCACAGGGCAAAGCGTGGCATTACTACCCTTCCGGAAAGCTCTTTAGCATCCAGCGGTTCAAAGATGGCGCTCGGGTGGGTATGCAAGAGTATTATTATGAGGATGGCTCGCCTAAAACCTTCATGCCCTACGATGATCAGGGCCGCCTCCATGGAGTCGCAAAACTTTACACCGTGGACGGAGCCTTGAAGCGGGAGCGCGCCTTTAACCATGGAGTTCCCCTTGACTGAGCTGCTTTTCGATCGTTATCCCGACCTCCATTTTCTCATCACCTACCATCCCTATGAACTTAAAGGTGAGAAACAGCTGCACGATGCCGACATTGAAAAAGAAGTGGCCGCTTGGCACTCCAAACTCCCCCTAGACAGAGCAGAAATCCTCTATATATATGGAATTGGCCTGGGCCACTACTACGCCCCCGTAAAGGCTTGGCTTGCGGAAAAAAGAGAACGGGCCCTCGTCTTTTTAGAAGATGATATCGGGGCGCTTGCCGCATTTGCTAACGGCCCCCACTGCGACACCCTTCTCTCCGATCCGAAGGTCCACATCCGGTTTCTCCAAAAAGAATCGGCCGATGTGGAAGATCTCGCACGCGCCTTCCCCTCCGATAAGGTGGAAGTGTCTTACCTCGCCGCCTACAAGAAAATGCGTCCAAAAAAGTGTCAGCGCCTGGAGCTCAAACTTCAGCGGCGCAGCTTCATGACGAAAGCGAGCGTCAACGACATCCTCTACTCCCACTACCTCTTTAAAAACCTCACCCAAAACTTTTTGCGTATCGCAGAGACCTTCAACGCGACCCAATGGAAGGACCGCTTTAAAAATGTGCCCGCCATCATCTGCGGCGCCGGCCCCTCTCTTGAGCGGGCAGCTCCGATTTTAAAAACTGTTGAGCAGAGAGCTCTCGTCATCGCTGGCGGTTCTACCCTAACTGCGCTTAGCCATCTTGGCATCCGCCCGCACATCGCCATGGCGCTAGACCCCAATCATCAAGAGATCGAACGGTTACGGCCGAGCACACAGTTCGACGTCCCGCTTATCTATTCCAACCGCCTCTATCCAGAAGTTTTTGACATCTGCAACGGCCCCTTCGGCTATCTGCGCTCCGATACCGGCGGCTCCGTAGAAGAGTGGATGCAAAAAGAGCTCGGCCTCGACGATCCTGCAGTCGGGCACGAGATGGGCGCTGAGGCGTTTTCCGTCACAACGCTCGCCGTCGCCTACGCCTATCATATGGGATGCAATCCGATCATTCTCACAGGCGTCGATCTCGCCTTTACGTCGGGCAGCAGCTATGCTCCCGGCATTGTCGCCGATCCCAAGGCGCTCACCGCTGAAGTCAAAGAAAAAAAACTCCGCAGAAAAGATCGGCACGGCCGCTACGTCACCACCCTAGTCAAGTGGGTCATGGAGTCTGAGGCGATTGGCACCTATGCAAAAAAACATCCCGACCGACAATTTCTCAATGCGACCGACGAGGGGATTGGATTTCCCCACATTGACTATCAGCCCCTAGAACAAGCCGTCCAGCAGCATTGTACCCAAAGCTTGGATCTGCGCGGATACATCCATGAGGCTATTTGTCAGACCGCCATGCCTCCAGACTTCGGCCCCAAAGTCAAAAGTTCCTTGGCGTCTCTCGGCGCCAGCTTAAAACGGTGCGTGCCTCTTGTCTCCCAAATGATCCTGGAGCTCGAAAAAAAGCCCACCGAAGAAAACTCGATGATGACCCTGCTCAATCTAGATTTTCAGGAAGAATCTGCCTACGAGCCTCTCTTTAAGAACATCGAGCTCGCCTTTGATCTCGTGATGGCGCGCCACTTCAAGAACCCGTTTGAGCAGGCTCTGGCCAAATGGAAGCATTTGGAGATGACCCTAGAGTCCGTTCTCAAGACACTAAACTGATCTGATATTCGTGGAGCTTATTTCGTAGCGTTCGGGTGCTGATCCCGAGAACTTCGGCCGCTTTCGTCCGATTTCCTTTCAGCGCCGCCAACGTGTCGATGATGTATTTCTTTTCCAGTTCCTGGAGGGTTTTCCCCACCGGCAGGGCGCAGGAGGGATAAGGATCTAGATTGAGATGTTCTGGCTCAATGACCTCAGCCGTATGCATCACCACCGTGCGCTCGATCACATTGGCCAGCTCCCGAATATTGCCCGGCCAGGGATAGTCGAGAAGTCGTTGTTTGGAAGCCGCGGACAGCACTTTTCGGGGTTTTAGATTTTCTTCCGCCAGTCTTTCCAAAAAGTATTCGGCAAGCGGCACAATATCCTCGAGACGTTCTCTGAGCGGCGATAACTGGATCGGGACCACATTCAGCCGATAGTAGAGATCTTCCCGAAATAGCTTCTGGTCCACCGTCTCTTTCATATTACGGTTTGAAGTAGAGATGATTCGCACATCGACCCTAATGGACTCAGCGCCCCCCACCCGTTCAAACTCCTGCTCCTGCAGCACCCGCAGCAGTTTCGATTGCAGACACAATGGAATTTCAGAAATTTCATCCAATAGCAGCGTTCCGCGGTGGGCCAGCTCAAAACGGCCTAATCTTCGGTTCAGCGCCCCCGTAAACGCCCCCCGTTCATGGCCAAAAAATTCTGATTCGATCAACGATTCGGGGATCGCCGCGCAGTTGACCTTAATGAAGGCGTTGGAGGCTCTGTCCGAGAGAGCATGGATGTTCTTGGCGATCACCTCTTTGCCTGTGCCCGTTTCTCCCATAAGAAAGATTGCCGCATGGCTTTTCGCGATTTTAACGATGTCCTGCATCGTCTTTTTCATGGCGGAGCTTTCTGCAATGATTTTTTCCAGGGCGACAAATTTCACCTTGCAAACTCCCCAAAAGATTGTTAATCTCGCCCTAGAATTCAACGCTCTAGCCGCAGCAAAGCCTCCTCAAAAATGAGAAAAGCCCGCGGCAGCCCCTCATTAATACGAGGAAGCGCGAAATTAAGGTTTGCACTCTTAATTAAGATATAAAGATTATTCTACTTATGAAAGCAAGTTATTTCTTCTTATTATTAGTATTAGCCGGTTGTTCCGGATTAGAGCAATCCGAGCAGGAAAGGATCCGCCGGATGAACGCCAAAGGGGAGTTCATCTACCGGGAGCATGACGAGCGGCTTTACCCTGAGACCCCGCCCCCCAAACAGCGCTACCGTGAAAAATATCCTTGGGAGGAAAGGCGCTGATCCCTTATTATTACCCCGTTCCCCATTTTCTGCCGATGTGGCGAAATGGTAGACGCGGTAGATTCAAAATCTACTCCTAGCAATAGGGTACTGGTTCGAGTCCTGTCATCGGCAACAAAATAGCCTCCCCTCAAGGGAGGCTATTTTTTTGCCGATGAAGTAAGGCAACTGCTTGCCTTACGTCAGGACTCGAGTTGAGGGCGATGGTTTTGCAAAGCAAAACCGCCCGATATAACAAGCTACATGAGCTGCTACCTGATCAGTGGCTTTTAACCAGAAAATAATTTTAGATTTCCAGTCAACATGGGTTTGTTAGACGCTTACCCATATTTTTTCATATAAATCTTCTTTTTTATTTTGATATAAAAAACTATTCAATTATAACCTGAGATATATCACAAACTTTTTCAAAACAAACCTTTTGTTGGGGGCTTATGAAATTTATTTGGACAACTTTTTTTTCTTTTCTTACGGTCATGCAATGCCATGCGACTATTACTTGGCTGACGCCGCCTAACGACATCTCCATGCCCACTCCGGCGGCGTTACCATCATCGGATTTTCAAGCTGGACTGGATGCGTCCGGGAATGGCGTTGTCGTATGGGTGGACATAATACAGAATCATGTTCAGTCTAATACGTTCATCTCTGGCGTGTGGAGCACACCGTTCGACGTGTCAGGACCAGGAGCAGGAACACTAACTGATTTCCCTGTAGTTGCAGTTGCGGCTAATGGCAATGCGGTTGCCATATGGGTGGATACGCCCAGCCCGAACATTCACGGAGCGATGAAGCCGTTTGGAGCTGCTTGGACGGTGCCAGTCCTTGTATCGACAAGTGGGCTGAGTAACGGGACTGAGGCGAGCGTAGGAGTCGATGCCAACGGCAATGCCGTCGCGGTGTGGGTAGACGGGGATGGCGAAATTTTTGCTGCCACTATGCCTTTTGGAGGTGCTTGGACTGTGCCAGTCTCTGTGTCTGTAGGAGTTGTGGGCGCTGAGCCTCAAGTTGCAGTGGCTGCAAACGGCAATGCTGTTGCTGTATGGCGGGACGCTACGTTGGCTACAGGTGACATCTTCTCCTCATCGTTAGCTAGTGGTGTTTGGAGTCTAGCACCTCTTAATGTCTCTTCCTCTATTGGTACTGGGATCAGCCCCCGTATTGGTGTAGATGCAGTTGGTAATGCCGTCGCTACATGGCATGACCTCACTCCTTTAGCTGAACACCTTTACGCTGCCACTCTTCCTTTTGGAGCTGGTGCTTGGGCTGCGCCAGTCGATGTATCTGGAGCGCCAGCAACTGCTCCCGTTTCGAAAATCGCAGTAAATGCAAGCGGCATAGCCGTTGCTGTATGGGTCAATAATAACACAGGTTTTCCTACTACCTCTAGAATGCTGACCCCAGGCGTTTGGTAGGCTCCTTTTATATTGTCATCCATTATCAGTAAGGAACCAGACGTTGGAATTGCTTCAAATGGCGATGCCGCAATAGCCTGGAGGCATGGTGGAGTCTCACCAGGGATTGTTGCTTCAACGCGGAATCTGGCTGATGTGGGTTGGACTGTGCCAGTCAATGTGAATCTGCCGTATGGCCCTGGTAGTTTTGCTGAAATTGCAGTATCTTCTAATGGAAATGCGGTTATCTTATTTGTGGATAACATCTTCGGTTCAGACCTTATTGCCACAAACGGCCTGGCTCCTCCTGTTCCCACCAACCTACAAGGAACTCAAGTATTACATCGCTTTCCTGCACAAGGGGATTTGATTAATGAACTGAGCTGGACGGTTAATGGCAATGTTGCCTTTTTTCACATTTACAGAAACAGCTTAGACAAATTAATTAAAGTAACTAAGAAAACACACTTTGAGGATCACCAAAGAAAGC
>VFKB01000041.1 GCA_009885755.1 Parachlamydiales bacterium | reverse complement strand
GTATTAAGCTAATACGAATCAACTTGCGATCGTCGATTTGAGCGGCTTTGACGCCGAAATTACTCCAAGAATTTTTGTTAAGGACTACTAGGGAGTGTACCGAAAAGCGACCAAGCAATCTTTAAGGTACACTCCCTAGCCCATTTACTCTCTGACGTTTGGTCAATGGCCAAACTAGGCGATTTATTTAAAGCAGGAAGGGGTTTTTAACCCCTTCCTGTTTAAATAAACGCCTCAGAAAGCAAATAGGCCGAGGGAGCCGGGCTAAAAACATACAAAGTCGAGTTGAAAATAGTTTTTCTTCTTTATGAAAAGACTCGAAAAGGACATCATTGCGCTTATCTAAAGGTGGTATTGTGAAAAAAGTTGTAGTTATTGGCGGCGGAACGGGAAACTTTGCGGTCCTCAAAGGTTTAAAAAATTATGATGTCGACATCAGCGCCATTGTATCCATGGCCGATGATGGAGGCAGTACGGGGATTTTGCGCGATGAGCTCGGCGTCCTCCCTCCCGGCGATGTGCGCCAGTGTTTAGTCGCCTTATCCGATTCGTCCCGTTTGATGCGCAGCCTCATGAACTACCGGTTTGAGAATGGAGGGCTCGGTGGCCATAGCTTTGGAAACCTGCTCCTCTCCGCTTTAGAAAAAGTGACGGGAAGTTTTGAAAAGGCAGTCGAAGAGGCCGGAAAAATTCTTTTCATCAAGGGCAAGGTCATCCCTGTCACCACCCACCAAGTCCGCCTCAAAATGATTTTGGACAACCGCAAAGTTCTAGAAGGGGAGAAAGACATTTATCTTTCCCAAGAGATCGACCAAGGTTATAAAAGCATCTTTTTAGAGCCCTATCCTAAAGCTAATCCTCACGCGATCGATGAGATCATGAACGCCGATCTGATCGTCATGGGCCCCGGCGGCCTCCACACCTCATTAATCCCCAATCTCCTCGTCGAAGGCATCAGCGACGCGCTTCGCGCCAGCCAGGCGAAAAAGGTCTTCATCGTCAATCTGATGAACCGCAAAGGGCAGACCACCGGGTTTAAAGTGAGCAACTACCTAGAAGAATTGGTCCGCTTCATCGGCAAGGACATTTTTGATTTTGTTTTGGTCAACAACCAAAAGCCTTCCCAAGAATTGATCGAGGTCTATGCGGAAGAGGGGGACCTTGTCGAAAACGATCTCCAAGACGGCAGAGTTTGCGCCGCCTCCTTCCTCGATGAGATCAAAGAAGGTCCGAAACGAGACCTCATGAAGAGAAACCTGATCCGCCACGATTCTAAAAAATTAGCCCACGAGTTGATGAAAATTGTTAATCATCTTTGATCTAGACGACACACTCATCGACACCTCCGGTTCGATTACCCCCTTCCGGCTAGAAGCTGCGCTCCGCCGCATGGCTGATGCGGGGCTGGAGCTAGAAAATTTTGACGACGCGCTCAAAATCCTCAAACAGCTCAATGCGACCGCGACAAGCGCCCGAATCGCATTAAAAGAATTTTTGGAGATCCATGGCGCCGACGCTAGGTTTTTTCCGCTAGGGATCGAAGAAATCTATGAAAACTTTTCTTTAAACACCCCCGTAGACCCTCTAGAAGGCGCTTTAGACCTCTTAAGCGAGTTGAAAGAGACCCATGAGCTCGCGCTCGTCACTGTGGGGAGTGTCGAATACCAGTTCGAAAAGATGAAAAAAGCTGGTGTCGATTCTACAATTTTTAGTAGAATAGCCGTGTCTGAAGAAGGCAATAAAAAAACTTACTATCAAGAAATTGTTACTGAGTTAGGTTTTCACCCTTCCGAGGTGCTTGTGTGCGGCGACCGAATTTCCGCCGACCTAGCGCCAGCCAAGGAATTGGGATTTCGGACCGTGCATCTACTCTGGGGCCGCGGCTTAAACAGCCTGCATGCGCAGAGCCAGATTGTGGATGCGACGATTCTAAAACTTGCAGAAATAAAAAAATTATTGGTTTAAGAAACTATGACAACAAGTAATCAGTTAACACCGGGGATGACACTTTCTATCGATGGAAAAATCTATCGCGTAGAGTCGTGCGTGAAAGTCACCGTCGCCAAAGGCGGCGTTCCCTTCATCAAGACAAAGCTGAGAGATCTTCAGTCGGAAGATGTTGTCGAAAAGAACTTTAAACTCAATCAACCCGTCCAAGACGTCTCCCTTGCAGAGCGAAGACTCGAATACATGTACTTAGAGGGTAAAGACTATCTTTTCCTCGACATCGGCAGTTTAGAGCAAGTGCTTGTCCCTTCCAGCGTCATTGAAGATAAGATGAACTACCTAAAAGAAGGCATCGAGCTCAAGGCCATGTTTTATGGAACTTCCATTTTTTCTGTGGAACTTCCCCAATTTTTAGAACTAATGGTCGTCAAAACGGAAGCGGGCGAAGCGGCAGTGAATGTTGCCAACGCCACTAAAGTCGCCGTTTTAGAGACCGGAGCGAAGATTGAAGTGCCCCTTTTCGTAGAGTCAGGAGATATTGTTAAGGTCGATACACACACTAACGAATACATACAGAGGGTCTAATTATGGAACTCAAACAGATTAAAGACTTGATGGCTGCGATGAAAAGCGGCGGGATCAAAAAGCTCAGCATCAAAGAAAAAGATGGATTTGCATTAGAACTCGAACGCCAAGAGACCGGAGGCGGCAGCGCCCCTGTCGTCTATCAGTCAATGAAAGAAGTCGAATCCCATCACCGCTCCCATCCGATCCATAATCCTGCATCCAAAGCCCACGAAGCGGCCCCAAGCCACGAAAAACCGAACGGCAAATATGTCACCTCCCCTATGGTGGGAACGTTCTATGCAACCCCATCGCCTGAAGATCCTATTTACGTCAAAGTGGGCGATAGAGTCGACGAAAACACCGTCGTATGTATCATCGAAGCGATGAAAGTGATGAACGAGGTCAAAGCAGGGATAAGCGGAGTGATCGCTGAGATCTGCGTTGAAAACGCCCATCCTGTAGAGTTTGGAACTAAAATTTTCCGCGTCACATGAAAAAAGTTTTAATCGCCAATCGCGGCGAGATCGCCGTACGGATCATCAGAGCCTGCCACGACATGGGATTGCAGACCGTGGCGCTCTATTCACAGGCGGATGCTGAGGCGTTGCACGTCCTCAACGCCGATGAAGCCATTTGCGTCGGGGAAGCCCCTTCCGCAAAATCCTACTTAAAGATCGCCAACATTCTGTCCGCTTGCGAGATCACCGGCGCCGACGCCGTTCACCCAGGTTACGGGTTTCTCAGTGAAAACGCCAACTTTGCCTCCATTTGCGAGAGCTGCGGAGTCAATTTCATCGGCCCCTCTCCAACTACCATTTCCCTACTCGGCGACAAGTCCAAAGCCAAAGAAATTGCTAAAAGCGTTAAATGCCCCCTCATTCCCGGCTCCGACGGCATTGTCCCAGATGCAAAAGAGGGCTTAAAGATCGCAAAAAAGCTCGGATATCCCATCTTCATCAAAGCAACCGCCGGCGGTGGAGGAAAAGGGATTCGCATTGCTCAAGACCAAGATGAGTTCGTGCGCCAATTCACTGCAGCGCGCACCGAGGCCGAAGCGGGCTTTGGAAATCCCGACGTTTATCTAGAAAAGATGATCGTCAACCCGCGCCACATTGAGATCCAGGTCCTCGGAGATAAACACGGCAATTACGTCCACCTCGGCGAGCGCGACTGCACCATCCAGCGCCGCCGTCAAAAGCTCATCGAAGAGACGCCGTCTCCAGTACTCACAGCCTCTCTGCGTAAAAAAATCTGCGAAGCAGCCGTCGATATCGTAAAAGCCGCAAAATACCACTCCGTAGGAACCGTCGAGTTTTTACTCGATGCCGACCACAATTTTTACTTCATGGAAGTCAATACCCGCATTCAAGTGGAGCACACGATTACCGAAGAGATAACCGGGATTGACCTCGTTAAAGAGCAGATCCGCGTGGCTCGCGGGGAAAAGCTCGGCTATAAGCAAAAAGATATCAACTTTAACGGGCATGTAATCCAGTTCCGCATCAACGCCGAAGATCCCACGCGCAATTTTGCCCCTTCTCCCGGAGTTCTAGAATATTATATTCCTCCAGGAGGGCCTCATGTCCGTATTGATAGCGCCGCCTATGCGGGCTATAAAATCCCCCCCCACTATGATTCGATGATCGCTAAGCTCATCGTCAAGGGGAAGGATCGCGCGGAGGCCATTGCCGTAGGCAAAAGAGCTCTTATGGAGTTTCACATCGCCGGCGTCCATTCGACGATCGGATTCCATCGTTATATGCTGCAAGATCCCCGGTTCTTGAATAATGACTACGTGATCAACTACATCGACCAACTACTCCTCGAAGGATGCACCTTTGAGATAGGGAAATCCCACGACTAAGAACTAGGAGTGCTTGTGAAAGGCATTATTCTTGCCGGAGGGTCAGGCTCTAGACTCTATCCTGTGACGCTGACAACTTGTAAGCAGTTGCTCCCCATTTACGACAAGCCGATGATTTACTACCCGCTTTCCGTCCTGATGCAGGCCGGCATTCGGGAGATTTTGATCATTTCTACCCCGAAAGATCTTCCCCGTTTTCAACAGCTCTTAGGTACCGGCTCGCAATGCGGACTATCCCTCACTTATCAAGCGCAAGAGAGGCCTGAAGGGATCGCCCAAGCCTTCCTCATCGGAGAGGATTTTATCGGCGAAGATACCGTCGCCCTCATTTTGGGAGACAACATTTTTTATGGCCACCACCTCGAAAAATCCCTTGAAGACTGCCAATATCTCGATAACGGCGCCATCATTTTCGGCTACCAAGTCAAAGACCCTGAGCGCTACGGTGTGGTTGCGTTTGATAAAGACTTAAAAGTGTTATCGATCGAAGAAAAGCCCAAAGAGCCCGCTTCCACTTACGCTGTGACGGGCCTTTATTTCTACGACAACAATGTCGTGAGCATCGCTAAAACGCTCAAGCCTTCCGCGCGCGGAGAGTTCGAGATCACCGATATCAGTAGAGCCTATCTCGAAAGGGGAGAGATTACTCTGCGCCTTTTGGAAAAAGGATTTGCTTGGCTCGATACAGGAACCCCCGACGCCCTCCAACAAGCTTCCTCCTATGTGCAAACGATCCAAGAAAGACAGGGCATTAAAATTGCTTGTATTGAAGAGATCGCCTATGAAAAAGGGTGGATCTCCCAAGAGGAGATCGAACTGCTCGGTCAGAGATACGCCAAGAACGAATATGGAAACTATCTGAAGAAAGTTGCTGCTGCTGGCTTAGGGATTGCGAGGAAATAAAACTTTAAAAGTTTAAGACGCACTTCTCTTTGTTGTAGTAGCACTCGATGGCATGCGCCGCCGTATCCAAATTATCGGTAATCACAAACAGATCGAAGTGTTCCGGGGTGATATGGTGGTATTTTGCTTCCATCGTCTCCCGCATCCAGTTGATTAGACCCGTCCAGTAATCTTTGCCGATAAGAATGATCGGAAACTTTTTAATCTTGCCTGTCTCCATCAGAGTGAGCGCTTCAAAAAGCTCATCCACTGTCCCAAATCCACCCGGAAGCACGACAAATGCCTGTGCATAGCGGATGAACATCACCTTGCGCACAAAAAAGTAGCGAAAGCGGAGCAAATACTTGCGGTCGATATAAGGATTCGGTTCTTCCTCTTGAGGAAGATCAATGCAGAGGCCGCACGATTTTCCGCCGGCTGCTTGCGCTCCCTGATTGGCCGCAGCCATCGTTCCCGGCCCGCCCCCCGTGATGATCGCAAACCCCTTTTTCGCAATTTTAAATGCCAAGTCATGCGCGATCTTATAGTTTGGATTGTCGGGGGTGATCCGGGACGATCCAAAGAAAGAGACCGAAGGGCCGATCGACATCATCGCCTCGAACCCCTGGACAAATTCAGAAAGGATGCGGAAGGTGCGCCATGCGTCGCCGTCGTGCGTGGGTAATAAATCAGATTCCATATACGGTTACCGTATATGAATTTTTTTTAATGTGCAACACACGTCGAGGTAGAGCTTTTCCTGCTGCAGAGGGTGTCAACGCAAAGACGCGATCACGCGAAGTCGCAAAGAGAGGGAAGAATTTTTTAAATAATTTATAAAATTTTGCTTCTTAGCGCCTTCGCGTTTATATTATTCATTTATAGACACCGAGAATGGCGCGAGTATTAGTGGCTGGGGATGCGGACTTTCTTTTTGTAGGGGAGTTGCGTATGTTTGCCGTACACCACTTCGTGGAGGTTTTCAATCGCCATGAAGGCGTTGGGATCTTCTCTGAGGACGATCTCTTTGAGTTCGGCTAAATCGAGACGCTCAACAATAATGAGCAGGATCTCGCGCACTTCGCCAGAAAATCCCCCCTTCCCGTGAATGAAGGTGAGCCCGAGGCCCAGTTCCGTCATGATCACTTCGCCTAGCTCTTTAGGGCGCGAAGAAATGATCATCACCGACTTCAGCTCGTCCAGACCCACAATGACCAAATCGATCATTTTAAAGGCCACGATATAGGTCATCAGCGACTGGAGCGCAATATGCCAGTCCTTAAAGATCCAGCCGTACGCCGTAAAGATAAAGACGTTGATGAAGAGAACGACCTGGCCGACCGTAAATCCTTTCTTGCGGTTGATGATGATCGCCAAAATTTCCGTTCCATCGACGCAGCCGCCATTGCGGATGATCAATCCAACGCCGATACCCAATATAGCACCGCCGATCACGATGATCTCTAGAGGATCGCCGTGAAATGCGGGAACGCGCTTAAGTACGATCAAAAACGTCGCGAATAGTAAAACGGCCACAAGCATGTGGATTACGAACGTACTGCGGATGAAACGGTAAGCCAGCACAATGAACGGAAGGTTTAAGGCGACCAGAAAGTAGGAGAGGTATTCTTCGCCAAAAAGTCTTCCCAAGATCAAAGCGATCCCGACAACGCCGCCGTCGATCAGTTGATTGGGAAAAAGAAAAATGCCGACCGCAAGAGCGGCCAAGAAGGCGCCCACGGCGATCCAGATGAATGAGAGGGAATGATGGACAACGGCCTTCATTCCAGAAAGATTTTGTGGCATATGCTTTTTTTTATACCTAGGTAGGGGATGAAAGTACAGAGAAAATTACAAAATTTTCCGACTCAAAAAATCACCCATTTTGTATGTTGGGATTGTATGCGAGAATTTCGCGAGAGACGGGTCTCGAACCCGCAACCTCCGCCGTGACAGGGCGGCGCTCTAACCAATTGAGCTACTCCCGCAAAGGGGAAACAAAATAATATGGGCACAACAGGACTCGAACCTATGACCACCTGTGTGTAAGACAGGCGCTCTACCAACTGAGCTATGCGCCCTTTATAAAAAGTAGACCTAATCTACTAAAACAAAAGGATTTTTCACAAGGATTTTCGGAAATGTGGTACAGTGAAAATATGAAATACTTATTATTTATGGTCCTTCTCTGCGGATGCAACCCCAATTCCCTAGAGGATTTTCAGCATGAGGGGGAGGCTTTATGCCGTTCCATCGTCGCCGATCTTCAGGATATAAATAATCGAGAAGACCTCGTTAACGCTTCGCCAAAGCTAAAAAAAAGATTCAACAACCTCGTCGATCTCATGATCGAAGCGCGCACCTATAGCCAAGAACATCCCGAAGAATGCGCCCTTCCTCCCTCAACCTCAAGCGAGCAGCTTCTCTCTGAGCTCAAACGGGTCTACGCCTTAGATGGCGGCAAAGAGATCGTGGAGAGGGCACAAAGGGAAGCTCTGATCCGTCTCGACGCCTTTGAGCGCTCGCTCGCCAAAGAGCAGCTAACACGAAAATAATACCATTCGCAAAAAATAAAGACATAAATTGGGCAGCTAGTTTTGCCGAGGACCAACGCCTGGAGCGAGGGACCAACTTGAATAAGTTGGCCTGAGTGAAGGCGAAGGCCCGCAGGTAAAAGCGCCCGCAATTTATGTCTTTATTTT
>VFKB01000027.1 GCA_009885755.1 Parachlamydiales bacterium | reverse complement strand
TTCAGATTCCACCTCGCGGTGGACACCCTTGCCTTCTCTAACGGTTCTCCCTACAAGAGCCCGTAGAGGACTTGCACCTCCTAGTGTAATGACATACCGATCGCACATTGACATCCCCTTCGGGATGTCAATTTTTTTTATCATCTCTTACATGTTTGCTGCGGGAAGCTGCACAAGCTTGATATTGGCTCGACCCAGGCTACGGCAATCCTTATAGCTATCTGCACCAGGGAGAACTTGGCTCATCACAACGAGTTGCGACAACAGAGGGTTGGTATCTGCCCTCAAACTCGTCAAAAGAGGGGCCTTGATTTGAAGAGTAGTGAGGCGGTCGCAGCGATCAATATGCAGGGTTGTTAAGTTGCCAAACTCAAGCGGCGTAGCGCTCACCCATCCTCCACAAAAGGACTTAAGCTGAGGGCAGCCGCTTAAGTTTAAAAGCCTTAAGTTGGGGCACCGCTGCTGAATCGTCCCAATGTCTTTGTCTTGGATATTTGTGCCGCCGCGAAGGTCGAGCATCTGCAGACCGTCATGCAATAGCATTTCTAATTCTTTAGAACCTAAAGCAGGGCAGTTTTGCAAAATAATCGCCGTTGGCTTTTCGCGGTTCTCTTTAAACTTCGCAATGAGCGCTTCCAAAACCAGTCTTTGACGGGCCAAATCCTTGAACTGGACGAAGTTAGCTGCAAGAACTCTCCCCGATCGCGCGCTCCTAACCTGGACATGGTCTACGACAGAATGTAATAAAACATCAAAAAGCTCTCCGCGCGCAGCTTCAGGGCTAAAATGGTTCCTCTCTTCCATTTCTCGAAACGTAGGAACTCTCCCATAAGTGAGCTGATCCGCCTGAACCGAGCGCATCGACCGGTCTTGAGTTCTAGACGTCACCCCTTGTAAACGCGCCTCCACATTTGGAAGCGCAAGAACCTCTTTATAAGCTTGATGGACATAGGGCCCTACCGTATTTTTCGCTCCTTGGCCCTGAGAATCAATCAGAAAACTGAGAAGATCGAGAGAATTTAATGCTTTCCCCTCTCTCAGCGCTTTGCGGATCTGCTCTTGCATATAGTAGAACTGATTATTTAATGTTGATAAAGCTCCCTTTTGCAAAAGGATCGTCGCTTTAAATTTGTTTTCAGGATCTTCATTTAACAAAAGATCTAGTTCATCCTTGCTAAACAAACTGACGTAACTCGGTTCCTTACTAATGATGTCTTGAATCCATCCATGCAAAATCGCATCGGCATCTAAAGCACAAAACTCTCTTAAAACTGTTGTAGGTAAGGGTCTCGTTGGTTCTAAATGGCAAAAGAGCGCGGAACAAAATGTGATTTTTCGAGACCATCCGCTCTTAAGGACCGGTGGCAGCAGAGAGACCTCGTTATCGACGCAATGAATATCTAGCTGGGGATCTAAAAGATAGTTGGAGAGCCTTCCATCACCCGAATAGGTGAGGACCGTGCAAAGACGCATCCATGTCAGTCTTTCCCACTGCTTTTCAGGAAGTATCAAACGTTGATCAACACTATCCTTTAAGGTTGTCCCACGAATGGTTGTAGAAATTAAAACGGGATACATTTTTGTTTTATTCCCAACTCTGACTTCAAACCGGAAAAGCTCTGTCGCCGGTGTTAAATCGCCTCCAATGCGAAAGAATAGGTCATGCATCGCATCTTCCATCAAAGGATGGGTCGGTTTTTGCTTAAAGTGGAGGTGATGCTGCCCTGAAATCACGGGGGTGACGGGGTGGGCGCTGCCCTTGTAGTGGTGACGAATATCTCCCTTTTCATTGAGAATTTGGTGGATCACCTCTTGGCTTAAGAACCGCGGAGCCGCAAATGAGGAATGAGAAATCTTCACACAACGCTCATGATCTGCGGGGGCCACATCGGTCGTCACAGCCGCTACAGAGGCCAGGAGCTGTTTTCCCTGTCTGATAAATGCACTGCGCAACCCTGCGCTATTCGGCATCCTCTCCAAGCAAGCAACCGCTTCTCTTGCGCCTAACTCCTCCAAAGAGTCCAGATAGGTTCCACATAGCGGCTCCCTTTCAGGCACTTTTAAAAGCTGTTCATAATAAAAGATGTGTTCTTCAATAGGAGCCCTGTTTCTTACCAAGTGTGCGACCAACTGGACAATTAAAGGTCTCGATGCAGGAATAGATGCCGCAGAGGGATTGGATGTTGCAATGGTGAAGGCAAGGAGGGGAAAATCTAACCGATAAAAGACGCATTCGAAATCACGTTCTCTATCCACAACAGTTGCCAACCGAGAATATAGTGGGCTTAAAACAAGATGGTAGACTTGTTCAAGCACTCGCTGCTCCTCTTGGGGCATTACGTAGGGAGACATCATGCGGCTCGAAGAGGCCCCACGCAAACCTGAAGTGGCAAACTCTTCTTTTGCCATTCCATAATGTAAATGGGCACGGACGCGCAATCGGTAAAGCGATTCGACCGCTTCTTTCAACATGGCGATACTATTGGGCTTAAAAACGCCTCTTGAGCTGAACTCTTCCGGTTCGCCTCTCGCTGTATTCACTAAAATGGCGTCTTTTGTACCGAAGTCCTCGATGATATCCAAGGGGTTTGTCGATTCCAGCCCCCAATAAAGAGCCAGGTGTATAAGAAGCCTGTCCAGCATTTCACTGTACTGTCTTTCGAGATGCGGATTAGGGTTATGCGCATTCCCCCACTCGTGCCTAAAATTCGCTAAGTCGCCTATGAGCAGCTCACGAGCGTACGCCTGACGCTGGTCATTATTCACAACCACTTTCAGCCCATTGACATAGGTCTCAAACAACCCAACACCATTGGCATTAAGGCTAGAAGATCTGAGCGTGCTATATTCAACGGATTGTAAATCCGCTGAGGGTCTTTTCTGGAGAGAAGCCATCGCTTGAGGAGTTTGGATGAGTCTGTCCTCTCCTGCGGGATTTCCTCTTGGATCCAGGTGAAACCCTGAGAAACTGTCAGAAAAAGGAAGGCACGTAAAAGGCAAAGACAGATCGGGTGTTTCACCAAGAGCAGTCATTTGCAGTTCGAGAATTTCCGCCAATCTGTTGAAATAAGCGGTATGTCTCGCATCCTTGATGAGGATCATCATTCCAAAACCGGAATAGGGACACATCTCTTCTCTTCCTAGAGGACCTATAGCGCGGATGTCAAATTCGCATGGAGGGTCGCCAAGAACATTAAGCGCCTGCTTGAGCAAGACTTCAAAAAAATCTCGAGCTCCCATAAAGATGTCCCGTTGAAATTCCCGGGTATTGAGTTGCTTTGAAGCGAAAAGAGAGCGCCACTTATCGAGTGCGGCGCGGTAAGTTGCCGTAATTTTGGAACCTCCCAGGTCGATTTGCGCGGGTTTCGGACCGTTGCAAAGTTCGCCAAGAACATCATAAAAGGCGCTCGCCTCCATCGGAGTTGAGCATAACCGGATCATAAGGCCACCATTTCTCACACATGGATCAATCCTTCTTTGATCTTTGGAACTCCTTGCCTCATCTAAAGTTTCTTTAAAATACTGGCACAGAGTTTTGAGCAAAAGACTAGAAGCCGCGCCATCCGCCGTCGGAGTAATGCGGGTAATGTGCCTTTCAATTCTGGCCGCTGTTGCATAGTAATTCATCGCTAGCAATGTGCGCTTCATTTTTTCATTGAGTTCTCCTAACCTCATCGCGAGATCGTGCTGCTGTTCGGGCAAATGGGAGGAGATAGCCAATAGAGGTTTTAGGCCTTCCTCAAGATCTGCCTTAAGAAGGTCGAACAGATAAGGCAGAAGAACCAGCACGAGCCGGTAAGTTTCTACTAGCTCTGGGCCCTTGACCCCCTGCAAAGATCTCAGCTGAATTTGGAGAGAATTTGCAGCTTCTGGATAGTTACCGTACTCGCATTTAGCCTGAATCTGGGCGAGCAAGGAGATTTTCTCTTGGGGAGCGGATGAGGATCCAAGATCCTTAGTGTTTGACTGTGTTGCAGTTACGTGAGCTGTAGTGGTCATGATCAGCCGTTGTTGAGTGTTGTTGAATTAATTTTTTAATTGAATTAACAAAGACTTTAGTTCACACCTTGTTTTTATTTCAATTAAAATAATGATTCGTAACTTCCTGGGGTCAGACTCCCCCTTTTGCCTTTTTTACCCCTTCCGCGTACACTGTACCTATGTCCTTTGATGTGAACCAACTCAAGCATTTCCCCAATGAGCCCGGCGTCTATCTCATGAAAGATAGCAAAGGGACCGTGCTGTATGTCGGCAAGGCCAAAGAGCTGCGCAAACGGCTGAAAAATTATTTTTCTCCGGGCCAAGATGGCCGCGCGATGGTCCCCTTCCTCACAGCAAAAGTAGACACCATCGACACGATCGTGGTCCGCACCGAAAAGGAGGCGCTCCTTTTAGAAAACACCCTCATCAAACGACACCAGCCTCAATACAATGCGGTCCTCAAGGACGATAAAACTTTTGTCAGCTTGATGATCAACGACAAACACCAGTGGCCGCAAGTGCGCCTCGTCCGCTACAAGGGCAAGCCCTCAGAAAAAGGGCAGTACTTCGGCCCCTACACCAGCGCCCACGCCGCGCGGCAAACTTACGATCTCATCACCCGCCTCTTTCCGCTGCGCCAATGCTCCGACGAAGAGCTCAAGCGGCGCAAACGGCCCTGCTTGCTATATGGAATGAAACGGTGCATCGCTCCCTGCGTGAACAAGTGCACACAAAAAGAATATGACGCCTATGTCGAAGGCGCGACACGGTTTTTGAACGGGGAAGATAAGCAGATCCTCAAAAATCTCTACGAGGAGATGGAGGCCGCCTCGGAAGCGCTTCAGTTTGAAAAGGCGGCAGGGCTCCTCAAAACCATTCGGCAGATCGAACATGTGACCGATACCGAACAGATCGTCGACAGAGCGGGCGGCGCCAATTGCGATGCATGGGGCCTCTACCGCCTCGGCAATGAGGTGATCATCGTCGTCCTTCTCGTGCGGGAGGGCAAGCTCGTCGGCTCCGAGCAAGACAGGTTCAAAGAGGTTGCTGCAAACGATGAAGAAATCCTCGAATCCTATCTGATCCAGCACTACAAAAAACATCCCGCTCCTAAAGAACTTCTCTTGCCCTTCTCCCTCTCCAGCGCCCTCGAAGACATCCTCGAGACCAAGTGTGCCGTTCCCAAAATGGGAGAAAAAAAATCGCTCGTTAAACTCGCCGGCCACAACGCTAAAACGCTCTTTGAACAGCAAGACCCCGAGGCACTGGCGGAAAAAACGCTATTAGAGCTCCAAGAAACGCTTAAGCTAAGCCGCTACCCCAAACGGATCGAATGTTTCGATACATCGAATATTTCGGGCAGCGATCTCGTCGCCTGCATGGTCGCCTTTACCGAAGGGATGAGAGAATCCAAACGTCAGCGCTACTATCACATCCGCGGAATTACGAAAGGCGATGATTACGCCTCTCTGCACCAAGTGCTCTTGCGCAGGCTGACGCGCGCCAAAGAAGAGAACGACCTTCCCGATCTCATCATTGTCGACGGCGGCAAAGGGCAGCTCAACATCGCCCTCGACGTATTTAAAGAGCTCGACATCGCCACCGTCGACCTGATCTCGCTCGCAAAAGAGGAGGCGCGGCACGACAAAGGGATGACCCAAGAAAAAGTCTTTCTTCCGCATCACTCGGAGCCCATCCTACTGCCGCTTCGCTCTCCCCTGCTCTTGCTGCTGCAAAAAATCCGCGATGAGGCCCACCGCGTCGCAATCGGATTTCACCGCAAACAGCGGAGCAAACGGACACTCACCAGCGCGCTCGACAACCTGCCCGGCATCGGCCCTACGAAAAAAGGGGCGCTCCTGCGCAAGTTTGGCAGTGTGAAAAGGATCCTCGATGCGACTCCTGAGGAGTTATCTGAAATCAAAGGGATCACGAAAAAAGACGTTCAAACCATTAAAAAGCTCAAGACCAAATAGATTTTGCAATTAATCACCCTCCGTTTATGTCAAAAGGAAAGGAGTGTGTTTGAACCTATCCCAGTATTCCAAAAATATGCTTTTTGATTCTTTTTCCACATCTTTCAAAACCGTTTCTTGGCCTACTTATTCAAGTATGCCCTGCGAAGCGATTTTGAAATCTGTGAAAAAATCGTTCAAAAATCAACATTTTCAAATACTGGGATAGGTTCTTATGTCAATTGTAAAAGTGATTGAAGTGATCTGTGAAGGAAAGACGATTGAAGCTGCGTTAAAAGCGGCCGTTAGAGAAGCGAGCAAGACCATCAAACAAATCGACTTGAAGTGAGTCCATGCGCATGTGGAAAAAAATAAGATCACCAACTTCCGCGTGACCGCGAAGATCAGTTTTGTCGTGCATCACTAATAGTCCTTGCATTTATTCCTTGCCAAGTTAAATATTCGGCTCGTGAAAGTTACTAACTTTCATCTTGACGAACCTTAATGGAAGGAGAAGGCTATGAAACAATTGTTTGTTCATTCTTTGTTTTTTGCTGCGATTGCACTTGCTCAAACAGCACAATCCCATGAAATCAATTCATCGACTGATCGTATTTATCTTCATGCAGGGGACCTTTATATGCATGAAGGTATCTTAGCCGTTAACTTAGATGGCCATCTGTATAGCATAAACAAAGTACAGAGCGATGCATCCGGCGTCTATGTTGAAAAAACAGCCCTGTCTGAAGAATGGGGTGGAATTTGGACCTGCCCTAAAGGGCACCCTAATCCCCCATGGGCCCTTGTTTGCGAAGCTTGTAGGAATGGCTGGTAAAGGTCGCAACAATTCTCATAAAGTAGCCAACTATGTTATGGTTGGCTACTTATCATGAGCTACAAGGCAATGTCAAAAAATCGCAATATCATCCTCTTATCCTCCATAATCCTTATAACTCTAGTTTTGATACATAATTCAGGACTCATCGATCGTTGTCTTTTCTATAAAAAAATAGAGCGTATTAAGGAAGGCGATTGGGCAGATCTTGGTTTGCTCTTCAGACAACTAGTTTTTGAGAATGATTTTGGGTATACCTTGTTTGGGGAAAAGCCCATTTCCCTTGCGGGATACTTTATTCAGCAACCTGTTAACAACATTATATTCGGACATTCTGAACGCATTCCCTTAGCCCGCTTATGGCAAACGTGGTCGAAATATCATCACGAGTTTGAGGGAGACAATTTTCTTGTTCTGAACGAGCCCGATCCATCCTCAGAGGAGATGCGGATAATCACTCTAATCAACAAGAAGTGCTTTATAGCTAAAGTTAACGAGCACCAAGAGCTCTTCATGAAAGAATTAGGCGAAGAAGTGACTGGAGAAGCCTTGCTTAAGAGAGTTTCAACCGGGAATGCGACTCTGTTTGAAGTGCTTCATAAAAATGAGCAGCTTTACGGTATTTTATTAGGTTACGGAAAGGACAATGCTTGGGTGTTTCAGCGTCGTTATGACTTACTAAAAGCCCTTTCCCACTATCAAGAATGTACGCCGCTTAATTTTTCTCTACGCTTTCCAAAGAGGTCTAGTGATTTTAACTCTTTGGAGGAGGAATTTTCCTATTGGGAACAGCGCACTGGAAGTTTTGCTTGGCCTTGTTATTGGTCGCATATCCGCCCCCCAAGCTTTGTAGCATTAAACAACACGCCTGAAACCCTTGAGCTTCAAAAAAAGTACAGGGAAACGCAACGAAAATTAGTCGATTTGTATTCCAAGCAAGATTTCCTAAAAACGACACTGCGACAGCTGTCTTTATAGGGTCAAAAGATCTAAAGTTATTTAAGGACTACGGTTAAGAGAAAATCTTTGCCGTAGCCTAAGTTCTTGGCCAAGATCGCGCCAAATTCCTTTTCAATCCTCTGAAGGATCGCTTCCTGTTCTTCAAATGCGAGATTGGGGAGCGCCGTGATGAGCTCGATCCGCTGGTTGGGATAGATCACCACATTCGGCTGCACGAGCTCTTGGGGAAATAATTCCTTCCAATAGTTGCGCGCGTAATCGCGGATGAGCGACTGATGCACCTCAGCCCGCATGTTGACCTGATAGTATTGGCCGCGGTTCAGCGCATAAAAGCCCATGAAAAGGATCGCCCCAAGGAAAAGAAGGGCATACCCGATGGTCGCAAAGGGTGAGGAATTTTCCATAAAAAATTGGAGGACGAGAAGGCGCACATGCGGAGCGAAGGGAAGCCCGAGAAAACAGCCCCCCAAGCCCAGGATCAAGAGAACTAGGAACAGGTGGATCGCAGAAAATAACACATGGCTTCTAGAATTCATCGCTATACTGGTTGAAAATCGTTGCAGGCTTTTCTTCAAAGTGGATTAAATTTTTGAAAACGACGTGGACAGAGGCGACATGCAGGCCGGTGAGCCGCGCGACTTCATGTGCGATCTTCGTCTGGATCTCATCGGCTTTATCGGGGATCGAAACACCGTAGGCGACGTTCACCTCCACTTTTACATTCACGGAATGGGTCTTCTGGTCCTGCTCCACAAAAATCCCTTTGACCCTTTCAAACGGATCCCTTCCAAGCAAACTGTCGATTAAGTTCCCTTCTAAAACAGCTACCCCTTCGATTTTGGCGAGACACTGCATCGCAATCGATTGGAAAACCTTGCTCTCAATATCTCGAACAAAAACCGTCTCCGGTAGTTCTAACTCTTTGGTATCCAAGTGCTTTAATTGCTCGTGAATCATAATCCACCCATTTTTTCACCATACTAACGAAAAAAATAGTTTATTACCAAGAAGAAATCCGATTAATTACAAAACTTGATATTTGTTAAATAAAACAGACCACCTTGGAAAGGTGGCCTGATATGCAGAATGGAAAGAAATTAATTCTACCAGCTAGCTTTGACGACTCCGGGGATCAATCCTCGGTTCGCGAGTTCGCGGAAGCAGAGTCTGGAAAGCTTGAACTTTCTCAAGAAACCTCTGGCACGACCTGTGAGCTGGCAACGATTGCGCAGACGAATAGGGGAAGAGTTTTTGGGAAGTTTGTTCAGGGAGATCTGAGCGGCTTGGCGCTCTTCATCGCTCTTGTTCTGGTCGAGAACAATCGCTTTGTACTCTTGGCGCTTGTCCCACTTAAGTTTCACAAGGCGCTCACGTTTCTTCTGTCTTGCAACCGATGATTTTTTTGCCATATACTCCGAAAATTATTTTTTACGTCCAGGACCTTTCTGTCTCTGTTTGCGGTTTGGATCCGTACTGTTAATCACATAGACTCGACCCCGGCGGCGAACAATTTTGTCCCCTTTCGAACGGTCTGCCTTAATAGAGGCTCGCACTTTCATGTTATTCCTTAAAAAATAAAAGTTTAGCA
>VFKB01000033.1 GCA_009885755.1 Parachlamydiales bacterium | reverse complement strand
GAGGACCAACGCCTGGAGCGAGGGACCAACTTGAATAAGTTGGCCTGAGTGAAGGCGAAGGCCCGCAGGTAAAAGCGCCCGCAATTTATGTCTTTATTTTTTGCGAATGGTATAACGCCTCTTGTTTAAAAGAATTTTTTTACCCTGTTGCGAATCGGTATTTTTCGCTATCCTTTTTCCTTCTTACAAAAGGAAATCACAGGATGAAGAAGTTTTTAATTACGGCCCTACTTTCTGTCCACTGTGCCTTTGCCCAGGAGCCCCTGGAAGAATACCTTTCCTACCTCAAACAGCTCGATCAATCCAGCGGTGATCATCGACAAGGCGAAATTGAAATTGTGACTGACCCTGGAGAAATTTCCCAGATCCAAAAAGTGCAGGAAAATCGACTCCTAAAAAAGGGGTTTTCTGCAGAGCAGGCTTTAAAATTTAGTCAAATAGGTGTCGTCAGTGAAGATCAATATTGGCTTTGGCTTCGGGATGCGGTCTATTTCCCAAAAAAGATTCCGGGCACTTACGATCGGTTGATCTGGAAAAGCGAGCTTAAAAGGGGATTTCCGGGTATTGCAGTACTCCCCATTTTACCCTCTGGCCGCATCGTCCTGAATTTGAACTATCGCCATGCGACCCGCTCTTGGGAACTTGAGCTGCCTAGAGGTGGAGTCGCTTCTCAAGAAAGCATGGAAGCTGCTGCCCTGCGCGAGTTAAAGGAGGAGACGGGGATGGTAGCCTCCTCTTTGATACTCTTAGGCTGGATTGCGCCCGATTCGGGAGCCCTTTCCTCGGTGATTCCTGTTTTTCTAGGGAAAGTTTCTGAGCAAGCTGAATCCAATACTGAATATTCTGAAGCCATTGCCGCGGCGCTCACTTTTACCAAAGAGGAGCTGCATGAGGGGCTTATTCAAGGCTTTTTGGAAGTGGCTGTTGAAGGAAAGAAACAGCCCGTCCCGCTTCGAGACGGCTTTTTAACCTTTGCACTGCTCCAAGCAGAGTTGCGGAAGTTGCTTTAAGGCGACTCTACGTCTGCCTCGGCGCCATTTGTTAGGCGAGAGACGATGATAATCGAAAGGATACCCACGATAAATCCTGGAACCATTGCAGGCATTTGGAGTGGGAAGAAACGGTTGAGATAGGGCCAAAGGCCGGCAATCAGCCCTCCGCTTACAATCCCTGCCCAAGCTCCATACTTGTTCACATTTTTTGAATAGAGCGAAAGGACGATCAGCGGTCCGAATGATGAGCCGATGCCAGACCATGCGTAGAGCACGAGAGAATAGATCGTGCTGACTTTTCCATAGGCGATAGCAAAGGCGATCAAAGATACCAGAATGACCCCAAGGCGCGACACCAGTAAGAGTTCTTTAGGCGTGGCCTGTTTGCGGAATAATCGCTTATAAAAGTCTTCGGTAAAGCTAGAAGAGAGAACGAGAACCTGCGAGCTCATCGCATTAATTGTTGCAGCTAGAACAGCGCAGAGGATTAGGCCGATCACAAAAGGAGGAAAAGAATTTTTTACCATGTCGATGAACATAAGCTGGGGATCTTGAGATGACTTAAAGTAGGCGATCCCAACCAGGCCAACGAGGGTAGCGGCGCTGAGCGATAAGAACATCCAACTCATGCCGATATACTTCGATTTTGCGATGTCGTGCACATTCCGGATTCCCATGAACTTGGTGACGATGTGGGGTTGTCCAAAATAGCCAAGACCCCAGCCGAAGCTCATCAGTAATACTTCTGTGACCGCGTGGAAGTTGAAGCTCGGGAACAGGGCAAAGGAGAGGTTTTTTGCAGCAGCAGCGGTACGAATCCCATCCCACCCGCCTACATTAGGCAACATGTAAAGAGGCACAAAAATGATCACGCACATTAAAAAGAGCCCTTGGAAAAGATCAATCCAAGCTAAAGTTGCATAACCGCCCATGAAAACATAAGGAATGACGATCACGATACCGACGATAACTCCGATCGAGTAAGGGATTTGAAAGAGAGTCTCTAACAGCAATCCCAGTCCTACGAGTCCCGCCGAGATATAGATTGTGTAAAACACAAAGAGAATGAGTGCAGTAAATACGCGAATCATGCCGGACCTGTCGCCTAAGCGGTTTTCAAAAAACGACGAGAAGGTCAAGCTGTTAAATTGTTCTGTTGCCGTGCGGATCTTAGGGGCGATGAACTGCCAGTTCAAAAACATGCAGACAAAGAGGCCTATACCGGTCCAGGCTTCTTTCATACCCCCTATAAAGAGCGAGGCGGGGTAGGCGATGAAGAGCCAGCTGCTCATATCGCTGGCGTGCGCGGCTAGAGCCGTTAGCCAATAACCCAGCGATCTTCCACCCATGATGAAATCTGTATCCGTATGTTGTTTTCGATAGGACAAAAATCCAATCGTGAACAAACCGGCAAAGTACAGAACAATCGCTAAAATTTCTTGAAATAGCATAAAACTTATCCTATCAATTCCGAGGATTTATACCCAAGATGATTCAAAAGTTGACCGATAGGTCGTGCCAAAGCCCCGGGATTGAGATTGTCAAAGGCGGGAACTTTCGCTGCGGCCTATCGGTCAACTTTTGAATCATCTTGGGTATTAGCGCGAGAGGGCTTTAGAAGAACCGTATTTCATCGACGCTTGCGCGAGATTTTCCCGTACATTCGGATACAGTATTTCCATTTGAGAGATGAGTTGATTTGTCTCCTTCCGCAGCGAATTTTGCCCCACGGGGTACTGGCAGGTGATCCGCGCAAAACCGTACAGCTTGGCAAATTCCCTAAGATCATTTTCCGGCACATAGATCAGAGGACGGATGATCGTCACTCCATAAACTTCCATCGGCACTTTGGGCAAGTTCGCCGCAAATTCCGCCTTGTGGAGCAGATTCATGAGCAGCGTCTGAATGCTGTCGTCTCGGTGGTGCCCAAAAGCCACGGTCGTACAGCCCACCTCTTTAGCTGCCTCAAAGATCAACTTGCGCCGCTCCCTCGAGCAGCTATAGCATTCCAACGTCTCCCGTTTCTGGGTCGAAGAGCGGACAATAAAATTGACCCCCAGCTCACGGCAAATACCACGAAGATAGCCCTCGCTGACGCCCGACCCGCAAGAAAATTCTCCGCCTACATGAATGGCATGGATTTCCAGCTCCGGGAACCCCTTCCCCGAGATCGCTTTCAGCAAAAACAGCAGCCCCAAACTATCTTTTCCCCCGCTGAGAGCGATCCCCAGCTTAGTCACCCCATCTAGCAAATGGAAGTCGTAAAGGGCTTTGCGGCACATGCTTTCCAGCTTTTTCCCCAGCTTGGTCCAAGGCGGCCGGGCAAGCGGAAGCCCCTGGGAAATCCCCGGCAAAATCGAGCAACTATTATTTTGAATCTCCTCTGGAGCGAGCTGTAGCGTCATAAAATCCGGTTGCATTTATATCCTATTTCTGGATAATTTCCCATCTATGAAACACTTAAAAGATTTAAATAACACAATAGCGGGATAGGGCGTATGGCGCATAAAGTTGGTCGTAATGATCCTTGTCCCTGTGGTTCCGGCGTAAAGTATAAAAAATGCTGTGAGCCCAAGACAGGTCGTAAAAAAATGGAGGCTACGGTTCTTTCTGGCTCGGCACAAGCGGGCAAGATCAGTTCCCTTTTCTCTAGAAAAGTAGAGCAAATTGTTCCGAAAGAAGCACCTGCAGAGATCAAAAACGTCACGGCAACTTGACTCTGGTGTTGAATTCAAAGAACAAGATTGTTATAACATCTTAAATATTTCGCTGGTGTAGCTCAATTGGCAGAGCACCCGCCTTGTAAGCGGACGGTTGAGGGTTCAATTCCTTTCGCCAGCAATTTTTCTCCCGGGGGTATCGCATAGTGGCAATTGCAGGGGACTGTAAATCCCCCGACTTCGGTCTACGTTGGTTCGAGTCCATCTGCCCCCAATAAACAACCCGCAATAGCGGGTTTTTTTATTGGGGGCAGAGCAAGCCACAGTGTGGCTTGCGTATGGACGAGAGTCTTCGGCTTGCGAAGCCAAGCCGTTGACCGCCGCCCCGGAGGCGAGCTGCGTGGCAGTTCGGCGCGAGGGGAGTCGCACGGGGGCATCTCCGAGATTCTTGCCCCAGCGCGACCGCTGCCCGAAATAAATCAGTGTTGACGCTAAATGCAAATTTAGTAAACTTCACAACTTATATTTTAGGCGGGGTTGTCTATGAAATTTTTTCGGCCTTGGTTTCTAATAGCCCTTATTTATTCCCATGCTGTAAGCGCCTCTGATTGGGTGTGTTGCATAACCCCAAGCCTTAACGTGCCCGAGCCCGCGTGCGTGCCCGAAGGGGGCAGCGGGGGCTTCTCCCGACTGTCTAGTCAAGCTGCCTGATCGATCAT